>CALGWV010000120.1 GCA_937936325.1 uncultured Bdellovibrionales bacterium | reverse complement strand
TGGATTGCCAGAGTTAAAGATCACAAGAAGTTATCAAAAACGAGGAAGTGGAGTTCGAGTTGTAGAATGCGAAAAAAAGCCAAATCAAGAGTACTGCACAAACTGCAGTTCAGGGGAGTATTGGGTCCATCAGTACGTAGTAGTTAGGGTTAAAGATGCTCCAGTCAGAGATAAATCTGTGGAGCTGTTGATTAAAAAGCGTCGACTCAAATGTAAGAACTGTAAGAAAGTCTTTACAGAACCTGTGCCCGGAATCAATAAACACAAGAGATTTACCCAGAGGTTTAAAAGACACGTACAGTGGGCCTGTGAGACCTATCGAAGCTTAAAGCTTGTTCGTAAGTATTGTCGTTGCTCTAATGATACAATTTACCGTCACTTTTATGAAAGCCTCGAGCTCAACCGAAAGCGCAAGCTCAGTTACCCCTGGCCTAAGCATATAGGCATAGATGAGCATCTGTTCAAACGAGGAGGCCGTGGTCAACGGGAGTTTGCAAGTTTAGTTGTAGATCACGTGAATAAACGGCCCTTTGAGCTTATACATGGCCGCCGAGTCGATGATATGAAAGGCGGTTTGAGCGAAATTGAAGGCCGCTCGAATGTAAAGTACGTGAGCTTAGACTTGTGTGACCCTTATAAAAAGTTTGTAAAAGAGTTTTTCCCGAAGGCCGAGATAGTGGCAGACAAGTTTCACGTCTTAAGACTGCTGACGCCTCATTTACTCAGACGACGTAAAGACATCACGCAGACTTATGCAGACAGCAGAGCGAAGCGTTTGCTCACAGTGAGCTCAAAGAACCTGAAGTACTGGGAGAGGCAGGCGATATCAAGTTATTTAAAGAATCACCCTGAGCTTGAGGAAGTGTATATTTACAAAGAAGCTCTCCATAAACTGTATCGATGTCGAGGAATAAACCGAGCCCGTGAGAGTTTGAATAAGTTGATCAATGAGATGGCTCACTCGGAGCTTAAAGAAATCAAAACACTTCGAAAAACTTTGATAAAGTGGAAGTCCGAGATTTTAAATTATTTTGTCACGGGTTTAACCAATGCCCGAGCTGAAGGCTTTAACAATATAGCCAAACTGTTGAAGAGAAATGGTTTTGGGTTTAAGAACTTTAATAACTACAGGTTGAGGCTTCTTAGCGTATCGTTTTAATTGAGCTTTTTGGAATACTACACTCTAAATCGGAAAGAACCGTTCTTTCATTCGTTTAGATATTAAAGTGGTAGGGGCTGGAAGACTCGAACTTCCGATCCTCCGGTTATGAGCCGGATGCTTTAACCAACTAAGCTAAGCCCCCAAAAGATATTATTAAATTTGATTTTTTAGGACTTTATTAAAAATAATAAAGTCCCTTTTAAAATGAAGGAAGCTTGATAAAAAATCAAGTCTCCCCTTCAGTAGATTCCAAGAAAGCCTTTAACCTTTCTGAACGAGATGGATGTCTCAACTTTCTGAGGGCCTTGGCTTCAATCTGACGTATTCTCTCACGAGTGACGTTAAAATCTTGCCCCACTTCTTCCAAAGTATGATCGCTTTCTTCTCCAATACCAAATCGCATTCTCAAAACTTTCTCTTCTCTCGGAGTGAGGGTCTGTAGAACTTGTCTTGTTTGCTCTGCCAGGTTGATGCTTACGATGGCTTCTGATGGGTTCACTACTTTTTTATCTTCAATGAAATCCCCAAGATGGGAATCTTCTTCTTCACCCACTGGAGTTTCTAAGCTGATAGGCTCTTTTGCAATCTTTTGAACCTTTCGCACTTTATCTACTGGGAGATCCATACGAGCTGCAATCTCTTCGGGTTGGGGCTCACGGCCTAACTCTTGAACCATCTGTCTTGAAATACGGATAAGCTTGTTAATGGTTTCAATCATATGCACTGGAATTCGAATGGTACGAGCCTGATCGGCAATAGCTCTGGTGATCGCCTGACGAATCCACCATGTGGCATAAGTTGAAAACTTGTATCCACGTCTGTACTCAAATTTATCAACGGCCTTCATGAGTCCAATGTTTCCTTCTTGAATTAAATCTAGGAACTGAAGACCACGGTTGGTGTATTTTTTTGCAATTGAGACCACAAGTCTTAAGTTGGCTTCAACTAGCTCTGACTTGGCTTTATCGGCTTCTCTTTCACCCTTCCAAATCTCAGTGTAAATGTCTCGCACCCACTCAAAACTCATTTCAGTGTCTTTAAGCAAACGCTCGTAACGCCTTTCAGAATCTACAAGCTGCTCATAGAAACCTTCAAGTTTCCACTGCGGCATTTTAGCTTCAGCTAATAGCTTTTCTAAAGTTGATGCTGATTTTTGAGCTTTTTGAAAGTTCTTTTTAAAGGCTTCACTGTCTTTACAGACTGCAAACCTCTGAACTTCTTTCACTCTTGCCGTGAGCTCTCTCATGCGACTCACTGTATTCTTAAATTTAACTACAATTCTATTGATTGTTTTTCTGTTAAAGTTAATTGTGTCAAAAGTCTTCATCAAAGCATCGTTAGCCAGCATTAATTTGGCATAAACTTTCTGACCATCAGGAGATTTTAATCCTACTTTCTTGATTTTAAGAAAATATTTTTTAGCCTCAGACTCATACTTTTTAACTTCACCTAAAAGCTCTTGAATTTTTTCAAGGTACTCGTCTTCTTCATATTGAGTTTCTTCATCTTCCAGGCCACGAAAAACAGCCTTTAATTTAATTCGACCTTGCGTCACCCGCTCGCCAAGCTGTATGATCTCTTCAGTCCCCATCGGCGATAGCAAAATAGATTTTACAATTTTACGTTCACCATCTTCTATACGCTGAGCGATCGTGACTTCTCCCTCACGAGTTAGAAGAGACACGCTTCCCATCTTTCTTAAATAGAGTCTGACAGGATCATTGCCCTTACTGTCTTCGGTGACTTTTTTCTCTTCTTCATGATCGTCATCGTCGTCTTTATTGAGATCTTCATGCTCAGCAAGTACTACTCCGCCAGCATCTAACATCACCATACAGTAATCCAGAGCGTCCGGGTTGTTGATTTCAACAGGTAAGGCTTCGTGGACCTCTTCAACTGTCAAAGCCCCTTGCTCTTTAAATAAAGCTACGAACTTTTCGACTTCAGCCTTAACAATTTTCTTCTGCTCTCTAAGGCCTAGAGGTTTTATATCTTTTTTCTGAGCCATTAAATCTCCTGTTTAGATTTATAAATCAATTCAAATAAATTTAGAAACAACAAAATCAATCCAAATCTTTAATTTTGAGGTCCAACATATCTCTGTACTTCTCAAGGGAATTTGGATCTTTTTTGATCTTCAATTCTTGAAGCAAAGCTTTTGTTTTTTCTTTTTTTCTTTTGTGAGCTATTTTTTTTATGCAATCCTCATATAAGTGCAAGTCCTCTTCATCTGTCATACTCAACATAGGATCTGCCAAATGCTTTGTGAGAAAGTGACTGGGCTGCACTTTCTCGAGTACCCCAGATGATAGGCTAGCAAAAGTGTTCGGATTTTGTCTATACATATCCTTAATTAATTGGCTCACTTGCTCTAATTCTTTGGTTTCCCAAAGCTCTACGTCACTCACCTTCAAAAAGCATTCCAAGCATGATTTTGATTTTAAAATCAGATTTAAAAGCGTCAGCTCAAGACGGCTTACAGTAGAGGGTATTATTATTTTGTTAGGCCAAGTTTCAGCTTCCTTGGAAGACTCTAACTGACTTTCCATCGGTTTCACTTTAGCACCAGACTTAAAGTAGCTCTTAAGCCATGTCGATGTCACATCAAGTCGCTCAGCGAGCTCTTTAAAGTAAAGACTTAAAATGGAACGATCATTGATAGAATCTAAAAATATTTTCATTTCAGAAACTATGTTGATCTTATCAGAGGCCTCAAGCTGCTTTAAACTTTTGATTTTAGATTCCAATATTAAACTGAAAAGATCCTTCGAACTCTCAATCTCATCTCTCAATTTTTGTGCTCCAAACTCATTTAGAAAACTATCGGGATCTTGTGACTCTGGAAGATAAACGGCCTTAAGCATAAGGTCTTGCTTTAAAGCCTCCTTAAGGGCTTTTTCAGAAGCCCTTCTTCCGGCATTATCTCCATCAAAAATAACACAAACTCTACCCGTATAAGATTTCAGTTTTTTAGCATGCTCCTCAGTAAAAGCAGTCCCCAAAACACCCACAGCATTTTTAAAACCAAATTGATGGAGCATCAAAACATCCATATAACCTTCGACAATTAAGGCCTGGTCTTCAGCTCTAATATACTTGGCATTTTCATAGAGACCATAAAGTGTTCTTTTTTTCTGAAAAAGCACAGTCTCTGGAGAGTTCAAATATTTGGGCATCGTATCCCCATCCAGACTCCGGCCCCCGAACCCGATCACATCACTATTTGTAGATCTTATTGGAAAAATAATTCGATCTCTAAAAACATCATAATAACTTTTCCCATCTTTGGATTTAAAAAGACCTGTGGACTCCATTTTTTTAAGCCCCAGGTTTTGGCTTTTCATTTTAGCGCTTAAAAAATCCCAAGCATCAGGAGCGTAGCCTACTGCAAAAACCTCTAAGCTCTCATTTTGAATATTTCTTCTTTTAAAAAAAGCGGCCAATTTAGAATTCTCTTGTAGACGTTGCTTTAAGAATGCGTCTTGAGCCTCATGGTTGATTTTTTTTATAAATAATTTCTTTTGAATAATTTCAGAGTATTTTTTTTGATCTTCGCGGGGCACATCCATTCCCACTGATTGCGCCAAGATCTCTACAGCCTCAGGGAAACTCATGCCATTGTAATCTCTCAAAAAAGAATACACATTCCCTGATTTACCACATCCAAAACAATGATAAAGTTGCTTCTCTGAGGACACACTAAAACTTGGGGATTTCTCTTGGTGATCTGGAAATGGGCATAAGCCCATCAACTGTGAGCCTTTTTGCTTTAAAGCCGTGTACTTGCCTATCCAGGTTTCAAGAGAGCAACGCTGACGAAGCTCTTCTAAAAATGAGGTTTCAAATCGATAGGCCATATTCTACACTCTGTAAACTGAGATTATTAAGGGCTGTGGAGATAAATGATAAATAAATTTCTATGACAGCTCAGCTTTAACCAAGCTTGATACAGTAGCACTGTCGGCTAAGCCTCCAGACTTTGCAAGAACTGCCTTCATCACATTCCCCATATCTTTCATAGAACTGGCATTGAGTTCTTTAACCACATCAAGGACTAATTTTTTAACCTCAGCTTCAGGCATCATTTCAGGGAGGTATTTTTCGATAATAGTGAGCTCTGATTGCTCTTGAGCCACTAAATCCTCACGGCCGGCTTCTTTATATTGATGGATAGATTCTTTACGTTGTTTCACAGCTTTTTTGACAACGCTTAAAACATCTTCATCTGTAAGCTCTTTAGGGCGGGCTTCAATCTCTTTATTTTTAATCTGGGCATTGAGGAACCTGAGTGAACTTAAGGTCACACTGTCTTTGGCTTTCATTGCTGTTTTGATGTCGTCTAATAATTTAGATTTTAAATTCAAGTCCCAACTCCTATTAAAAAAATAGGCTTACTGAAAATATTTTCGGTAAGCCTAAAATAATGTGACAGCTCATCGCTGTGATTGTTGAATTAATTAGGAACTCTCATTGTTTCTAAAGTTAAATAACAAACTCTGAGAATTCCTGTATCAGAAAAGTGAAGCTAATAGTCTGAAGGTTTCCCACGGGACTTTTTAACCAGTCTTTTTTGAGCTGCAATAGATTTCTTTTTCTTTTTAATACTCGGTTTTTCGTAGTGCTCTCTTTTTTTCACTTCAGAAAGAATTCCAGATTTTTCACAACTTTTCTTAAATCTTCTAAAAGCGGACTCAAAAGGCTCACCATCACGTAATTTTACAAATGCCAAAACAATCACCACCTTCAAATGTTGTTTGTAAAAACTTAAAGCTTTCTTTTTAAAATAGATGCTAAAAACAAAACTTAAATAACGTGCAGACCAATAAACAAAAGCTTCAAAAAATCCACTTTACTATGTATACCTATTTAGATTGAAGGACTGATCACAGAGGCTTCAAGCCCTTGGAAGCAAGAAATCCACGAAACAAGGAACTTCAATAAAAGTCACAAGTACACTAACTTACTGAAAGTATCGGGTTTTGACAATGAGTTTACCAAAAGATGATCTCTATTATATGAATTTAGCCCTGGCACAGGCCCAACTGGCTAAGGATAGAGGTGAAGTCCCAGTGGGAGCCGTCATTACAGATAGCTCAGGCCACATCTTGGTTCAGGCTCATAACCTCAGAGAAAGCCTCAACTCCCCTCTTGCCCACGCTGAAGTCTTATGCATTGAGCAAGCTTCAAAAATACGAAATAGCTGGAGACTCACAGACTGCACACTTTATGTGACCCTCGAGCCTTGCCCTATGTGCACCGGAGCTTTAATTTCGGCTCGAGTGGGTCGGCTGGTTTACGGAGCTTCAGACCCAAAATCAGGATATGTAGAAAGTCTTCATAATGGCTTAAGCCGTACTGAACTCAACCATCAGGTCCCATATTTAAAAGGCCTCCAAGAAGAGGCCTCATCAAAGCTATTAAAAAGCTTTTTTCAACATTTAAGAAAAAAATAGACTTTTTTAAACCTGTTCCTCGTGACTTCAGGGTGCAGTAACGTTTCCCTGAATATCTTTAACTTTTAAATAATCGACCAAATTATCTATCCAAACTCTGTATTTAGCTATTGGAGTAAAAAACATTTTATAGTTCAACTTCATACAAAGTTTACCTTCATCATTTTCAGTATCTCCATCAATGCCAGAGAAGACACCTGCCAAAATTTTTGTTCCGTCAGCAACCGTGACAATCAATGGTCCTCCGCTTTCTCCGCGACACAGTCCACCCTCTGGGTTTTTGGAGTTAGACAAGTCAATGAAACTTTTCATATCAATATTTTTAACTTTAAGATGAGTTTTATTTAAGCGTCTATCCCCTGCTTTACGCCCTCTCACTGGCCATCCATAAGCCACAGCCTCAGTCCCTTCTTTAAGAAAAAAGGCATCCTGAGAGTCCATCTTCATCGGCGCTATCCAATCAGGAAGTGGATCTTTCAATTTCAAAATAGCAATGTCATCATCAAGAGTTTCATACACGAAACCAATATGACAAAAAGCTTTTTCGACATAAGTTTTATGGGCATAATGACCATCTAGAGACTCATCTCCATAAATGACTTCAACTCGCTTCCAACTAATATCAGAGGCAATGCAATGGCTTGCTGTCACGATGTAATTCGAATCTATAACGCTGCCTCCACAATAGCCATCATCTGCTTTGTTCTTCTCATCTTCATCTTTATAAATAATTCTTAGACTGACCATCGAACTATTCTCAAGAACATGATCTTCAGGAGGTGTTTTAACTGGACTTGGTTTTAAATTATGAGTCCATCCCAGCCCAGTACATTCAAAAGTTTTAAGCTTCGTTAATTTTTGATTATATCTTTTCAGCTCCTCAGCCGCTCTAACTTTAGGTGAGGCTTTTTTAGGTGTTGGCATAGGAGTCTCCATTAGCCCGTTCTTTTCAGAGCTTAAATTCCTACTGACAGCAGCAACAATTGTTTTATTTTCTTTTTTAATTCACTGGAAGAAACCCCTGATTTTTGGCAAAAGATAAATGTGACTGAAAATAATAAAATAAAAATTTTAGACATTGTTTGGGGCTTCATAGGTTATATACTACAAAAATTAGACCAGATCATAACCTGTTCTAAAAGACTTTATTAGCATAAAGCTGTTGAACTTTTAGTCAGCTGAAAAAGATTCTTAGTAGTTGAAGAAACTATGTTTGCGGTCTCAGGAATGTTTTACTGGCACACTTAGTCGCCCCTGAAAGACGAATTAAGCACAATGTAAACAGGAGTTTAAGTCTATTTTTTGAGCTATAGTATTGCAAGAAAAGTGATCGGCAGAGGTCAAAAGCTTCAATACTTGAGGTTAAAAAAATGAGATTTACTCAGTTCTCGAACCCCAGGTGGACTGCACCTCAAAAGGAAAAAGTCATCAGCGTTATGAGTTTGGAAATAAAGTAAGTTTAGTCCGACATTGATCACGCCATGGGTTCTTGGAGAACCTGTAAAACAAATTGTATAACTGGGATTTAAATTATAGGCTCCTATTTGTTAGCACTCCTTTTTTTTACTTTTTCCATTCATTTCTAGCGCCAGGTTCAGTACTATCAATTTGACCTCTAATCCAACCCACATGATCTCCATTTTGCATAATTATACCCTCAGGCTCCCTAGGAGTTGTGCACCCAGTTTTTGGCCATATGGCAGAAATAACCCCCAAGTGCAGAGTCACACCTGTTGATTTGTCTTGTGACCAAAGCATCCCTCCACTCATTCCAATGCAAAGTTGCCTCCCAGGCGTACCCGGTGTAATCACTTCATATCCCCCATGAGCTACCCTTGAATTGTTTTCTGGTGCTACCGGAAAATTAGTTAACTCATGAGAGGTATTCACAAAACCTGAAACAAATAATTGAACCTGTGATAACTGATTTCTATCATTGTAAAATGACATCTTAGACTTGCCGGCAATCGAAGGAAATCCCTCCGGTACATATAACAGCGCTAAATCATTAAAACCAGCACGAGAAGGGTGAGGGTTGTATTCTGGGTGAACAAATACATTATGCGCTTGTACATATTTTTTCCCCGAACCTCCATCTGACTTATGATAAATTACAACATTTGATTTCACTCTAGACCTCGAATCCATGACACAATGAGCTGCAGTCATAACCCAGCGCTTTAGAACTATAGCTCCAGAACAATGTAAAGTTATATTTAATGAATCTAACTTAACCACTCCTTTTGGCAGACTGCTACTATAATTTCCTACAGGCTGTTGATACACACTACCTCCATAGTTATGAGGTTGATTTAGATTTTGTGAATAAGGAGGTGCATATGGTAATAACTCTGATCTCACAGGAGGAAGGTTAGGTTGGCTGGGGATGGAATACGATGAGTGAGGTGCTGGACTATAAATTCTCCCCGTATTTATATTACCAACTACTCCTCTACCATCTAAATAATGTATGTCTCCTCTTTGCAAAGCTTGCTGGGCGTTGGTAGAATTGGCTAATATAAGTAGCAAAGAGATGATAGAAATATTTTTGCTGTAAAACATGAGTATCCTTTTTTTTTTAAATTCTAAACTTCAAGCTCATTTTTTTTTCGAACCTGAAACCAAAAGTAAATGATTTAAAGTTGTAGCTTTAATAATGAGTTACCGGTGACTGAGGTTCTGTTCTGATCTCATTACTGAGATTATTAGCATTTAATCTGATCGGTGGTGCTGTAAAAGACTCAACGGGTCCACCACTATAAACTCTGACACCTGTAGTGTGTTCAGTAGGACCCTGTGTTGGGTGCCCGGCGTATCCTGGTGAATTTGTTGTGTATAAAAGTGGTGGTTTTTGTTGATAGTTTTCGGCTGTTTGAGCCAGATTTT
>CALGWV010000119.1 GCA_937936325.1 uncultured Bdellovibrionales bacterium | reverse complement strand
AGGTTAAAACTAGCTAATGGCGAAGTCCCTTTATCAAAAATGCAAACAGCTTCCAATCAAAGGATCTGCTCGGGATCAACTCTTAAGAGCGAGCCTCAGTATCTGTCTTAATTTAGCAGCAAGCAAGTGCAAAGCAAACTGTTAAAGAAAGAAGACGCTTTTACTTCATAGCACTGGGGTCGCTTAAGAGAAGTATATTGTTTATGAGAGTGAGATAATTTTGAAGCTTTGATCTCAGATACTGATCAGCTGGGTGCCAGTCTCTATAAACTGACTCAAGTCTACCAGCCCCTGAAGCCGGGGGGCCTTGGGGCCTGGATTATTCCTTGAACCCCCAGTTTTAGAAGAGAACCATAAAGTTTATTAATCTGATCAATGAACCTTGTTCCTACTTTATCCACTGCAAAAGTTATACTAATTGTTTTGGGCACATGGTTTATAAAATAAATGAGCACTGCGATACTTGAAACAGCTAACATCATGGCTAGAATGATTGGAGATGAGGGACAAAAGCAACAGAGCTATCATGTTGAAAGGTAGCTTCAAGACTATTTCGAACCGTTCTTAGAACAAGTAAGCAAAAAAAAAACTAAAGTGGTAATAAAAGTACCTAATGTGATTTGGTTTCCCCTGTCTTCTATAAACCCATTTAAAATTCTAAGGCCAATTTGTGAGCTCACGTGAGAGAATGATAATAGTGTCATTGAAAAAGTAACACCAGCAACTGTTATCATTGATCCTGCAATAGTCGAGAGCAAAGCTCTGGATCCAGCAGGTTCGTTAGAGTAAAGCCAGCTTATTCCCCTCATCCAATCAGGACCGAGACTCGTATCAACTCGAACGCTAGCAATTGAAAGTAAAATCACGCCTACTGTCATTAGGCTAGGTATAAACCAATAGCTTGAATTTAGTTTTGACTTTGACCAAATTTTATACAGACCATTTTTAACATAAGTCATGCCAATGTATCTTTAAATTTATTTTTTGAAGTCTACACTTCTTCATTCAGTTTTTTTTGGAGATTATCCACAAGGCGTTTTCTGCTAGAATTTGGATAATCCCACGGGGCAAATGGCATTGTGTATTTATTATACTCTTGAACTAAAGTTTCGTACTTAGCTTTTTCTTGAGTGTTAAAACTTGGTTTTTGCCCGTCGTCTGTAAAGAGGCTCAAGTTGTAGGCTGCTAATTGTTTGGCTGCAATGTTTTCAGCCTCGCCCATGTCTAAAACACAAACACCATAAGTTCCTTCTTTGAGGTGCTTTTTCGTATTGAGGTACATTGCTATTTTCTCTTCTTCAGAAAAAGAAGAGTGCTTACTAATGTAGTTTAAATATTGTTTCTTAAATTCATCTTGAACAATTTGGCCTGTAGCTTTAAAGCTTTTGTTTTGGGTATATAACTCTTTAGCTCTATTGACCCAAACCACTATATCTTTATGAAAAAACTCAGTGCTAGTTTCTTCTATGCTAGATTCAAATATGAATGACGAAAAAGAAGTAGAATTTTTGACTGTATATGAGGCTCCAGGAACAGCCTCATAAGCAACTGCCTCGTTGATAAACTCAACAGTAACCTCAGTGACGTGGGCAAGATCCTTTTTTGAGAGAAAATACTGTTTTAGATATTCTGATTCTTTTTTTCTAAACATCACACCTGTCCATTTACTTAATTACTTTTAATCTCAGTCTGATACTCTTAGGGGTGATTTCAATCCACTCATCATGAACGATCCACTCAAGTGCACTTTCAATATTAAGAGGTTTAACTGTCGCGAGTTTTACATTATCATCAGTTCCCGAGGCTCGCACGTTGGTGAGCTTCTTTTCCCGGCAAACGTTCACGTTGAGTTCGTTTCCTTTATTATACTCTCCAATAATCATCCCTTTATACACTTTAGTACCTGGGTTGATGAACATCTTCCCTCGGTCTTCAAGGTTGTTAAGAGAATAGGGGGTGGCTTTTCCGCTACGATCAGAAATAATACGTCCATTGTAACGTTTAGAGATCTCACCTTTGTGCTCATCATAAGCATCAAATTGTGAATTCATAAGACCTGTTCCACGAGTGTCTGTTAAAAACTCTGAGCGATACCCAATGAGTCCACGTGCGGGGATTCTATAAGTCGCTTGTGATCTTCCGCCACCTCGGCTATTCATCTCAAGAAGTTGGGCCTTCCGCTCTTGAAGTTTTCTTGTCACAGTCCCTAAATACTCTTCATCCACGTCAACATAAACTCGATCATAGGGCTCAAGTTTTTTGCCGTTTTCTTCTTTGATTAAAACTTGTGGCTGAGATACAAGCATTTCAAAACCTTCTCTCCGCATTTGCTCTAAAAGCACGGCAATTTGAAGTTCACCACGGGCTAAGATTTGAAATGTCTCAGGGCTATCGGTTGGGTTTACTTTAATAGATACATTTCTAAGGAGCTCTTTATCTAAGCGCTCAGAAATTTTACGACTAGTTACAGCGCTGCCTTCCGTGCCAGCAAGTGGGCTATTGTTCACAGATAAGAAGATTCCAACAGTAGGCTCGTCCACTTGGAATCGTTCAAAAGCAGGTGCGTCTTCGTTGGCGCAGATGGAATCTCCAATTTGAATTTTTTCAAATCCAGAAATCACAGCAATATCACCGGCTTGGACTTCATCTACATTTTCTAAACCATCACGCACATAGGTTTGAAGCGAGGTGATCTTCATTTTTTTTACGCCGTCTTCTTGGTGAACTAGCATGGGCTCACCCGTTTTCAATCGACCACTTTGGAGGCGGCCTACAGATAAGCGTCCCACAAACGGATTGTAATCTATATTAGTCACAAGCAATCGGGCGGGAGAGTCCACTTCCACTTTAGGAGGAGGCACTTCGTCAATGATGAGATCCATCATGGTTTTGAGGCTGTCTGTGGATTCCACTTTGTCGAGCTCCATGCTGGCTTTTCCATCACGGCCAATGGCGTAGATAACGTCAAAGTCGGCTTGGTCTTCGCGGGCTCCAAGGTCAATAAAAAGATCAAAGATCTCATCTAAAACTTCATCGGGACGGGCATCCTTACGGTCGACCTTATTGATACAAACAAGAAGCTTTTTGTCTTGTTCAAGGGCTTTTTTTAAAACAAACCTTGTCTGAGGCAATGGTCCCTCTGAAGAGTCCACCAAGAGCACGGCACCGTCGACCATATCCAAAATACGTTCGACTTCACCACCGAAATCACTATGTCCAGGTGTGTCAACGATATTCACTTTTGTATCACGGTAAACAAAAGAAGCATTTTTTGCAGATATTGTAATCCCACGTTCTTTTTCAAGATCCATAGAGTCCATTAGGCGCTCTTCAACGCTTTCGTTCTCTCTGTACATCCCGCTCTGCTTGAGGAGATGATCGACAAGAGTGGTTTTCCCGTGATCAACGTGGGCGATAATGGCAATATTTCTGAAGCTCATAGCTGTGGTCCTTAAATTTAGAATCGCTTGAACATTAAGAAATCTTGAATGTTTGTCGCAATTGTGCTTTTATAATAAGATCTTTTTCCATAAGATGAAAAGATATATGCTCATTAAATTTCTTATGAGTCAAATTTATTTTATATTCAACAAAAAGGGGATCAAATGGATTCAGTTCAATCCGTCGGCACCATTATTTCACAATACTGGACCACACTCACTACTAACGCACCTTCGCTGATTTATGCTTTGATCTTTTTCGTAGCATGGCTTTTTGCGATAAGCATATTTTCAAGCTGGTTTAGAAAAACTTTGTTTAAAACCCTAAACCTAAACCGCCTTTTTAAAGACAATGTTTACTCAGGTTTTAGCTTTAATATCGAACATATAATTTCTAAAATCCTCTTTTTTGGACTGCTTCTTGTTGGTATTAAGGTAGCAGCACAAATTGCTAACATTGAAGCCTTGGATCAATCTTTAGATTCAGTGTTTGGGTTTATGGGTGTCGGACTCGCCATAGCCTTCAGAGCCATTGTCCCTCTCGTAATTGCTTTAGTACTTGCCACGCTAGTGCGTAAGGGAATCTTCTTTTTGGGCAAGAAGTTCAACCTAGATCAAGCTATGAGCCGTCAGATGGGGGAAGAAGGAACGGGGGGCGTGGCTTTGACTCGCCCTCTTGGAGATATCGCATATGGGCTCGTATTTTTAATTTTGCTTCCTGGAATCTTAGCGGGTTTAGGTCTTCACGACGTTCAAGCTCCTTTTACAAGAATGTTAGAGCAATTTGGAAGCTACCTTCCAAATATCTTTGGTGCAGGTATAATTTTTGTTGTAGGTTGGTTTATAGCTAAAATCGTAAGAGACATTGTGACTTCAGTTTTACAATCTCTGGGCACTCAAAACTTAGTCAATAATCTAGGTATCGGAAAGTACATTGGAACGGTTTCAATTCCAAAGCTCGTGGGTACGATTGTTTATAGCTTTATTCTTATTTTAATCCTGCTTCAGGGTTTGAGAAAACTAGGTCTTGAGCAGATCACACAACCTCTTGAGACTTTCTTAAATGAATTTTACAGCATACTTCCAAACCTTGTTTTTGCTGTGTTTATTATTGGGATTGCCTATTATATCGGTAAAATTTTGTGTCAAATTATTTCACAACTTCTCCATGAGTTGGGTTTTGATAATATTTTTTCTAAGTTAGGTTTATCTTCAGTCAAGTATGGGAGCTATGGACCTTCTAAGGTTGTAGGAAAAGTGGTTTTTTACGGTCTTGTGCTAATGGCCACTCAAGAAGCTTTAATGCAGTTAGGTCTTCTAAGTTTTGCAGATATACTAGATGAAATGGTGATTTTTGCCACACAGGTTTTATTTGGGGTCGTGATATTTGGACTGGGCTTATATATCGCCAATATCGTTTCTGATCTTATTAAAAGCAGCACAGTTGAAAATGCAAAATTATTATCACTACTAGCAAAATCTGGAATTTTAGTTCTTGCCGGCGCCATGGCTTTAACACGCATGGGACTCGCTGACGGTATCATAGAAATTGCTTTTGCCCTTACAGCTGGAGCCGTAGCTCTAGGTGCAGGTCTAGCATTTGGTTTAGGCGGTAAAGAAGCAGCTGCAGAAGCTTTAAGAAAGTTTAAAGCTAAGCTTTAAAACTTAAATCCATCTCCATAAAAAACAAAAAAAGCTTTGAATCACTTCAAAGCTTTTTTTTTGTTCTTAATCCCTCTCGGATTTAAGTTTAAATATTAAGAATTTTTTTGTTTCAAAATACGCTGCACAAGGCTTCGTTTTTGCTTCAAATGACCTGGCGTTTCGTAATCGTCGCCCACCATATTGTTTAAAATATTTTGAGCTTCATCTAACTGATCTTTTTCAATCAAAAGTTCTACTAGAGCTGTAACAACTGTCGGTTGATACACCTCAGGGCGAGACTGAATCAACTGAGTGTACATTGCAGTGGCTTTATCGGCCTGTGAAGTTCTTGAATAGGCTGTAGCTAAGTTAAAGTAAGCTTGGGTTTCGTTACCCGCAAGTTCAAAATACGTCTCGTAAGCATCAATGGCTCTTTTGTAGTCTTTAGTTAAAAAACTCAGTTCACCGAGTTTATTATAAGCTCTTGTGTCATTAGATTTTTTAGCCCATTTGTTTAAAAAGTAATGAGCCCCTTCAGTGTCTCCGTGTCGTTTATGCATATCAGCTAAAAGCTCTAAGTCTTGTGCGCTTTCACTTTTTATAATGAGTTTAGCATAAGGAGTGATTATTTTTATAGAATCATTTCCCCACTTGGAGAGATGAACAAATCCTGTTGTAAGTACTAAAGAGAAGACAACAAAGGCTCTGATCGCAGCAACTTTAAAAGCTCTGATTTTTTTAGCTTCAGCAGCTGACTCTGAGATCCATCCGCAAGCGCATAGAGTCCATTTTTCGTCGTGCTGATGGTTCAGTTCGCTATGACATACGGGACAGTGGTTTTCGTGATATAAACTCATTTTAGTTTTTCCTTATAAAAATAAAAAATTTACAAATAGCCTTAAAGCATTTTTGTTCTTACAATCTACTCTACGGTTATTACTCTAGGAGCAAATACGGTTCCAGGAGCTTTGAAGCTCCTAATTCCCGTAAGTTTGATTTAAAGAAAAACTTTTAGGCGGGTATGACAAAAATTGTCATGAAAAGTAAAAAAAATGGCTATTATTATTAACAATTGCCGTGAAAATGAGGCTCTCTCCTAGAATTGAGACTAGCACTTTGGTTCTAGGCCCAATTTCAGGAGAGAAGCGAAAATGACATGTAAATATAAGGAGAAACTCTTGGGAGAAAAAATACGTTTACTCACAGGGATTAAAGCCACAGGGGTTCATATTGGAAATTGGGTTGGGGCCATTGAGCCGGCTTTAACTTTAAGTGCGACCAATGAATACGAGAGCTTTTTATTTATTGCAGACTATCATGCCTTAAATACGGTTCAAAAACCTGAGGACCTCAAGCAGATCACCTATGAAGTGGCGGCCACTTGGTTGGCCATGGGGTTAGATCCAGCTCAAGTCTGTTTTTATAAGCAGTCAGATATCGCTGAAATATTTGAGCTCTCTGTGATCTTGTCTACGCTCTGTCCTAAGGGCTTATTAAACCGAGCCCATGCCTATAAAGCTAAAAGAGATCTTAATCAGACTGAAGGGGTGAAGGATCTAGATGTAGGCGTAAACATGGGTCTGTTTACATATCCACTACTTATGACAGCCGACATCTTAGCCTTTAATGCAGAGCTCATCCCTGTGGGCAAAGATAATTTGCAGCATCTAGAGATTGCTCGAGACATGGCCGGAAAATTCAATCGCACTTTTGAGGAAAAATTCAAACTTCCAGAGGCCTTAATTCAAGAAAACCCTGAGTTATTGCCGGGCTTAGATGGACGTAAAATGTCGGCCAGTTACAATAATCACATCCCATGTTTTTTATCGGAAAAGAAATTACGCAAAACAATCATGAAAATCACAACAGACTCCACTCCTCCAGATGTCCCGAAAGAGTATAAAGGCAATACGCTTTATCAAATCTATAAAGCCTTTGCGACAAAAGCTGAAGTTCAAGCCTATGAAAAGAGTTTTTCTGAAGGCATAGCCTGGGGTGTAGCTAAAGAGCAGCTCTTTGAACTTTTAAATGAGAAGCTCGTAGAGCCACGCAAAATTTATGACCACTATATGAGTGATTTAAAGCTTATTGATGGGGTTCTTGCTGCTGGGGCAGAAAAAGCTAGAGAAGTGAGCTCAGGGCAGTTAGAGAAAGTGAAAAAGGCTATTGGAGTGAAGTCGTAGTTATAATTTTGATTACATCCTATCGAATTCAGGATACATCTATTAATAAAGTGGCTTTTTACGTGAATATTTTGAGTGAATTTTTTAAAATTCACTCAAAATATTAGAGACTGTAGAAGATTCTTTTGGATAACAAAGTCGTATGCTAACTAGGGGCTGTGTAAGATTCATATTGGTTTTAGAAGCATTAGATTCAACTGAAGTTGAGCTGAGCGCAGACTCAGCTTTCCCGAGGAGTGGCCTTGAGCGGCTTCGATAAGAGTTTAGGCGAGCACAGTTCAAGTTCTTTGAAGCTGAGGCTTATAAAATCAATATGAATCTTACACAGCACCTAAAGAAAATCATATTTCTTTTTTAGCCCTAAAGAACTCTATAAAGGAAACACGATGTCTTCATCAAATTCGTAGGCTTCCCATTCGATATAATTATATAGGTTAGGCTTACTTTGATCTTCATAAAAATCCACCATAGAGTCTTGGCAGGCAGATGGTGTTTTGTATTCTACTCCGTTAAATAGATGCTTTTTGAGAAAAGCATATTTCTTTGCATTTAGGCTTGAGGGGTTAAATCTGTAGGTTAAACTGCATTCCGCAATATCTTCTGATGGTTGGTTGCTTCCATATTGGGAGCATAATGAGTTCTTCCATTTTGAATTTAACTCCCAGGTAAAACTCCCAGGTTGAGTTTCTGAGATTTTCTTGCTCCATCCAAAGTTTGAGATCCAAGAGTCCATTAAATGTTGATTGGATGTGATTGCATGAGCTAGCTCATGAACCATGGTGGTGACACCTTTGTGTGTATCTTCTAAAGAGAGCACACGCCAGTAGTTATTCAATGAAATATCCAGAGTATGGACAATGCTATCCTCGGAATAAATCATTTCACCTGTTAAAGTAATGCCAAGTCTAAAGGCTTCGTTCTGCGGGACATTATGATAACGATAAATACGCTGATCGGCTGTACTTGAGGGATCTAAAAAAGGCTTTGGAGTATTTACAATACTTACTCCAAAGTTCCAGACATTAGCTTCTATTTCACGAAGATTAATAGGGAGCTTGTATTTTTTGATGCTATCAAGGTTGGTGCGATGCAAAGGAAACTTTGAATTTGGATAGGCTCCAAAACCCATAAAAATCTGTTGGATCACCTGCTCACTTAAAATAGGGCGATTATGGTATACACCTTGTACTCCTTGTTCGTTAGCATATGTGCCGCCAGGAATCTGATAGGGTGAGAGGCTCACACCAAATTTATATTTAGCCAAAAGATGAAGATACGGAAACGGAGATTTTGAGTATCCTAACATGCAGCTGATATCTTCACAGTTTTCAGACGCCTCCAACATTTCTGATGGCATATTGGTTGGAACCAAGTAAGACATGAAGTTAGAGGGCTGAATGTTTTTAGTATAGAGATGCATCTCCATAAATGCTTTAGCCAGCTCACGGCTTTGATCTTTAAAGTAAAAGCTCACACCTTTGTGCACGATACGAAAGCTGGCCTTATCGGTGGCATTTCTATTTTTACTTTCAAACCAAAACTGAGCATCCACTTCTGTAGGAGGAACTGGCATGCAGTTAGCCTGTTTTACTTCAGTTGATGATGCCGCATTAAATCTAAGGTTATTGTTGCTGATAGGTTGTGATGTGGATGTTGTAGGTTGTGGCCCTGGGGCCGACATGGAAACAGGGAAGCTTTGTGTCTGTGTTTTGCCTCCACCACAGCTTACAAGTAGCATACTCAATAGAAATGCAAATATAAAATTAAGATAGACCATGATTCCCCCCTCCAGTCTTTATAAAATACGAACCTATTTAGGGTAGTGCCAAAAGAGGGGGGTGTAAAAAAGCGACAAATTTTATAGTAGCTATAAGTTTTTGATATATTTGGAGGCAGTTAGCTTTGAAGACGTCAAAATTCCTTCTGGTAAAGCTTCTTAAGAGGGGAAATAAGCTCAAAGACTGGGTTGTGAAAGTATGAGTCATGAAAATATCTAAGTAGCTATGTGTCACAGCCTATATTGGGAGAGCTTAACTAGGGTGTTTCAGGTGAAGTCTTGGCTTTTTGAGCTTGAGCACCACAAGTGGCTCTCTGGGGAGTCAGAGGGCTAACCCAAGTGGACTTTCCTGTTTCAATAGAGGCATTCAGCTGGTGCTGTGTGAAGAGTATAAGAAAAATTAGACAGAATCTCATATCTATATTATCGACATTTATTAAGAGAAGAGCGAGAGGCCTGGAAGAATAAAAGTGTTTTTAAATGATGCGGTTTGAGAGCTAAACAGTTCAAGTATAGTTCAGCGCTGACTTCCAAGATTCAAAAAAAACTCTTAGAGTAGGCCATTATAATATAATGGCATCATGTCCTTCTTTTGAAGGGAGGAGCAAGGGGGGCGCTTTTTTTCTGGAGCATACTTTTTAAAACTCTCTTTGCAACCTGTAATATAGGTTGCAAAAATGTCATTTCTTTTGGCTACAGAAGTTCTTTCATCATAGCTTCCATAATACTTAGGCCTGCGTTCATGAGCTTTCATCATTTCAGTTACAAATTCTTCTGTAGGGGGGATGCCCCATTTTTTTAAAAAATAAGTTTTCAAGGTGTGGCGGCGTTTATCAGGAAAGAGGCTTAAGTTAGAGGCAATTTCAGATCTTAATCCATAGTAAAAGAGTTCAGAAGTTGAGGGCTTGAGTTTTTTAAATGCATTCTTAAATTTTCCATTTTGGTTTCCTCCATTCATTATTAAAGCAGGATCTTTTAAAGCAAAGCGAGCTAGAGTTTCTTTATTTGGGTTCCAGCCACGAAGAGCTTTTGAGAGTTTGTTGGCTTCTACAGTATCTAGGCTTGAAAAAAGTTTTGTGAGAAATTTTCTGGTTCTACTATTTAGTTTATTATAAATACTTGATCTTCTAAATACTTTAAAAGAAGCATTCCCGGTAAGCCCTTTTCCAGCGGTTTTTCTAATCATCTTGGCTTTTTTTGTGACCATTCTCACTAGTGCGATATTTTTACCTGTTTCCTCGAGCTTCTCAATGCTGGCCTTAAAATAGTCACAAATCCGTCTTGTTAAAGCTTCGGGGTTATAACAGCTCAACTCGTCTTTACTGGGTAAGTCTTTAAACAATTTCTTCAGATTTTTCTCTGGCTTGGGGAGATAATCCTTGTAGTTGTGGCACTTGGTTTTAAGCTCAACCTCGTTAAGGCATTTGTTATGCTTGTATTGAGTCGAATGCTTTTTTGTTAAAATCCCATCATCAAAGTATCCCCACCCCCCAATTCTAAAATAACAATCTTTTGTTACAGTTTCTTTGAATTTTTCAATTTTAATATTTCTCTCTTCAGAAACCTGACGATCTCTTTGGGCATTTCTGAGGTAAGTGTTTCTGCATTCTCTATATTGTGCATATTTTTGTCTAAACAGAGGGACACCTTTATTCTTCTTTGGAGACAGGCCAGTTCGATTTTGTGTCTTTTTTCTATTGTTAAAAAAATAATTATTAAAAACGGTCTCGTCACACTGGATTTCATTGATTGTGAAGGGGTCTTTTTTTGAGAGCTCGATCTTTCGTTTTCTTTCGTCTTCGCTATCTCCATAACCAACATCGCTGAGCTTTCGATGTTGCTCCATAATGTTTCTTTCACAGTGATGATAGTACTTGGGGTAAAGAGCGTTGGCTTTTTTGCGGCGTTTAATATGGGCTCCCTCTTCTTTAAAGGCTTTGCCGACAAAACCACAGGCACGTTCTAAGTCAGAGACCATAAAGGAGTCCAAAAGCTCTTTAGGGTCTAAGCCTAAGCAACCAAATTGAAGTTCTCTATGAGTGATATGACAGTCAAAAGGTTCAATGAGATCTTCCGGGTTATAGTCTGGATACTTGTCTTTGAGTTCAAAAACACATTGCTTCCATTTTTGTTCTTTAAGTCTTTGCTCTTCTCCTGTGCAAGTCGGAGCTGTTTCTTCAAGAGGTCTTCCCCAACCTGAGCTCACTTCATCGGTAGTTAACGAGTAGGATGCTGGACTCAATAAGAGAATAAATAAAACAAACCTCATATCTATATTATCGACAAAATATGAGATCAAAATGAGAAAGGGGCAGGATTAAAGTGTTTTAAAATGAAACATTTTTGCCACTAGAGTTCCGCTATGGTCACGCCGTCACTTTCGCCAGAGCTTTGACCTGATCTCCAGTTTTTAACATAGAGGCTTCTTGAAAGGTGAGTCCGGATGGATTTTTTTAATCTCTCACTTGTGCCATGACCATGTATGATCTTGAGCCTGAGGGTGCCCATGACTTGAGCTTCGTCTAGGCTGGAGTCTAGTTTTTCTAGTGCTTCAGCAATGGTCGTTCCACGTAAGTCTAAGCTGCTGCTAGAGCTTTCTCCTACAATGTCATAAAACTTTGAGCTTTGATTGAATTTTTTTGAGGTTTTAACATGAGATTGAGGCGGCATAATATCTTGCAAGGGTACGCTGAGCCTCATCGGGCCAGACAAGACAGAAACATTGTTTTTGCTGTCCAAACCACTTTGTATAAGGGCCTCTTTCTTTAGGCTTTTGATATAGACTTTGGATCCGGGGGGGTAGAGACGGCTTAAGTTTTCAGCTGTGATTTCTTTTTTAGGAGATGAGGACTGGCTCTGGGCTTTTACAATTTTTGGCATTTGCTTTTTGAGTTTGTCTAACTCTTTTTGGTTCAATAGTGATTTTTTTATTTTTACTAGGTTGAATTCTTTATTTAAGTTCTTTTGAGCCTCTAGCATGATTTGTTGGAGCTGTTCTTGTTTTTGGTTTTCAAACTCCGTGAGTTGAGTGCTGAGTTTTTTCTCCATTCGATCTAATTCAATTTTTTTAAGGGCCCAAGATTTTTGATCTTGAATCAATTTTTTTTGAATGCTCTCAATAGCTTCGAGACCTTCAAAGCGTTTTTGGGCTTCTGGGCTTAAATGGGTGATGGCCCGTTTTGTAATAACAGGATCCAGGCCAATTCTTAAAGCGGTTTGTATAGCAAAAGACTCTCCGGCAACCCCTTTGATAAATTTGTAAGTGGGCTGGTCTGTGATGGAGTCATACTCCATGCAAGAGTTCACCACCTCTTTGGGCCAATGTGATTTGAGCTGATTTAAATGTGAAGTGATAAATCCGTAGACATTATTTTCAATATACTTTTCTATAAAGGCTCGGGCCAGAGCCGCCCCCTCTCCTGCTTCTGTGGCGCTGCAGATTTCATCAACAAGAATGAGACTCTGGGGGCCACTGAGTTCAGTAGCCGATTCTAGCTTTTTAAGATGGGCTGCAAAAGTACTTAAATGCTCATCTAGACTTTGCTCATCTCCAATCGTGATATGAATATTTTCAAAGAAGGGGACTTTAGAGTTTTCAAGCGCACAGATCGGAAGGCCGCATCTGGCCATATGACAGGCCAAGCCTAAGCTTTTTAAAAGAGCTGTTTTTCCACCAGCATTGGGGCCTGAGAGGATAAAAATTCTTTCTTGAAGGTTAAAGTTTAAAGTATTTGCAATCACTTCGCCGGTATCTAGGACTAATAGAGGATGTTTGAGCTCATAGAGCTCAAACTCTTGGCCCTCTTTAGTAAACTCTATGGGATTGGATTTGGTCTGGAGAGCAAATTTTGAAAAAGCAGAGAACCGATCAAATAAAACGAGACCCTTTTCTGTTTTTTCAAGCTCATCAATAATGTTACTCATGTACTGGCTGAGATCTTTAAGGATTTTTTTGACTTCAGCCTCTATCTTGGAGTCCACTTTCTTGAGTTCGTTATTGAGGGGGATCACCTCTTGAGGTTCCATAAACACAGTTTGTTTACTTTGGCTTGAGTCGTGGATGAGCCCACCAAAATCATGCTGTTTGCCACTTATTACAGGCAACACCCAGCGCCCTTCCCTGGTCGTGACATAACGGTCTTGGAGAATCGTCTCTAAATCATGTCTTTT
This sequence comes from uncultured Bdellovibrionales bacterium, assembly GCA_937936325.1. Classification (GTDB taxonomy): domain Bacteria; phylum Bdellovibrionota; class Bdellovibrionia; order Bdellovibrionales; family UBA1609; genus CALGWV01. The sequence goes on along the minus strand of CALGWV010000119.1, from coordinate 13,843 downwards.
GACAATTTGATCTAGATTCTTTTGGATTTCTTTTTTAAAACGTTTTTTATCATTAAAGAGCTTATACAAAGTCTCGCTGGCATCGGATCGGATTTCTCCATTGTCTGAGAAAATCTGTTCAATGGCAGAAAGGGCTTCTGTAGGGTTGAAGACCTGAGCATCAAAATCACTTTTAATACTAGAGTCTTCAAAGTTGAGAAGGATCTTTTTTAAATTCAGTGTTTCTGTGAGAAAAAGTTTTAAATCCTTGAAGTCTACCACTGAGAGTTCTTGTTTTTTTTTCAAACGAGTTTTCCATATCTCAGAATTTTCTAGGCTTTCCAAATGATAAACATAAGGAGCTGTTTTGTACTGCTCCATAAAATAGACCACTTTTTTGAGATGCTCTTGTGCCTCCTGTTTCTTTTTAAAGGCTATAGTTGAGGATATAGCCTCACGAGTTTGAAGTGATTGGGCGAGATTCGAGATCAGGTTAAGGATTTTAGGCCACTCGAGGGCTTGAAATTTCACCCGGACTCCTTTTGTTAGGTTTTGACTGTGATCTTAACTTGCGCGCAGTGTTTGAAAAATCGACAATTTTTATTCAAACCAGCTCCAATTTTATTGAATTCTGCTCATTTCGCAAGCTTTGAGAGGAATTTGCGAAAAACAAAGGCGTCATTGTTGAAGAATATTTTCTGTCTAGACGAAAGTGAAGGTAGCACAACTTGTGTGAAAAATTACACTTTTCTCTCCTGTAAGCTGTTTATGAAAGTGCTTTAGTGATTTTAAAAAAAGGAGAAAATCATATGAAACAGTTAATACTAGGCTTTATCTTTTTCTTTAGCTTTGTAGGTTGTAATGAATACAACACCTATACTCAGTCTGCCAGTGATGTTTTAGAGAGCTTATCAAGTTCTTTAGATCAAGAAGACCAACAGAGTATAGAAGACATTATTACTGAGGTCGGCGATATAGATTTACTAGTGACTGAAGACACTTTGAATCCCAATAATTTTGCACTTGAAATTGAGGAGCAAGCCCTCAACGTCGAAATCCTCACAGAAGAGGGCATCAGCCTTCGAGTCAATGGAGTGGAATTAAGTCTCGACGAGCTTTCGCAAAAAGAAATCATGGAAACACTTTTTGAAGCCATAGCTTTGTCTTCACAGGAAACTGAAAAGCTGACACAGGTTTCAGGCTCATCACTCAGTGGTCTATTCGGACCATTAGCTAGAATGGTCGTTACAGGTCTAGTGAATTCGTTTTTAGGTGGTTCAGGATTTGGGTCTATATTAGCTCCAATCATTCAACCCATCTTAAATCCAGTATTAGATAATTTCTTGGGGGACTCATCAGAGGACCAAGAGTCAGGCTCTCAAGAGCCGGATTCTGAAGACAGTCCTATAGGTTCACTATTCACCGGGCTATTAGGCAATTTTTTAGGTTCATTGTTTGATTAAACGACGACTCAATGTGAATAGATGAAGGACATAGCTCCATTTTTTGTGTAAAATAAAGTATGAACAAAAATTCATCAGTCAAAAATAAGTTTAGTCTCGAAATCTCAAAAAACTCAAAGCTCATTATTGGGCTTTTTGTTTTTGTTTTTTTTCTTTTAGGTTTTTTTGAAATTTATTTAGGACTGGGTTTTTTAGAAAATCCATCTTGGAGCCTAATTGAAGTTTTACCTTTAGTGCTGATTACGGCAAGTTACTTAGTTTTACTTTTTTTCTATCAAAAGTTTTTATTTGCCACTTCAGACAAGCTAAAATCCACGATTCAAGATCAGCTCACTTCACAGCTTTCTTTTTATCCCACTCATTTTCATTTGCAAAGTTTAAGTAAATCTCTGTCTCATGATATTGAGGAAGTGGTTTATCAGAGTTTTCATAAAAAATATCATTTTTATGTGAACACCGCGATGGTGCTGGGTATTTTTATTGGGCTGCTGTTTTTAAGCACAAGTTCTGCAATTCTATTATTTGGAATTTTGTTAGCCTACCAAATAGCCGCTCACTTTGGTTTTTCTCAGACATTCAGACAGGAAGCCCGAATGGAGTCTCAAGGGCAAAAAAAAGTGCGCATGGATTCTTTACAGTCTGATCAAAGCATTGCTTACTCCCAGCCTTTTGAAAGGGTAGATAACTTTGTTCGGTTAATACAACGCTATAATAAATACAGTGAGTTTTTTCAAAAAAAACAACTGGTTCAAAATATGATCTACGGACTTTTTATTCCACTAGTGTTTATTATAGCTTTATGGTCTGGAGAGGTTTTTCAAACTCTAGCTTGGGTCCTTGCTTATTGCAGTCTAAAATCTATTTTTGTTATGCCCTCGTTTTCCCACCAGTATTATAATCAAAAAATTAAATCTCGAAGAAAAAATCAGCTTATGGGACAGCTTAAAAGTGGGCTTATTGGAAATACAGCCTATTTAGGTTTAATGCGAGAAAATCTGGATGTGATTCAAACTCTTTTTTCTAAACCCCTATCTCAATTATTTGTAGATCCTACAGAACTTAAAAAAAGCTTGGATATTTTAAGTCTATGGATTGTTGAAAACGATACAATAAGTCAGTGGTGTATGCTGGATATAGATATGCTTCAAGAAAATTTTAACTTAAGTCATTATAAAGCACCAAAAGCCATTATCTTTAATAAAACGAAAAAATTAGATTTAAAAATTATAACAGACCATTTTGAGTCTGTGATTTTGGTGACCTCTTCGCCCTATTGCTCTTTAGATCAAACACCTAGTTTTTTGATGACTCCTGGAGAGTTTTATCCCATTGAAGACTTTGGAGAAGAAACAGCTAAAAAAACCCTCTTTAACTTTTGGGCCAAGAGAGACCATTGTTTTAAAAGTTTACTTTATGACATGAAGCGTTTCTCAAGATTTAAGTTGGGGTATAGCTTATTGTTTATGCCAGAGGTGGTCTCAACTGAGATTGCATTAATTCAGAAGTCCATTCGTAGCTACGACCATATGATTGTTGGACCGGGCCGAGGTGTGCTTTTGGGGTTAATGAATACGAGCTTTGAAGAATTTGAAGCCATTACCAAAAGGCTTGAGCAAATAGGTTTAGCTAAAAGTGAGTCTTATATATACACCACAAGCTTCGATCATAATTTAGATAAACAAAATCATAATGAAGCTGAGCAATTTATTTATAACCTATTGCTTTCTGATAAATCACAAGAGCCTAGCTTAAAAGTAGTGGGTGCTAAAAACTAAGGGCTCTAAAAGATTGATTTGTCCATAAGTGAAAATCAGCTCATGCGAAAATAGATGGCGTACAGTCAAAACTGTGTGAACGCCTGAGTCGAGGTTTAAGTCTAATTTAATTATGCTAGTGCCCACTCTAATCTCGAATTGAGATGCTTTTCGTAGTGCACAAACAAGTCTTCCACAGCCCTAGTAAAGTCTATCATTGGAGTTAAGACATGAAAGCTATATTTTTTGATCAAACAAAATCTATTTTTACCTTATCTCATTCTAAGCCTTCGGTTAAAAAGAGCGAAGTCTTAGTTCAAGTTCATTATTCTGGAATCAATTATAAAGATGCTCTTGGTGTTTTAAACTTAGCTCCCATCTTTAAAAAAGATAAAATTATTCCAGGCATCGATGCTTCGGGAACAGTCGTGGAATCTCAGAGTTCAGCAATGCCTGTGGGTACAAATGTAATTATAAATGGCATGGGTGCAGGAGAAGAGCGAGACGGCGGCTATGCAGAGTATATGAGCTACCCTGCATCTAAGCTTATAGTTCTACCTGAAGGGCTCTCACTTAAAGAGGCTATGCTTATTGGCACAGCAGGATTTACAGCTGCCTTAGCTATCAAGCGCATGATTCAAAATGGTCAAACTCCAGAAATGGGCCCTGTTTTAGTTACTGGTTCTGGTGGGGGTGTTGGTGGCTTTGGCATTCAGGTTTTAAGTCAGCTAGGTTTTGAAGTTTATGCTCTCACATCCCGAATGGAGCAAGAGCCACGTTTATTAAAGCTGGGTGCTCGTAAAGTACTGGATATCAATAAATTTAATTTATCGTCTCGTCCACTAGAAAAAGCAGAGTACGGGGGAGCTATTGATAACCTAGGCGGTGTGTACTTGAAATCTATTTTAGCGCGAGTGCATCAGTGGGGGAGTGTGGCTTCCATAGGTTTGGCATCTGGTGCGGCTTTAGAAACTAGTGTTATGCCTTTTATTTTAAGAGGGGTGAGCTTGTTAGGTGCAAGCTCTAACAACTGTCCTATTGAGCTTAAAAGAGAAATTTGGGGCCTTCTGGCTAGCAAGTGGAAGCCTAAATTTATGGATTTGTTGTCATCAAAAGAAATCAAACTCGAGCAAGTGATCCAAACTTCTCAACAACTCATCGAGCTCAAGATCTCCGGTCGATGTTTAGTCCAAATTAAAACAAACTCAAGGTAAAGTATTTTACTCTCTCGAGCTTTAAGCTTATGTCTCTTTAAAGCATAGAGTACGGCTGGTTCTTTAAGAATATGCTTATAGAAATCATAATCTGGGTCTCCAGGTAGGAGTTTTTTGTTTTTTAAATAAAGTTCTGTCTCAGAATTTTCAGTGATATGGACTTCTAGATCTGTTTTAGATTCTGGATCAGCACTCATTTTAGTTTTAAATGTTTTAAACCTGATCTGCTCAATAGAATTTGTGTTTGGATCAAGCAGCACATCTAAAAGAGGTTTGTATTTAGCATATAAGGGATCGTCAGGTTGGAGTGGTTTTCGGTCCAGCATAAGGACAGTTTGGCCTTAAATGCTGGCAAACCCAACATCATGAAAGGGTCTTTCAATGACTGACTTTAATTTTTCAAAAAGAGGTAAGCTGGGTCGCAACTCTTGGCCTCCTAGAATAAGAGCGGGAGGTGTAGAGAACTGGACTTCAAGCAGGTGAGGTATGGGTTGCTCCGTGTTTTCGTCATCGCCTATAAAAAGACTGTTATATTTATGGTAGTCGGGATGGTCAGGACTGACCTTAACACCATCGAGAAAAAGTTCTGTTGTCTGTGTTTCTGTGGAGTTGGGTTTAGGCCTCTCGTGGTTTTATTGAGCGTCCATTTGTTATTTTAAAGCGAGGGCTTCTTTTTCGCTAGAAGCTTTTATGAGGGCATGCTCATTTTTTTAACTCGAAGAGTATGGGGTTTCATCCTAGGCTTTTTATAGAAAAACAAACCTAAAGCAACTAAAGCCAGGCTGATGACAAGTTGGAAGTTGATTTCCAAGGAAGGCTCCTTTTCCTAAAGTTTAAGCCTTTAAAATTATGTTTAAATTCTTTTTAATCAAACTTTACTCGGCTCAGGTGCAGGGTCACTTTTTACAAACTTCTTGTAAAAGATAGGTGTCAAAATTGTGGAAACAACTCCCAAGATTACAAGTATCGAAAACACACTTTCATCAATGTCCTTGTGTTTAAAAGCCAAATCTGCAACAACCAAATCTAAAACACCTCTGGAGTTCAGCAAGATCCCCATTTGAAGGCTTTCTTTAAGGCCGATGCCTCCAATGCGGGCTCCAATGAATGAACCTAAAAACTTTGAGCTATAACCGGCAATGACGATGACAACGAGCAACCACACATTATCAAATGCAGATAAGTTGAGCTGCATGCCTATGCTTGCAAAAAAGACAGGAGTAAAAAAGCCGCTTGTAAAAGAATTTAAAGTGGTTTGGAGTCTATTGTAATTATCTCCACCCATGATGTCTTTTTGAATCAGCAGACCGCCAAAAAAAGCTCCAATAATAAAATGAAGTCCTAAAAGCTCAGAGACAAAACTTAAGGCCAAAACAAATAAGATAGCCACACCAAAAATACCTTCCACCCCAAACAGATCGATGACACTTCTAAAGAGGCTTTTGGACCTTTTGACTTGGACAAATTCTTTTCTTAAAAATTGGTTGATGGCATAAACAAGGACAACAAAACCTATCATGGCAGCTAAAGTGATTCCAATTTTTTGAGCCACCTGCCCAAATGAAACTTCACTCACATCACGCAAGCCAAAGATCACGCCGAGTGCAAGAAGAGCTATAAAATCAATAAAAACGGCCACGCCTATAATGTTGTGGCCCACTACTTTATCCATGAGCTTGAAACTCTCAAGCATTGTGAGTACAACGGGCAAAGCCGTAATGGCTAAACACAAACCAATGGTGACTGATGAGATCAGAGGGAGGTCAAAAAGATAACCTACACCCACTCCTGTTAAAAGAGGGAGTCCAAATCCAAATAGAGCTCCCAAAAGCGCCTTTTTTCTTAATGCCAAAACCACTTCCTTGAGGTCCATCTCTAAGCCTGCACCAAAGATCAGCATGAAAATAGCGAGTTCTACAATTCCTTTGAGTTCGTGAGTAAAGGGAACAAGATTGAGTATTAGTGGGCCGAGGATGAGGCCAGCTAAGATTTGCCCAATGATTTCAAGATACCCTAAAGAGACAAACAGTCGCCCTAGGAGGCGGGCTAAAACAACAAGAAGTAAGAGTGAGGGGATGAGTTCCATATTTGTATCACCTTAATTGTATCTGCTCCCAAATCTTGAGGATCTGTTAAGCATGAGAGTTAAAGTTTTAAATAAAAAATTGTGACATAAATTTCTTTCTAGAGCTATACAGTATGCACTTAGTTTGTGGATTTTGACATGTGGACTTAAAATAATGAGCGTTCAGTCGAGTTTAGACGTCTTTGGGGGTGATTATGACTTTGTTTCTAGGGGTTTCTTCTAAAATAATTTCTGAGACCTCAACGTCTAAGTCTATATACAGCTCTAGGGCTTTTATCATCATTCTAGAGGCAATGGCCTCTGTAGTAGGATCTCCGTCAAAACCCCAAATATTCATGGCTTTAGGGTCTTTTTTTAAAAACTCGTAAAGTGGATCTTTAGAGTTTAAAAGCAGAGCATGATCTAGGCTTTCGATATAGCTTTTCCAAGGTTTTTTTAGGGATTTGAAGTCCATAAACATATTTTGTGGACCTGGCAGGGGGGCTGACTTCAACCTTAAATAGATTTCAACATACCAGGTATGACCATGGGGGGTATAGCAGGGGCCTTCTGTGAGGAAAAGACGATGAGCCGTTTCAAAACGATATTTAAAAGAAATTTGCAACTTCAAAAATCTCCATAACTGGCGCCTTGCCCGTGGGTTTCATTGACTGTGACCTTAATTTTGGAAAACAAATCCGGGGCCTTATTCTTAAGCTCATCATAAACATAAACGGCAAGGGTTTCAGTTGTGATATTCACAAGGGGAAGCAAGATCGCTTCTTCTTTTGGAAAACTATAATGTTTATTATGGAAGGCCACTATGAGTTGGCTTTCGTGAACTTCGTGTTTCAGCCATTTTGATTTTTTGGGAATGAGAACATACTCATCTAAACTTTCACAGACGGCTCGGATGTGAGTTTTAATTTCATGAGCAGGAGCAATCATGCCCGTTTCGGGATTTAAGTGAGCTGCCTGAAGCTCAAGCTCCACCTTATAGTTGTGACCATGAAGTCGCTCAGACTCGCTTGCGCTAAAAAGGGTAAAGTGAGCAGAGGAAAACTTAAAATCTTCTTTAAAAAAATTAATAGAATAGGCCATACAATAGATCTACCTTGCAGAGTTAATACTTAGGTGCCAAATATACCTTGCACGAGCTGAGCTGCCAACTGAAAGATTAAGGAGTCATTGCATAGGAACGGGAGACTGGCACCAAAGAAGGTGCTGATGGCTATTGAGCGGAGTCGGTCTCAGTCTTTGAAGTGTCAACAGGCTCAGAAGCTGGGGATTTTTCTTCGGATAAGTTGAAGAAATCCTCTTTGAATTTTTTGAGCTTCTTAAAGCCTCTGTAGGCTTGATTGAGTCTGTTGTTCACTGATCCACCATATATAATATCATTTTGGATTTGTGCAGGGATGCGGACGTAATCAGGCGTGGCTGATGCACTCTGAACTTTAGTTTCAGCGACGGCGGACCCTGGTGTCGAAGTGTTTGTGTTTGCTTGTGTTGATGTTGGCGTAGTTGTGGGTGTTGTCTTACTTAGAGTGCCACCGTTATTTATTGAACTCGGGTTATTGAAATTTCCATATAATTCTATTTGAGACAGAGGGTTTTTAAAAGCCACGAGTTCAATATTATTCTTATTTTTTAAAAATTCAGCTTCTACTTTTGCTCTCTCAATGGGCCAATTCTTGAAATCATCAGTGGCCGAGAGAGATTGAGTCACAGCAGTTCCTTTTTGTTTCCTGAAAGTGACTATATTATTCCAATTTTCTTTGGCTCCAGCTGAGTTGGAGTCTGCGAGCGCTTTAACACTGGATTCGTAAGCGGTCCACTCCACAATTTGGCCTCGAATACTTTTTGGGTTCTTTCTTAATTCCCTATTTTTTAACCAAGTATCAAACTCAGAAGCTTCTGCCTCAGAGTAAACTTTACCCACAGTTCTGCGGTACTCATTTATGGCTTCCCATTTTTCAGGGTCAGATCTGTGCGTAAGCTCATAGTCTGTGTACTCTAGATTTTTCCCATTGATCCAAATTTCAGGCTTTTTTTTGAGATAGTTTTGTTTAAAACTATTAAATAAGGCTTCGGTTCCTGAAGAGTAAGCTAAGCCCGTTTCTTTTCTAAATTCAATAATAATAGGCCAGTTTACTTTTGCTCTATTATGTTGCTCCCTAGCGTAAAAGTTTTTGCTTCTCTCATCCAATTTATCTGGAACTGCTCCAGCCCAATACTTAATAGATTTCTCTTTGCTGCTTAACTCTCTTCTTTGCCAGGTGATTGTTTCAGGGGGGGCGAGATCAATTTCAGCACTTCCGAGATAAAATTGTGTCATTCCATCTAGCTGGTCTTGAGATATGTTTGCGTATAAAAATGAATTGAAAATAAAGCTGAGGATAAAAAAAAATGATTTTAAAGATTTTAGAGTCATGATTATTTATCGGCTCCTTACCATAGTTTAAACAGTTTTTGAGTTTAAGGAATGTCTAATATTGGGAATGACTCTCAGGATTGTGAAGAAAGTATTGCGATGTATGTGTGAGAATCTTAACTGGAGACATTTTTGGACGCTTTGCCCCTCACCCAAGGGCCTACGAGATGTCACAATGGGGACTTGTTTTAAAGACCAAGGAGACCTTAAAAATGTCAGAATTTGCCCATGCTAAAAAAAAGCTCAAAGTCGGAGATAAAGAGTACAGTTATTTTGATATAAATAGTGTGCGTGAGTTTGGGGATGTTTCTAAATTACCAGGGTCCATTAAAGTCTTACTCGAGAATCTTTTGCGTCATTCTAATCATGGTTCTGTGGATGATTCCCAGATTAAAAGGGTGGCCTCTTGGGCGACACTCAAAAACAAGGGGGAGATCCCTTATTTTCCTTCTCGAGTTTTAATGCAAGATTTTACAGGTGTACCCGCTGTTGTTGATTTAGCAGCTATGCGTGAAGGCGTAAAAAGTTTGGGGGGTGACCCTCAGGTGATCAACCCCCAGGTGCCTGTAGATTTAGTGATTGATCACTCTGTGATGGTAGATGCTTACGGAACAGACGCAGCCTTTGGTCAGAATGTGGGACGTGAGTTTGAACGTAATAATGAGCGCTATGAATTTTTAAAATGGGGTCAGTCTACTTTTGATAATTTTAAAGTGGTGCCACCTGGCACAGGTATTTGTCACCAAGTGAACATTGAGTACTTAGCTTCTGTGGTTGGGTCTAAACAATCGGGCAACGAGCATGTTGTTTTCCCAGACACCTTAGTCGGAACAGACAGCCACACGACTATGGTGAATGCCTTGGCGGTTTTAGGTTGGGGTGTTGGAGGTATAGAAGCTGAAGCTGCTATGTTAGGACAGCCAATTGCTATTTTAGTTCCAGAGGTTGTGGGTTTTGAGCTTAAAGGTGAATTGGCAGTGGGGTCCACGGCCACCGATTTAGTTTTAAAAGTGGTGCAGATGCTCCGCTCCCATGGTGTTGTTGGAAAATTTGTTGAATTTTATGGAGAGGGTTTAAACTCGTTAACCTTGGCCGATCGTGCGACGATTTCAAATATGGCACCAGAGTATGGGGCGACTTGTGGTTATTTCCCTATTGATAATGAAACTATTAAATATTTAAATTTAACGGCAAGATCTACTGAGCAAGTTCAACTTGTGGAAGCTTATGCGAAAGCTCAGGGATTATGGAGAGAGGACAAGCAAGAATTAACTTTTACTGAAAGTTTAAGTTTAAACATGGGCGAAGTAAAACCGGCTATCTCGGGTCCTAAACGTCCTCAAGACCGCATTGATTTAGATCAAGCCAAGACCACTTTTGAAAAACTTAAAACCACTGAGTTTAAAAATGGAGCCATGAAAAGTGTGGCTGTAGAAGGTGAAAACTATGAACTCAAAACAGGAGCCGTAGTGATTGCGGCTATTACGAGTTGTACAAACACATCTAATCCCGCAGTGATGATTGGTGCTGGTCTTGTGGCACAAAAAGCCAGAGCCAAAGGACTTCAAGTTAAACCATGGGTGAAGACGTCCTTAGCTCCTGGGTCACAGGTCGTAACAGATTATTTAGTGAACTCTGGTCTGCAAGATGACCTGAATGCTTTGGGCTATCAGCTCGTGGGCTATGGTTGCACAACATGTATTGGAAATTCAGGTCCTTTAAAACCACCAATTGAAAAAGCCATTATTGATAACGAATTGTTAGTGTGTTCTGTGTTATCGGGGAATCGAAATTTTGAAGGAAGAATCAGCCCTATCATTCAAGCTAACTTTTTAGCGTCACCTCCACTTGTTGTGGGATATGCTTTGGCAGGACGTCTGGATATTGATTTTGAAACTGAAGCTTTAGGAAAGGATAAAGAGGGAAAAGAGGTTTTCCTAAAAGATGTTTGGCCGAGCACTCAAGAAATAGAGGCCATCATCAATTCTGCTGTAAAGCCTGAGCTTTTTGAAACTCGTTATAAAAATGTTTTTGAAGGCCCGCAAGAGTGGAAGAGTATTAAAGTAGAAAGCACCCCCACTTATTCTTGGAACGCTGAGAGTACCTATATTCAAAACCCACCTTTTTTTGAAGGCATAAAAGCTGAGCCTCAAGCTCCAGGCAATATTAAAGGGGCTAGAATTCTAGCATTACTGGGGGACAGTGTAACCACGGATCATATTTCACCCGCAGGTTCCATTGGAGAGAAAAGCCCTGCAGGTCAATATTTGTCTGTAAAAGGGGTTAGCAAAAGAGAGTTTAATTCTTTTGGTTCAAGACGTGGAAACCATGAAGTGATGATGAGAGGCACATTTGGAAACGTCCGAATAAAAAATGAAATGTTAGACGGAGTGATTGGGGGCTGGACGAAGTATCTTCCTACAGGAGAAACAGAATCTATTTATGATGCTTCTATGAAGTATCAAAAATCCGGAACCCCACTTGTTGTTATTGCCGGTAAAGAATACGGCACCGGATCCTCAAGAGATTGGGCCGCCAAAGGGACAGGCCTTTTAGGAGTTAAAGCAGTGATTGCTGAAAGTTTTGAAAGAATCCATAGATCTAACTTAGTGGGAATGGGTGTTCTTCCATTAGAGTTTCCAGCAGGGGTCTCAAAGGCAAGTTTAAAACTCGATGGCTCTGAGAGTATTTCAGTAGAAGGTCTTACTGAACTCTCACCAGGTGGCGAAGCTCAGGTGACTGTTGAAAAATCAGACGGAACTCAAGAGAGCTTTACAGCAGCTATGAGGTTGGACACTCAAGATGATGTGGAAAGCTACACTCACGGCGGAATCTTGCAGGCCACTTTAAGACGCCTTATTAAGGAATAAAAACTTGATTTACTCTGAGAGTGAGCTTTTTATAAGCCCCCAGCTTTAAGCAGCTAAGACTTCAATTCGTAGAGCTTTGACGCTCTCGTTTTCAATAACGGGTTCAACTATAATGTTGCTTGGAAACTGAGAGTAGCCCCAAGCCTTAAAAAATTCCTCATGGATTTTTAAAGGGGCAGGTTGACCTAAAAATTTTTTCTTACTTTGCATCACAATTCTAAAAATACTGGGCTGGGTTAAATCCAGCTGAGATAAGTTTTTTTGTAAGTTTAAGTTTGTTCCGTCCGAGTTTTTAACTTTGAGAAGATCATTCTCTATTTCAATATTAAGTACAGCTTGAGGCGCCTCCTGGCTTTTGGGCTGTAAGACTGTATCAGAGAGATTCCTGCTACTGATTAAGCTTTGCAGATCATTATAAAATTTTTCTGGAACTAAGACCGGAATGTTGGATGTGAGCTGATCTAGGTTTTCAACCTGATTTAGAGTCAGAAGCAAATAGCTAGTGGACCTCCACTGGTAGAAAATAGGGAACTTTAAATTTTGAGGATTTTTTTTAAAAATGTCTTTAAGCTTTGTCGGAAGATCGGCTGCAGACCATATAGGCCAGCACAAAAGTCGAGGTAACTTCAAAGCCTCTTCTAAAAAAACAGATTTCTCATCACCATTCATACATATGTATCGGCGAATTATAGCGAAGTTATGAGAGCTCAATCTGATATGGTCTAAGTGGCAAGACATTAAAAAGTGTAGCCATACAGCTCACTTTAAGAAATATCTCTCTCTATTTATGATACTTTTTTTGAAAAGTTAAGTTTAAACAATTTATTCTAACTGAGGCTGGGCCTTTGACGATGTTCAGGACTTAGAGATAGAAGATTTTCCAATTTTATATTTAAAATGAAAGTGTTTTTGTGTTGTTATGTCTATAAAAACTTCGTTGTATGACACCACCTCTTAAATCTGGTAACTCAATCCTACACTTAACATTCTAGGTTTACCTACTCTCAGTCCACCAGGTCGCAAAGATACAATATATTTGCTTCCAAAAATATTATCGGCTTTTAAAAATAGAGATAAGTTTTTATTAAAATCATATTGAGTGCGGGTGTCCACAACTAAATGCCCAGGAACTTCACGTCGCCCTTCCCGAGTAGATTGATCAAAGACTTTAGATTGATAAAATAAATTTAAATATTGTTTCAGTTTAAGTGTGCCGCCACCAACTTGGAGATTCACTTGGTGTCTTGGGATATAAGGCAGCGGAGATGATTTTTTAATTAAACCCAGCCCCCACTCTTCATTGTCTGAAACTAAATCTTCACTGAACTTGGCAGAGGTAAAGGTGTGGCTTAAGGAGGCTGAGACTTCAACTTCGGAGACCATTCTTTTTGTGCTTATACTGGATTCCACTCCATAGACGAAGGCTTTACCTCCGTTAAACTCTTGGCCTAGATTATCTGACGAGCAGCCTGAAGACTGACTGCAGATCCCTTTAATATTGCTGTAAAAATTGCTGTAAACTGTGGAGCTGAGTTTGATTTGGTTAAAACTTGTATGCCCCCCAAATTCAAAGTTCCAACTTCTTTCAGGTTGAATATCTTCACTTTGACCAGGGCCAATGATTCCTATTCCTCGGTTCATTCCTAAAAATAAATCTGTTTCTTCTGCGATCAAGTACTTCGTCATAAATGCAGGAACAAAATAACTACGGTTTTGAGTTTGTACAGATTGCGAGCTTCCTATTTTTTCTTTAGAAGTTGAGACGTTTTCAAATCTTAAACCTACACCAAAAAGGTAGCGATCTAAATGTGTGAGTAGGTTTTGTGTGTAAAAAGTGTGGGCCAGGGAGTGAGCTTCACTGATTGAGTTTTGCTTTTGTGCAATGTCTGATGAGGCCACCAGAAACTGATCTTTCATAAGGTAAGCGCGGGTCTTTTGATCGTTTTGGACTGAATCATAATGGAGCCTGTAGCCCACCTCTGTTTCTAAATAAGAGTTTTTTGATGCTGCAAAGCCTCTTGAATACTGATTGGTCCAGCCCATGGATCTATAGACTCGTGCCGTTTC
>CALGWV010000118.1 GCA_937936325.1 uncultured Bdellovibrionales bacterium | reverse complement strand
CTGGTTGTCTCATATCTTTACCTCTGTTTTTGACGTTTGACTGTCTATACAGAATACGGTGCAGGAATTTTGGGGCAACCATGGGGTTTTTCATATTCATGACACCGTACCAAAGTGGCATTACTTTTGGTCCCATGCGCCGTAATCTTTGGGTAATTTAGTATATTAAATATTGAAAAAGGTGGCACTGTTCTTGCTTGTATTTAATATGTAATTAAAACTTAACACTTCTAAAGGATTTTGTATGATTAATAAAAAAAAATTAATAGCACTATTACTAGCGACTACCACTGCAGACTATGCAGTAGCAAATAAAGGAGTTAGTACGAAAGTTGCATTTGCTAGGCTCGCTGCTCAATCTCCACGTCAACAAGTGATCACAGTTATAGAAAGTCTTGGTTTTAAGGCTGGAGATTTATCGGATGATTTATTGGAAGAGCTCGAAAATGGCCTGTTAGATGTAACAGGACTATTAAATAGCGGCGGTAGATATATTCCCGATAGTAGTGCCAAAAATAAATTGAAAGTCACTGCAGATAGCCCCACAATATCTGGGAGTGTGAACTCGGACAATTGGACGCAGCAATTTTTGGATAGAACGGATGAGGTTCTACATGATGCGACTAAAAGTGTTCAGGCATGGGTTCCATTAAATATTTTTTTAAGTGATGATGTGAGGCGAGCTTTCTTTTTTAGAGGGTTTGATTTAAGTAACAGCGTTCATATCAAATCCCTTATGACAAGCTTTATTTCAGAGGTTGGTGTTCAAGCCAAAAGGTTGAGAGAGGCCGGGCATAGTAGAAAACTAACTGCTCCGTCCGTTGAGACTGCTTGGAGTGACTTCAAGAAGAATATTGACGAAGCTATTCGTAAAGGGCAGTTAAATACTAGTATTTCTGACTTTGAAGCAGCTTTATTAAGTAATATAGCAGCCCCTAGTGACCTTCCTAATTTTCATAGAGCCATAAGTGTTGGAGACCAAGTGGATCCAGAAGGTGTCAATAGAGTTTTGCAATCAACTATCGTAAGTGGAGCTAAAGAAAGTTCAGAAAAATTAATTGGGATTTATGGTAGCCCCTTTTTTAATCTTTCACCATCTCATCCTAACTATATTCACCTGTCTGGCTTAGTTAAAAAAAGTCATTTAATAAATGAAAATATGGTTTTTAGATACTTTAAGTATATGCAAACAATTGGCTTAAATGGGAGTCCGATGAGAAAATTTATTGAAGATTCATATAAAGCAGCTAAGTTAACTAAAAATCCTGAACAAGCTATGGCAGATGATGAGTTTCTTTCGGCGTTATACGAAGCAGCAAACGATAGTGATGAACTCTATGCCTTTGTAAATTATGTCATTGAAGCTCTGGACTAAAGAACAAATAGCAGGTTTTAGATTATGTTTTCTAAAATTATAGAATGCCGCACAAAGTAAACTGGGGTTTACCAGGCTTGTATTACACAAAAGAAACAGTATTGGCCTTTAGAGCTAGGTGATCAGGCGATAAATGGGCGTACTTTTGAGTCATGGCAATAGTTGAATGGCCTAAAACTTCTTTTAAATCCTCAAGGCTGCCGCCGTTCATCACCCAATGAGAGGCAAATGTGTGCCTGAGATCATGTAGACGGATGCGTTTGAGCTCTGCTTTTTTACAAACTCGTACATGTTGGTTGTAGATAGCATTACGCTGGATATGCTTACCATTGTTATCACAGATCAGGAGATCATCGGCTCTATTATAATGACTTGTCTTCATATGCTGGTGATACTCCATAATCAGATTGTCATTCATGCCCACCCAGCGGCTTTTCTTGGATTTTGTTCTCTCCATGGACTTTCTTTGATCTGAGGCATAGATGGTTGAGATGTGAAGGCGCTTTTGATTTGGTAAAATGTCTGAATGGCGCAAATCTAGTATTTCGCTTACCCTGGCGCCGGTGTTGAGAGCCAATAGTGTAAAAAGGTAAAGAAACTTTTTGTTTGCCTCAGTTTCTGAGATTTCTTTGGCCTTGGCCAGATACTATTTGATTTCAAGAGGGGAGGCGAAGTAATCCCAAGCTGGCTTGGTTCCCTCATGTCTCCTTTCCACAGAGGCGATGGGGTTGAAGACTGCAGCCTTGGATTTTTTGATGGCATCATTGTAAATCTTGTGGATAAGTGAGCGGTGTCTATTGTATGTGGCATTGGAAAAGCACTGTGAATCCGAAATTCTTTGAAAAATGTACTCCCATTTTTCAGGATTTATGGAGGAAAGCACCGTATCTTCTAAAATAGGTATGTAATATGTGCGCAAACGAGAGCTGTCCTGGCGCCAGGTTGGGTTTCCAGACTCTTCTCTTTTTTTGATCCACTCGCGGGCGTAATCGCCAAAGCTGACCACTTTAATCTCTGGAGAGATGCCTGCGCGGAACAACTCTTTATCGCGAAGCTTGTTTGCGTACCACTTGTTGGCGTCTTCTATGCGTGTGAAGTTTTCCTGCTTAACACCATCACTCATGCGAATGGTTTTGCGGTATGACTTAGATCCATCTTTTCTTTTGTAAGATACTTTAGTGTAAGAGCGTTTCATAGAAATCCTTTTTCATAGGGAAGCTTCCTCTGGTAAGAAAGTCGAGACTTAAAGTTGTGACTCACTGAGTGTTTTAGTTTTAAGATTTAGATCTAGCACTGATGTCGTTAAAATATTGAATATAAGGCCCTATGTTTATAAAAATTTAGAAATATGGGGCTTAGTCAAGAATTCTTGTTTTTGCCTTAGGCTTGTAAGTTACTGATCTTGGGTGAGAAAGTCTGGTTTCGACAAGGCAGCGAGAAATTTTTGTTAACCTAGCGTCAGCGGGGGTGTTGCCCCTATTCTGCTCAATGAACTTGTGGATTGATAAACCAGTAAAAGCCCCTACTTTTATTTGCGAAGCCCAATTGTGTTTAAAAATGTCATCCATCAGAACAAATTGGTGTAGATCTTCAGACCGGTCGCTTCTATAGTTGAGTTTGTGGTGTATCGCTTCTGCAAGGTGTAAACCCCTTACGATCCAAAGCATATTTTTTATTTTTGTGTGTACTTCGATAAAATCTTTTGCCCGGTCATATTTTGAAGGGGGGCTTCTGTGTAGCTCAACACCAATTGCAATAATAGATTCGCTCCCTGTTGGACTGGATATGTACCAATAGCCATCTGGTGTATAGAAATCACACTGTGGAACCCATTTGGGATGTAACTCGGCTTTCTTCATACGCAACTGTTGTCTGCTGTAAAGTGCACAGCCACTTGGAACTTTTTGAAGCCACTCCCCAATAAGGACTGCAGAGGCTAGGTGTTGCTGATTGGGTTTTTGCTCAAGAAAATTGTCATCCGTCAGCTCGGGGAGGGTCTCTTTTATTTGCAAGTACCCTTTTTTAGTCAAAGTCCAGGCATAGCCGAGATTAATGATGAGCTGTACAGATTGAATGTAGCCTCTTTTTTTTAATTTGAGCAGGCGAATGTACCCTCGTGTATTATGAAGCCCATGGAAAAACTTTTCTGAAATTGCAGATGTAGTTACGTATCTCCAGCGCCACAAAAATATTAGTATTTTGAGGTCTCGTTCAGTAATGACCACTTTTTTTCTTTTCATAGGCAATATGCTCCTTATTTTTTTAGTTTATGTTTTTTAACTATGGCCTTGTGAAAATTATATTATTAGTGTTCACTCTGTTCACCCTTACTGATGTGTATGCTGCAGGCGAAGGTTTTAATAGCTATGAAGAAGGTAGTAATACTGCTAGAATTTTATTTGGATTTCATTCAATCCCTAGTACCTGGTACAATTATAAAACCAACAAAATTTTAACGAACCCAGAGTTAATAGCTATTGTTAAGGAGGGTAGATCTGACAACTTAGCTGGCATTGGAAGAAAGTATTTTCTTGATAGTGAAACTATAGAAGAAGATATAATGAGTATATGTAAATTTTTAGCATATATTTCAAAACCGGCAGTTGTGGAAATGGCTCAAAGTAAATCCTACAATGAGTCAGCGTACTCTAAAGATTTTTTTGAAGGTTTTAAAGCTACTAGAGATAAAACTATAGTATCGGAATATATTTATACTTTAGCTCAAAGGGAAGGGGAAGGACATATAGAGTACGCATTTATTCTTGAGCTTAAAGGGTATATTAAGCTTATGACGGAGAGTGTTTCTATTTCTAAAGAGAAATTTATTGCAAATAACTGTAGTAGAAAATAATTCTTTTTTTTTAAATCGGCACAATCTCCACCTGAATTGTCACTTTGGTGCCAGTCCCCTTTCGAGTATGTGCCGCATCAAAAAAGGGCCTTTAACAAGTGTGATACAGAGCCTTTCCTCTTATGAAAACAAATAGGTGATGTCGTCTAGGCTGATCTTTTTGAGGAAGCTTTCGTTGCTGAACTCGAGATCTTTGTAGAGGCGTTTCTTTTTGTTTTGCAGCTCTAAGATTTTTTCTTCAATACTGTCTTTGGTGATGAGCTTATAGGCCATCACTTTATTTTTTTGCCCAATTCTGTGGGCACGATCTATGGCCTGGTTTTCGACAGCGGGGTTCCACCAAGGGTCTAGGATAAAACAGTACTCGGCTTCTGTGAGGTTTAAACCTACGCCACCGGCTTTAAGACTGATCAAAAACACGTTGATGTCTTTGGACTGCTTGAACTCTTCTACGATACCGTCGCGCTTGACACTTTTTCCATCTAAATAACTATATTTGATTTCTTCTTTATTTAAAGCGTCTTTTACAAGGGCGAGCATAGAAGTGAACTGTGAAAAAACCAAAGCTTTCTTGTTTTGTTTTCTTATTGTGAGCAGGTGCTCTACCAGAGTTTCTATTTTACCTGAAGTCATATCTTTCTTTTTTGGATCTATGAGAGCCGGATGACAGCTGACTTGGCGCAGTCTTGTGAGGGCTTCAAGGATTTGAATTTTAGATTTGTTCAAACCTTGTGAATCAATATTTTTATTAAGCTGAGTTTTATAATAATTTTTAACTCTAGCGTATTCGGCCTTTTGTTGGGGCTCCATATCGCAATACAAAATAATTTCGTTTTTCTCGGGCAGGTCTTTTAAAACTTCTTCTTTGGTTCTGCGAAGTAAAAATGGGCGTAGTGCTTTAAGTAGTAATCCAGGAGTGTCAGACTCATCACTTAAATTTTTATAAGACGCAATGTTTTTGTGAAACAAGCCTGGGAGTAGAAATTTAAAAATCGAAAAGAGCTCTCCAATATGATTTTCAATAGGAGTCCCTGTGAGAGCCAATCTATGTTGAGTTTGGAGAAGCCTTGAGGCCTTCGTGGTTTGGGAACTTTCATTTTTTATGGCCTGGGCTTCGTCTAAAATCACATAATCAAATAGGATTTCTTTTAGGCTCAGAATATCTCGTCTTAAAACTCCATAGGTCATCAAAATAATATCTTGTTCTAGGAACTGCTCTAGTTTTTCAAATCTTGTGGAGCCTTCATAAAGTAGAACATTGAGATCGGGGGCAAATTTAGAAGCTTCTTTTCTCCAGTTCGTCATTAATGTTTTGGGAACAATAATGAGTGAAGGCGGTGTTTTTGAAGGCTTTGTTTGTTTTCGGTGAAGTAAGAGGGCTAGGACCTGGATGGTTTTACCTAAACCCATGTCATCTGCAAGACAGCCACCAAATTGAAGCTTTTCTAAAAAAACCATCCAAGATAGGCCAAGCCCCTGATAGTCGCGGAGCTCTCCTTGAAAACCCTCGGGTGCAGGACGTTTTTTTATTTTTTGAATTTCTTAAAACGACTCTAATGTTCTTAAGTAGTGTTTGTCTTTTTGTATTTGGTGATTGTGCTCAAAGCTTTCCAAAAGTGTATCTAGAATAAAAGCTTGGTTTTTGTGAAAGCCTAAAGTGGAATCGGTACTTTTTTGCGATAGAGACTTGAGTCTCATATAATTTTTAAGCCAGTTCCCGGGGAGGACTCCTAAGGAGCCATCAGAAAGTTCTACAAAGTTTTCATTATTTTTAAGTTTTTTTAAAATCTCAGGAGCCGAGAGCGTGATCTCATTAAATTGAATATCTGTTTTGAGTTCTAACCAATCCATGGAGCTTGTGACATTTGAAAAAGTGCCGCTAGCAGAAACTAGTTTTTTTTCTTCTGCACGAACTTCAATGTCTAGGGAGTTCAGTCCGCTGACAAAATCTGAGAATTGGTTTTCTGAAATCTCAAAACTATAATCCTGTAGAGGTTCCTCGAAGACTTCAAGGCTTTTGACTTTCTCCCATGCTGCTTGTTCTTCGCTCAAATTTTTGATAAATCTCGTGCTCTCATCAGGAATGTGGGTGAGCTCTTGATCAAGATTGAAAGGCTCGTGATTTTGCCCTTGATACACAGGGTGAAAATGTCCATAGAGTCCCTGTGGTGTGACTTGGACTTCCACTCTAAAATCTGGTTTTTGTTTTTTGAGCTCAATTCCAAAATCTTCTGGGAGATCAATTTGGTTATAGCCGACGTGTTGGTCTAAGAGGCCAAGCATTTCTTTTTTCTTTTCAAGGGGCAGTCGGAGAGCTTTGTTTTTTATTAAGGCTTCTAAAAGAGACTGCTGCTTGACGCTGAGCTTGAGTAAATAAAGTTTATTGTCTACCAGGGCGAGGCCTAGGGGATAGATGATTTTAATATCTGAGAATGAAAACTTTAAGTCTCCGGTTTCAAATCGAGCTGAGAGACTCCAGTGATTGTGACTTTTTTTAAGCTCAAGTACGAAGTCCATTTCTTCGCCGGTCCAATCAAGGGTGAGTTCCTCGAGATCAGGAAATGGGGTTGTCGGGACATAAGACAGTAGTCGTCCAGTTTTAGAAATCTTCTCTAGAGCCGTGGCTAAAACTCTTTTTTCAAAAAGCAGTTTTTCACCATTTGTACTTTGATACCCAATCTGCTGAGGGGTTTGGGGTTTGTATAAAGAGATAATATCTTTGTCTTCAGGATTTAAAGACTTGAGAGGGTTCATGTCATAGACTTTTGGAGGTGTGTAGACTCTGAGTTTGCCAAAGCCTCCGTGGGGGAGTTGTTCTTTTTCAAAGAGTCGGACCATGAGTTTTGTGTCTTTATAGATAGGCTTTGGGAACTCTACCCCATAATATAATATTTTCTTTTTAGAATGCTCTGTGATTTGCTCAAGCTTTTTAGTTTTTTGAATTCCTGTTTTAATCTGGCTCTTAAATTGACTCAGCTCAATCATCCAATCCGGGATTGTGGGTGCGGGTGTGGCTTCACGCTTTTTTGTAGGAGCTTGAGTGAGCATAGGAAGCACTTCTTGGATTTCCCCCACTCCCAACACATCAGGGTCGAGGCGTTTGTTAAAACTTAAAACTTTCAAGCAGGCCCAGATATGTTTACAAAATATTTGTGAGCTTTGATATTTTGGACAATCGCAGCTGACATATAAGTTTTTAGATTTGTGAGTGACGAGAGTATGGTAGGTGTGCGCCCCATAAGCTTTAAACTTATAATCAGGTCCATGAAGTTTTACTGCAGAGATCAGTCCATCTTTAAAATAGGTATTGCCTCTAGAGCGAATCGCAGCATCAAAAAATGGTTTTAAGTTCTTTAAGCTCAAGAAAAGGCTCCCTTTCGGAGTGAATTAATTTACTGGGTGCAACATCTGAGGGCGCTCAGTAGAGGCTCCAGGCATTCTGTCGAACAACACGCTAATATAGACTTAAAATTTTGAAATGGCCAGTTTGGAGTTCAAATTTAACAGTTTATGTTCCGCAAAAAGTATTTTTGATTTGTTCCCCATCTTGTGGTCTTCTGTAGAGTGATTCTAACTCTTCGGCTTCAATAAAAGGCGACTTGAGGGCTTTATGAATTTTGTCAAAGAGTTGATAATCCCCTTGCTCACAGTCCTGAATCGTTTTTTCTACAATGTGATTTCTGGGGATAAGTATAGGATTCTGTGAGTTTAGAAATTCAGAAGCCTTTTTTCTGCTTTCATGCTCCTTAAGTATTAGGGGCTTCCAGGTTTTAGTGAAGTTTATAAACTCTTGATCTGTTTTAAAGAATTGGCCTGTCTCTTGTTCGATCAACCCGGATAGGTTTCGAAAGCTCAAAGTAAAATCATATTGGTGAGTTTGGATGATTCTTAGCCAAAGTGTCAGGCAGCTTAAGGCCTCTTGGGTTATATTCTTGAACCCAAGTTTTTTAAGCATGAGCTCTTCCCAAACAGAGTTATAAATAGGTTCAAAATTGTTGAGCTCAGACTGATAGGTGTCGATGGAGGTCTGGGTGTCTAGTTTTAATAGACATTCTGCTAAACGAGTGAGGTTCCACTTTGTGATAGCAGGTTGTTGAGCGTAGGCGTATCTGCTATGGCGATCAATAGAGCTGTAAACTTTGTTAAAATCAGTATCGTCCATAAAAGCGCAAGGTCCATAATCGATAGTGAGACCAGCTGCTGAGGTATTGTCAGTGTTCATCACACCATGAATGAAGCCTAAACTCATCCACCGAGCCACAAGCTCTGCCTGTTTGCGTAGAAGTGATTTGAAAAAATTCAAGCTTAAAGTGTTTGAATTTACAAGCTCAGGATAAGCTCTTTCTACTATGAATTTCAAAAGTGTATCCAGGGCTTGGGTGTCATCACGGCTAGCAAAGTGTTCAAAATGCCCCACACGAATATGGGTTTGGGCCACTCGAGTCAGCACGGCAGTGGGGAGGGGCTTCTCTCTAAAAGCTACATCTTCAGTGGAGACCACAGCCAGGCAGCGAGTTGTGGGGACTCCTAAATGATATAAGGACTCGCTTAATATAGACTCTCTAATGGCTGGTCCAAGGGGGCATTTGCCATCTCCAGAGCGAGAAAATGGGGTCCGGCCAGAGCCTTTAAGCTGAATATCAAAAAGCTGTCCATGGGTGTCTGGCAATTCTCCAAGAAGGTGTGCCCTCCCATCACCCAGGCCAGGATTAAATTGACCAAACTGATGTCCACTATAGGCCATGGCCAGAGGCTGTGAGCTGGGTAAAACCTGGTTCCCAGAAAACACTGCAGCTAAGTCTTGAGCCATTTTTAATGAATGGGGCTTGTCCATGATAGCAAGACTCTGGGCCAATTCAGTATTCCAAAACCTAAGTTGTGGATTTTTTTTAGTTTCAGGGTGAATCATTTGATAAAAATGCCTAGGCAGCTTGGAATAAGTGTTTTTAAATTTGATGTTGAAATTCATTTGTTTTCCAGAATAAGTTTTTTATAATAAAGACCTAGATCCGCGGATCTGGGTAAAGAGCGTGGGGACCTTCTGCAGTTTTTATCAATTAGAGGTCCTCAACCTGTATTGGTGATATCATAGTATCATCGATGAGGTATAGATTTTGATGTTGGAGGCAACTTTGGATACAGCAGTTTTTGGTGCAGGATGTTTTTGGTGTGTTGAGGCTCATTTTGATCTTCTTAAAGCTGTCATTAAGGTTGAACCTGGCTACACAGGTGGGACCAAGCCTAACCCAACTTATGAGGAGATTTCAAAAAAAGATTCGGATCATATTGAGGTGGTGCGAGTGCATTTTGATTCTGAAGAATTAGGCTATTCAAAATTAGTAGATGTTTTTTTTCATATCCATGATCCCACAAGTCAGGACCGCCAAGGCAATGATGTAGGGATTCAATACAGGTCCGCTATTTTTTACGAAAACGAAAAGCAAAAGCTCACCGCTGAATCCGTCAAAGAGCGGCTTGAGATGCAACACCTCTGGGATAAGCCCATTGTGACTGAGCTGAGACCTCTGGATATTTTTTATCCTGCTGAGTCCGAGCATAACGATTACTATAAAAATAACCCGGATAATCCTTACTGCAACTATGTGATTGCCCCAAAAATCAAAAAATTTAAAGAAAAGTACAGAAACGACCTGAAGTCTTCTTAAAGTATGTATTTTTAGCAGTCATATATGTAAAAATATGATAATACTTATTTCGATATGAGTCGTTTTTTTGAATTATTTTTTATAAGTATTTTATTGTATTCCACTGGAGCTAGAGCTGAACCAAGAACTCGTTATTATAGCTTATTGCCCCTTTTTTTTGGTGACACTCATAATACAGGTTCATTAACTTCAGGTCTTCTTCGTTTAAATGTTCACAGAGGCGAGTTTGAACATAGAGCTAAATCCGAATTTGGAGACAATCGTAAAGGGCTGCTGAGGTATCAAGCTGCGGGTATCGAAACCGATGGAAAGATCCATTATTCCCAAGAGTATCAAGAAGCCTTAAGGATTAGAAATTTATTATTTAAGAGCTCAGTAGAAAGTTTGAATTCGTTTATGGAGAACAATCCCTCTTTTGCTCAGTGGCATAGAGACATAGTTACTACTGTTGAGGAGTTGATTGAGATACTCGAAGAATCCACTTATCTACAGAAATCTAATTTCAATATTCAAGCTGAAGCTCAGAAAATAGCAATGGCTGCAGTACAGAAGGAATATGGAGAGCAGCCTAATTTAAATGACTTTGAGGTCAATCAATTTTTTAGTGCAGAAAGAATCCGAGCTGTTCTGAGGCTAGAAGCTTTGGAGCGATCAGATATGTCAGCAGAGTTCCGAGCTGAGCGTAATTTTGTGACGCTGAAATCTCCCGAATTTCTAAAAGCTGTCGTAAGCTTGTCTGAAATGATGATAAGCATAGTCCTTGTCGATACTGATGTCCGAGATGAAGTGATTGGTTTTAAGTTTGGTGAAAACTTGCGACCAAGATTAAAAGATTCAATAAACTCTCTTCAAGACTGGCAATCTAAAGTGTTTAGTGTCTGGGACTTTGCATCTATTACAGAAAAAGCTAAGGCCGAGAGGCTTTACCGAAAAAGCTCTGGAGCCTCACGAGTTGAGATAGATTTGGTTCCAGGTGCATTAGATTTATATACATATAAGTCTAATACGGGGAGACGTTATGCGAATCTTTATGATCTTATTAATGAATATGGATATATATTTGAAGAGAATTTTCTTTTTTACCTAGGCCATCAGCTTAATGCCTCTACTTACAATTTAAATGAATTAGTTTCACGATTAGAAGAGATGAGAAACGGACTTCAAAACATCGTGAACATTGTGAGTGCAGACAGAGTGTCACAATTTGACTCTGCTTTTGTTTACGAAGCTAGTATGCAAGAAAAGCATGCAGCTGAGTTTCATTTAAAACTGATTGAGCCCTTACTCACGACTCCCTTGTTTTGGCAGGCTAAAAATGATCGTGCCTCAATCTTAGGTCTTCCCCCGGTGGAAAATGCTTTAAGATCAGGTTTTGATTGGATCGAGAATCAAAGAGAGACAATGGAACAAAACCGAGCTGTGAACTTGCGCGCTTTTACAGAAGACTTATCCATATCAACGACACATGATTATAAGCAAAAGCTTTTTGTAGTTCAAAGATCCGGTGCAACCAGAGATCATAAGCTTTATTTAGATTTAAGTGGAGACCTGAATCCTAGACCTCATCGGCCTTGGCAGGCTTCTTATGAGACAGCTTCAGTTCATCTTAAAACTCTGAGCTCTCATAAAAGCGCTGGAACTCGAGAGTATGTCCTTCCTCATCTCAGAGGGGCGAGAGCACTAAAAGTTCAGATCTTTGACGTTTTACGAAGAGAGCTTGATGAAGGTTCAGACTATGAACTTTATGAGACTCAAGATCATGAAGTTGTCGTCACCTGGAGTCAGCAAGTGCCTGGGTCTTTTCATTTTGAGATTTCATTCTCTAGCCCTTCACATTCGGCTAATTACTTTCAGCCAAGTATCCATTTAAATAAGATTGACTGGGATTTTTTGATCGCAAAGCTTGAACAAAATAATAAACACAAATTGATGGAGGCTTTGGAGGCCCAAATAAATAACACACATAGTTTCACACTAGGTGAGTTAAGAGATGCCTTTACAAAGACTTCTTTTTATACATACAGTTCGGAGTACTATCTGAATGGGGCTGCGGACAGAATTGAAAGCTATGATTCATTTTTTAGCTCTGGCGGGGTCTTCCATGGACAATGTGATTCAGCCTGTGGGTTTAGCCGAGCTTTAATTCAGGATCTTCCAAGTCTGCAGGCTTATAAAATAAGCTTTCAAAAATCAGCTGTGATTCCTCCTGGAGCTACTGAAGTATTGAGGCATCACCTTCATAGACAAGTTTTACTTCAAGCCCAGGGCCGCAAGCATATTTATGACTTAACTCCTTTACAGTCAGATGGAACTTCACCCTTAGAGATTGGAAAGGAGTCGTTCATTCGCGCCAATGAAGAAGGCTTTGACTCTTTGTATGGGGGAGGGGGTTTAGATTCAGGAGTCACTTTAGAGAGTTTAGGAGGCCAGCGTCGTGTTCTTCTTAAAGAAGTAGAGAGACTGAATTTGAAACCAGGAAAATTATTTTTTGATTCAGTTCGTTTTAAAAATCATCCAACTCAAGAAACACTGATTCTTTTTCGTGAACTTAAGGAAGTGATACTCTTGGGGCCAGGGTTTGAACGTCAGCAAAAACTGGAAAGTTTAGGTTTGCGTTTGGAACTCAGTGTGCAGAGGCTTTTAGGCTTTCAAAGTTACAAGCAAGCAAACCCAGGTGCAGTAATGAGTTCAACTGAAAATAATGCTCTAGATTACAAATTACTTAGAGCTACCTCTGATTTGCAGTCCAGTCTACAAGAATATTTAAAATCCAATTCAGTTGCGGCTCAGCCTCAAGCTTCAACAGAATGTGATAACTTTTTCGTGACCTGGTGATCACGAACTCATTTATAATTCAACAATCACACTAATTTTAGATAGAGCTTCTCCGTCAGGGGAGTGGTAGATCTCTAAGATCTCAGGAAGATGCTCTTTGGGGTTGTCTCTTTGATTTGGGTATTGAATCCAGTCTTTATAAAGCTTGGGATAGACTTTGATAGGAGTTAAAGCTGGAGAGCCAGTGAAAGTGGCTTGCAGTCTTAACTTCCCTTTATAGTTTTTGGTTTTAAAAGGAGATTTTTTTAATGTATCCCCTAATCCCATGGCGGGCTTAAATAGACATCCCACTTCTGAGCGCAGTTTATCTTCTGGGACAAGATCAGGATGATCCAGGTAGAGGCCAAAGCTTTTTTTACACTTTAACCCGTTGTTTTTAACCCAGTTTTCCACTTCAAGAATTTTTGCGCTGACTTTATGGTAAGCTCCGATATGCTCTTGGTAGAGCATAGTGTAAGGGCCCACAATAGATTCAGAGATTTCCACTTTTTTGAAGTATCCCACCTTCCAAAAAACCACAGCTCCAAAACTGGAGACGCCTAAAACAATACCTAGTATTGTGCCTTTAAAATAATTCATAAGTTCTTATATCACTTTTTACGTGAACAATGAATGAATATACTTATACTGAACATACTTAGGTTTTCCCTGTTTCTGTGGAGCGCTTTTTTGTTAAATTTAATTTGATCGCCTTCAAAATAGCTATGGCTAGTCTTTCAGGCTCACGTATCAAATTTAACTAAAAAATCACTTCCACAGAAAA
>CALGWV010000117.1 GCA_937936325.1 uncultured Bdellovibrionales bacterium | reverse complement strand
ATACTCAAAAGGGGACTGGCACCAAAGTTCTCTTACATAGTTTCTATAGGATGAAAAGTGAGGGGCTCTTTGTCTAGGTCTTCGCGCCAAAGAGTGCTTCGTTTTTTTGAAACACTTATTCTTAAATCCGCTAGATTTTTTTATGTTTTTATTGTTAGTGTTTCTGGCAGATGAAATACTTTTTTTTATGTTCATTTTTTTTGATGTGGATGTTTATTTCCGTGGCTTCGGCCACTTCGGATTATCAGATTGAAGAACTCAGTCAGTCTCCGGCTTCCAGGTCCATACTTCCTGAACAAGGGAGCTCTCTGGTGGACCAGATATTTCAAAAAACCTTAGAGTCGGGCGAGGTGGTCTATGACATTCCCTATCCTTTTGATCGCTTTATGGGTCGAGTTTTTAATCGCCCAGGCTACAAGAGAATTTTGAGTCAAAGAAAAGCTCTTAAAGATACGCCGTCTCTTTTGTCTTATCTGCGCTTTGATATGGATGAGAAAAAAGCCTTCGCTCACCCTGAAAAATTTCAACCCCAATTTTTAGTTAAAAATATTGAAAGTCTTTTTCCCTTTGGACGCTCACTACAAAAGCCACGATTAGGTGGTCCTATCGCGAAGCCTTTTTTAAGTCCAAGGGAAATCTTTCATTATAGCCCTTTAGAGGCCGAGGTTCATATGGAGCTGGGGCCACTGCATTCAAAAATTTATTGTGGTCATGTCGAAGACTTAAATCAAATTGAGTGTATCAGTTACAATGAGGAGGCTCTTCCTTATGGAAGGTTTGAGTTTCAGATCATAAAAAATTATTTACCTGATACAGAGCCCGAAGTGTATTATGTGCCTCCAATGAAATGTATGGGCTGCCATCTTGCCGGTTTGCCTATTTTCCCAGATGCGAGTTGGTTGGAAAGTGATGATAATCTACTGATGGAGTCCGCAGGGATTTGGGCCCAGTTCTCTGCGCAAAACGATCATGTGAGTGAAGAGGCTCGCAAAAAAATCTCTGAGGCCTTTGGACTTAGGATCAGGGCCAAAATTAATGAGCGACAGCTCCATGGGCGAAGCAAACAACTCAACTTAACTGAAAGGGGGCGAGAGTTCCACCAAGCTCGTCCAAAGAGCACTGTCACCAATAAGATGCGAGTGATGAATGTGAAAAATGGCTCATTTGATGTGAGCGTAAAAAACTCTGAAGCCCTTCACCGAGCGCAGCAGTTTTATCACATTTTGTGTCCTTTAGCTGATGAGAACGTGAAGGCCTGTCGTCTTCAAATTTTAGAGGTCTATTTGATTAAGTTGGCTTTAGAAAGTATTTCTAGACACAAAAAGCCATCTGTAGCTATGACGGATTCTTTTGAAGCTCTGATAGAAGATGTCAGCCAAAGATTTAGGCATGATGACCTCCATAAAAAGTTAAAAGCCAAGGCGAAGGATCTTTTTAAGGAAGAGACCTCTGAGGTTCAGTCTATTTTTGAAAAGCTTCAATCTTTAAGAAGTATCTCTTACTATGAAACTCATTTTTATGATCGTGATCCTATTTTGACATTGCTTAAAAAAGACAAAATTACATTTCCTGAGATCAGTGAGTGTCTCCAAAACCAAAATAACTCATGCCCCTTGAGTTTGTTTGAAAAAATCACCGATCCAGAATCTATAAAGCTCATGGTCGCTGGCGGTGAGGATCCTGACTACTTTCATAACCTTCGCTATACACCTCAAAGACCTTATCTAATGGCTGATGAGGCGGAGTTCAAACTCTTGGAACATATCTTTAATGGATTTGATATTCTGTTTGAATATATGAGCTATGATCCGAAGTTTAAAAAAGTAGTTTTAACTCATGATCTAAAAAAGCTCATTGAACAAAATATTTCTATATCAAAAAATCAGGATTTTCCAACTCAAGCTTGGCCCAATAAAGTTGAAATTCTGATGCGACGTCTTAGAGATCAGCCCGAAGTTTTTTTTAAAAAGCCTTTACAAAGAAGTGCGCTTTTAAGAGCCTTAAACCCTCACCAGGATTCTGTTGTAAAAAAAACTACACCTGAAAAACAAGTCTTTGAGATCCATTCTCCCTATGAGCCCAGTGATGAGCATCCAATACTCAAACAGTTTTACCAGAGCTGCAGCGCTTGCCACGGAGTTAGAGGAGAGGGGGGACCTCCACAGTTTATTTACGCAGAAAATGCAGGGGAGTTGAGGTCTAACTTGGCACTTTTTTCAGAAAATATATTTGAGCAACTCAGGAGCAAAAAAATGCCCCAGCAAGATCACCTCGAAGATGAGGAGCGTTTGTCCGAAGCTCAGAGGCTTCAAATGCTGGAGTATATCCAAGATTTAAAGTGAGGTTTTTTTATGAAAATAAATTAGGGTGTGTTGACAATTCATCTAGCGTAGCGAGAGCTCGAAAGCCAAAAATTTTGAGTTGAGCGCAGAGAATTTTTTATGAAACGTGGCTAAGGCCACTTTGATTAAAAAATTCTTGAGCACAGTTCAAAATTGCAGGCTCTCGAGGTCGGAGTAGCTAGATGAATTGTCAACACACCCTACATTTATACAAACGATCAGAATAATTTTTTTGCAGTGTTTAGATTTCGTTGAGGCAAACGAAAAAACGAGATTATAAGAAAATAAAACGCATGCAGATAAAATAAAGAGTAGGCTCAGTGTTCACTCAGTTGAGCTTTACGTTGTCTGGGAGCAATTTAATTTTTCACTTGAGATGGTCTTTGCAGTGACCTGAAGAAAGCTTAATACTCCCAACACTTATATAATCAAAGAGGTTTCATGATGCTCAATCAATTGCTGACTTTAGTGCTATTTTTGGCACACCCTTTAGTTGTCTCAGGCTTTGGGCTAGAAAACAGAGTCGCTGAAAATTTTAAAAACAGAGCCCCCCTGGGAGAGAGCCACACAGGTATTTGTGAGAAATCACAATGGGTGCAATTTTTTATTCGAGTTCAGCTTCAAGATTCCAAGAGTCACTGTAAAGAGATACAGTATAAAGGACTTGAAAAGCTGATCGTAGATTCTTCTCTAGATTTCTTAAGTCAGGTCCCCAAAGAGTACCAGGTGCCAAGCCAAAAGCTGACCCAACTCAACACGGCAGACTTTAACGATTTTAAGTTTATCATTATTAAAAATAATTTAGATCTCATGAAAATCTATAGAAAATCATATGCCAAGCGCCCCGTGGGTCTTGCTACTCAAACTCGAGGGAGGTCAGACTCTTTACTAGAGATTAAAAAACCCCTTCAGGTTTCTTATGTGATTCGAAATAACCCCGCACTTGAAACAATTGAGTACAGGAGTTTTTTAGGCAAGCCCTACGAAGTGTCTAACAGCGCGTATTCTGATCCAAGTCAGTACGTGCTTTCTGCTGAGAGTGAAGTTCGAATCCACTCTAATCCTAAGCTAGTGAATATAAAGAGAGAAGCTTTTAGGGGAGTGTTTAAGCGTATTCACTTAGCTAAAAATCCTAGTATTAAGAGATTGAGACTTGATATCTTCAACTCAGTTCAGACCTCTCATCTTTTAATCTCTGAAATGCCTCACCTTAAAGAGATTGTGGGTTTAAGCCGGTTTTGGGTTTCAAAAAGTTTGATTCTAAAAAATCTACCAAGTTTAAGCCTTATCGATATTGAGCTCACTCATGAGAACAAAAATAAAAATGTGAGAGAACTTGAGCTCTTAGAGCTGAATAACTTACCAAGTATGACGAATCTCCCTAAAAACTTTTTACACAATAGCCATGTTAAGGAATTAAAACTTATTCATCTTCCAATGGTGAAAGAAGTCAAAAATTTGCTGTGTATTAAAAGCTGCCTCTACTCTAAAGTCCTCATTGATTTAGGAGGGGAGAAGGTTGAAGTTTATCCTGCACAGTTTGAGCCCTCAACTCTATATAATTATAGTACGTATAACATTGAGAGCTTAAAAGTGAAGGCCTCTAGGGAGATCAAAATATACTGGGAGTACCCCCGGTCTTCCGGATCTGATTCCCGGACTCAAGTCAGGTTTAATGATGTGAGTTTGGAGGCTCCTGATATTTATTTTTTAAAAGAGGTGGGAAACAACAGATATGGGGTTCATGAAGCAAAAAATTTGCAGCTCTCCTCAGTTCCTGATTTAAATTTAGACCAGACTTCCGTATCCGCTCTCAATTTAAGCTTTAGTGCCGCATTAAAAAGCTCTACTGATCTTAAGAAATTGCAGGAGTTGGTACGTCACCAAAAAGAAAACTTCAATCACACTTCTAATAAACGCATGTTTAAGGATCTTGCAATGACTGTGGATTTTTTAAAAATGCCCTTCAGTTCAACTCCATTTTACCTGGCTCAAAATTTGACTTTAGTGGAGGCGCCAGCTTCTTTAGATTTAGGCTCAATCAAGGCGCTCGACTTTCTTAAGTTTGGAACTCTTACAATTGAGAAGAGCCCGAGTCTTAAATCTTTATCCTGGATTTTTAATAATAAAAATCGATTAGTGCTGAAGGCACTCAATATTAAAAACTTACCCCATCTTGAAGACATTAAAATTCAATTTGGAAATGTGAGCTCACAAATTTTTCGAAATATAAGTTTCAATTTTTCAAACTTGCCTTCATGGAAAGTGCTGAAGTCTCATTCATTTAAAGGGCCTGTAGACGTAAGGATTGATATAAAACGTGTGGGCTGGGAGACGATTCAGGCCAAGGCTTTTGATCAGGTTTTGGTGAGAGACATGATCCTAGATTCTTTGCCACATTTAACTCATATCCACGAGGCTGCATTTTCTGACTCTAGATTTAACAAGGTTCTTTTGAGACTTTGGCCTCAAAAGATGCTCTACCAAAAAAAAATGTTTTCAGACACTCGAATTCAAAAACTCATATTAGAAAACTTTACAGGTGAATCAGAGGCCGTTTTTACTGATGACTTTATAGAAGGTTTAACCTTGGTCGAACTTCAACTTCATAAATTTCAATTTCCACTTTGGTTAGATGGAAAATTAAATGTCATTTCTACATTTAAAAATAATTCTGATTTAAGGATTCGGCGCCTCAAATCTGGTGAGAGGGGCAGTTATAGATTTGTGACTAATAAAAAATTAATACTGATGCCCTATTCATTGATGAGTAGCAAAGGAGATTTTTATTTTGACGGCAACCAAGGTTTTCACACTGTGCCGGAGCACGCTTTTTCAGGGGCCAGTTTAGAGAGGCTAGAGTTTGTGAATAACCCGGAGTTGGAGCATTTAGAGTCTCATGCCTTTTCAGGTTTAAAAGTACTCAACAACTTAGCCTTCATAAATAATCCTAAATTAATAAATATTGAGCCTCGAGCTTTTTATTCGACGGAGAGTGGTAGTTTTGTATTGAATTATGAAAAATTACGTAAGTATTCTACTCAACGTGAAGACGCTGTTGTGTCTCAAAGAGTTTTTTTATCTAATCATATTTTCGAAGGGCTGGAGACCGAAAGCCTACGCTTAACTCTACCTCATCAATCACAGTTTCTTTTCAATCCAAATGTTAAAGCTGAGGTGGGTGTGCTCTCCATAAATATTGACTCTGATTTAAGAAAAGAAAATGAAAATCCCAGAGATTTAGAATGGGTCTGGGATTTTAAACCCTTAAGATCTGAACTCAATTGTCGTGGAAGTTGGGTTATTGGCTTTCATTTTCCTCAAAATGGGAGCTTAACTACAAAAACTAAAAATGCGGAGTACTCAATTTATGATGATATTGAAATGAGTTTTTCTTTTAATGGAATTCAAGAGAAGAACATCTCTTTTCAACAGTTTTTCTCTGCTTTCGAGCAACTTAAGGCTCTCACGCTAAATTATAAAACAGATTTAGACTCAGATTTAGAATCAGAATTTCACGAACTTCCTCTTCAAAGTATTCAGAGGCTTTCTGTTTCGGATTCAGCTCCTATAGAAACTCTTTTAAAAGGAGTCGAATTTGTGGATGAATTCTTTTTGAGAGGGATTGATTTGAATCAACTTACGCCTGGGGTCTTTAATTCTATCATCCAAATTAAAAATGTTGAGCTTCTGAATGTCACTCATGGAGCTGATATTTTGCCTGGTCATTTTATGGCCCAAAGATTAGGCTTGGCGTCACCTCTAGACAAGCTCACACTGAGTGGCACAGGAAGTGAAAGCTCTTTTGTTGATGGTTTGTTTTATGGAGTGGGAGAGGTGGAGTTTCGCTAGAGTCTTTTATCTTGAGCTTTAAGCTCTTTAGAGTTTTCATCAATGACTTTTG
The DNA here is from genome assembly GCA_937936325.1 of uncultured Bdellovibrionales bacterium. GTDB lineage: Bacteria > Bdellovibrionota > Bdellovibrionia > Bdellovibrionales > UBA1609 > CALGWV01. The sequence continues at coordinate 16,184 of CALGWV010000117.1, read as the reverse complement.
ATTTTAAATGACAATCATTGTTTAAGAGGGTGCAGCTCAGGGCGGATCCTTCGGCTTCTGATTTAATAAGGGGAATATATTGAATCGAAATATTATTCTCAGCCTCTTTTATTAAGGATTTGAAAATACTAATAACATAGTTTTGATCTGGGAGAAGTTGCACCTCATAGGGGATTGCCGATCTACTTTGAACTTCAGAGTTTAGGATTTGATTTCTATAACTTAGACCTTTCCAGAGAAAATCACTGTATTCTAAGGCCAAGTCTTCACCCACATAAGAGGCAAGTTCTTTAAAATCCTCGGGGTTTGTGGATTTGAGTTGGGATTTAAAAAACAAAAGCTCAATAGGTATTTTTATATGAAACTCAAACGGAATTTTATAGGGTTTTGAAACAAAATACTTTTCTGAATCTGAATCTAGGCTTCTAAAGTAGAAAGTCAGGGGGTAGTCTTTAATGCTCAGGGCTTTACGTATCTGGATTTCTGGTTGCTGTTGAAGCTCTTCTTGAATTTTAACTTTTAGCCAATGTAGGGCTTGGTCTTCATTTTTAAAATGGGGTGTACTTTTTTCTTTAGAGTAAATTTCCATAAACTCGGCTAGGCTTAGAAGATTAATTCGGTTTTTGTTGCGCATATGGCCGGTTATAAAAGACATATAATAAGGGGGCTTCATTAAAAATTGAGGGATTAATTTTTCGTTTTTAAACTCAGTTTTTATGTTTGAGTCCTTGGTGGCGATATGAAGTTCTGAATAATGCCCAGAGGATCTGAGTATTGACACAACGTTTGGGTCCTCTGGGTGTTCATAATCAATATGGGGGGCTGCAAATACTATGGGGTCTGGTTCTGGGAGGGACCAAGATTGTAGGACTTCAGCGTTTTGATTATATAAAATTTCTTCAGACGCATTTGTAAAATAAAAATGGGATCCTAAATTCCAAAATTTGCCTTGGGTGGGAGAAAAAAGTGTGGAGCGGATCTCCTCTGAGGTTGGGACGTCATTCTCATAGTTTAAAACAGACCAACCTAATTTTTGCTGGTAGAAGTAGAGCTTTCCAGCGTGCAAGTAGATATCTGTGACTTTGTCCTCCCCATGAAAGCTCAAAGCCCAGTTGTCCTGGCGTTTCATTTTTTGGGAGTCCCAAAACACGAGGCACTGGGTGCTCTGTTCAAAAAGACCTATGGCTTTAGTGAGCTTATCAGTTTGCACCTGGCTCAGATCAAACTGAGAGAGCTCTAGACTTCGGGCGCCACAGCCTTTTTGAACCCCAGTAGGTGGTGGGCTTGGAGTTTCGGTTCCTAGACAGTGTCCTGCATTAAGTTGGTTGAAATACTTGGCACTAAGGTTATAGATATCTGTACTTTCCCAGCCTAAAAGACCAAAAACTTCATGTAGGAGTAGACGTTTTTTTTGAAAGACTTTTGGGAACATCTCAAGATCCACGATAAGCTCTGGCACCAAAACATCGGTTTGCACGGGGACATTGGCGAAGGGGCGTTTTACCCCATTGATTCTGATTTCATGGGTGATGCTAGTCCCAGCTGGAAAGTTTCTTTGATAAGGATAGAGGGAGTCTTTTGATATTATAATAAGGTCTATTTGATCTAGAATAATTTTAAGCTCTTCAATTTGAGTTGGGTCTAAGTAGCTGCAAGATTCAGTGTCTGCCACTGCTTTTTTGATGACAGCTTTAAACTGATCCACATAATGAATCACATCGTCGCCACCATTTAAAATCGTATATCCATTCTTTAATTTAAAAACTTGGGGCACAGTCGGGGGTTTTGGGATGTCCTCTGAACCACAACCAGTCACAAAAAAAACAAGAGCGAGGAAGACGAGGTTCCAGCCCCTGGATTTTATTTTTAGAGGTGAAAAATATTTAATAAATGTCATTGTATTTTTCATTGAGGCTCACTCTGTTCATGGGTTTCTAATAGCTTTGATGAACTTTCTTTAGGCTTTTGGGTGCAAGGGTAGAGCTGCACATTGAGTTTGAAAACTTCGGTTTTAGGCCCTGTGGACATAAGTGCCATGAGCTGATGGTGAAAGTGTCGAATGAGGTTTTGGGCTTGCTCATACTTTTCAGGATCACAGGCAAAGACACAGGAGGTAAAATCTCTTTGCTCCGTGGGAAGGCTTTCAATTTTAGTTATGGCCTCTTGAAGTGAGGCCGTGTGGTAGCGCCTGAGATCTGGAGATGTTTTTGAATCTGTAGTCTGAAAAAAAGTTTTCAGTTTCTTTTGGAGATGCTCTTTTTGGGTTTTCCAGGACTCTAGATCTTTAGTGAGAAGGGCCTGCACACGATCTATGTCCACATCTAGTTTTTCAGCCATCCACTGGGGGTCGTTTTGAAAATCATCGGTGTCCCCCAAGGCTAAAAGTTGAACCACGAGGTCGTCTTCTAAAAGACTATGGGTTTGTTCATTGTTTAAAATAACGTATTTGGAGAAGTCTTCGTATTTGTTAAAGAACACGCTGAAGTCTTCATCTTGAGGGGAGTAAAAGACTTTTTCATGAACCTCTTGGCTGGCCTCCAGGAGGTTGAGAATCGATTCAATTTTATTTTTTGAGAGACTGCGTTTGCCGCTTAGAACCTGGGAGAGGCTGCCGCTGGAAATTCCGAGTTTAAGGGCAAAGGCACGCAGGGAATACCTGGGGTTTTTTTTCTGAAGTCCGTAAAAAAGGGATTTGAGATAATGTTGAAATTGCATTTGATAGGACTTCATAAAACACTCATAAACTTTCGGGTTACTTATGAATGAGTCCTATCAGACTGGCTCGAAAAAGCCAGCTTCAGCGTGAATTTTTTGGCAAATTTTTTTACAGAGAGGGGTTTCTCAGCTCAGGAGTCATGGAGTATGAGCTGTTCATGATGTAAAAGATATTTTCAGAAATACCCCCCACCTTATCTTTTTGAAGGCTCCGCCCAGTGGCTCGGGTGCGAGCCTCATTCATATTGGCCCCCATTTTCTGCAGTGCCGCCTGATATTTCTCATCGAAGCTTTTATTAGAGAGGTACTTGTTCGCATTAAAGCTTCTTGCGCTTTTAGTGGCTAAAGCTCTATTTTGGGCTGATGCAAAAGCCCCTGATCTTTGGGTTCTTTTTCTCGAGGGCAAGCCAGTATTACTCCCCCCTCCTTTAGGGGCTTTGCCCAAAGCTAATAAATTTTTTGCTTTGGGTTGTTGGTAGGCACCTCGTGGTCTTCGAGCCAGCGGAGCTGAAGTTCCACTAGAGCCGCCTCCTCCGATGGATCCTGCTGATCCACCGCCTCCTCCTGAGGATGCGCCTCCACCTGTTCCAAATCCTGCAGCTCCTGATGGAGAATGAGCTATTTTGGTATTTTCTGTGAGACCTCCGTCATCACCTTCGACACGAGGTATATCCCCATCAGGAGGGGCTAAATCATCAGCAAAGTTATAATTTGGACTAAATTCATCTTCATCAAAATCTAAATCGCCTCCCCCCACATACTGTTGGGAATTTGTGGCAAACTCTGGATTAAAGGCTTCAGTAGATTGAGGACCACCAACTCCTTGAAAACCTTGAGGTGAAGTTTTGTTAAACAAAGGGGCTGCCTGGGCTGCGATCCCAGTGGCAGCTTGGAGATAATCTAATGTGCTGGGTGAGTCCTTGGCGTTGGGGGCCGCTTGGCCAAAAGCTGTCGGAGTGTCGCAGCCCAGAGTCACTCGGTTTTCTTTAATAAGGTTGTTGATGGCGAGGCTTCGTTCGTTAATTTCTGTTGTGGTCTGAATTTGGGCATTGCTGCAGGAGTCTGAGGTTTGTTGAATGCTATTGATAAAGGCCTGGTTATTGAGCCGATAAGTGCTTCCATCACTTAAAGTATGGGGGGCGGAAACATCACACATGATAGAGCAGTTTTGAGCGGCTTCTGTGCAGAGGCTTTGGACTGAATTATAAATGGCGATTTCTTCTTTCTCCGTGTTGTTAAGAATATCGCAAGTTGTGGCCCCTTTGACCTTTGTGTCATCCGTGAGGCTTAAGTTGCCTTTAGTTTTACACTGCTTAAGGGTCTCAGTCTCTTCATTCTGACAGGCTAACTCAAATTCTTGAGTGGCTCTCTCACAACCTTGCACTTCACTAGAGCTTAAGTCGGTTCGTCCGCAATCCACAACCCCATCAGCCACCAATGTCCGAGCGCTCGCCGCTTCAGGCCCGGGCTCAGTGGAGGAGTCTTCGCAGATTTCTTCGCCGGTGGCGGGGTCTAGAATGCAACCTTTATTTTTTTCTCCCAATGTTTCTTGCTGATGTTCTGTTTGTGCTTTTCTTGTTTTAACAATGATTCCGTTTCGTTCACAGACTTCGGTTTTAGAGTCTACAAATTGTGTATCAGCAGGTCCAGCTGTCCGCCATTGGCAGTTCTGTGACTCTTTATCATCTTCAGCACCCCATGCAATTTTGCCATCAGCTCCGACACATCTTTGAGACCCCGAAGCTGTGGTTTCAGTAATACAGCTAAAACCACCTGTATTATTTATAATGGCATCGGCCTTCATGCCATCAAAAGAGACGGCGGCTTCTTTGAGTACATCATTCACACAGCCTTCGGATAAGAGGCAGTTTGTGTTTGGATTATCTTGTGGTGCCTCTAAGTTTTGCATGTCAATTTCTATATTTCCTATTGAATCAAATACAGAAGGGTCCAAGTCTCCACTTCCAAATCTAGACTTAAAAATATCGTTCGAATTTTGAGAGCCTATTGATGTTTTTACAGGAGGGGCTGAAATCCTTGTTTGAAGAGGCGCATTAGACTCACCATTTGGTTCTGTTGAGTTCTCTAAAGAGGAATCACTTGCGGGGGCTCTTTCGGATTCAGCGGCTACAGATTTTAGTATTTTTCTTGCGTTAAATGCTGAAGATTCATATAGAAAGCCAAACTTTAATAGAGTAAATAAAAAACAGAAGTTAAAAAATAGAGTATAATAAGATTTCATAAAGTACTCGTTTCATCGGATCTTTTACTACCAACTACGAGGATTTATTCTTATTTGTGTCTCAAAACTCGACACTTCACTGAAAACCTAAAAATATAGCAACATTTCAAAACTTAATACATAGGCTTTAGAGGTGAAAAAGATGCAGGCATAGCTTGTGGCCCCATTGCTTCAGAAATTAGAGCACTAGAAAATGGCAATGCTGTATTATTAACACCATCAACCATTTTTCCAGCATGCATAGCAATAGCTTCCATACCTATTAAATATTTATTTTGATTACTATCGAAGCTTTCATTCAACCTAAGAAATATGCTTCCTGATGTCCCATTTGCAGTAGTTCCGACTCCAGTTCCGTGTATGTGGGCAATCTTTTCGCTATTACCATGAGGCAATTGAGGATATCCACTCCCAGGGAAAGAAATTGTAGGCGATGAAAAACTACCTTTAGATATAGCAAGAATAGAGTTGTCCAAAGGACCTTGTTGGCCGACTAATTGATGAGCTTCGTTCATAGATATAGGAATTGCATACTTTTGCAATAAATCACCAAAATTGGCTTCTTCAATTGGGTTTTTAGGTGATTTTATTTTTAAAAGCACTAAATCATATTTGCTAATTATCGTTGGATTAGCTTGTAGAGCTCTGAGGTTGTTATTAAATACAGTCGGATTAAGGATTCCACTAGTTTCAATAGCAGTATTGTTAGTTTCGGGGTGAGTAAAACCTCCAAACTTTACCGAAGTTACTGTATTTGAACACTCTACACCATTTTGATTTCCCGTTCTTGTTACTTTTAATAATGCATGTGCATTTGTCCCAATAACTATGTCTCCATTTGGTAACATGAGTATCGATGAATTTGCTGGTATGGTAGCACCACATTGAACTCCACTGTTATCGTACATTGTTAACACAGATCCCATCGCTCCTGGTATTTTTCCTAAAACATTATTGGGGTCTGAAGTTCCATATAAATTAATCTGAGATCTGAATGTCGTTAGATCAGTCTGATCTGACCCAGGTACATACCCAATTTTTAGTAAACTTCCACCAAGAGTTTTAGTTTTTGCATTTAAGTTTTCTTTCCAGCTTGGCAAATACGTATCCGAAATCACCTCAGCCATATCACCTAAAGCATTTAATCCTGTTTTAGCACGATCACAATCTTTGGTCGCTTTCTTCAGTTGTGTAGGAAGAGCTGTTGCTGTTTGAGAGAGAGCGAAAATAATGAGAGCTGATGTGATGAGTTTCATAAATGCGTCCTTATTTTTTGTGGTTTCAAGGATATACTACAAATTGGGGGCCAAGTTTTAAGCTTGAAAACGTATCAAAACTAGCCAAAAAGATGAATTTTGTCCAGCACAAAATGCACAATTAAAAGGCAATATTTAAAAAATAAATTAGGGTTAAATGATTTTGCAGCAGCACAAGGGCTTTCTTGCTCAATGTAATGTGGATAACTCCCAAGCCTCAAAGCTTTCGGCAGTGATTAACCCCTTATCCACTGCCTAAAACTTAGTCACTAAAAGATGCCCCGCACTTGAGAGTGCGGGGCTGAAATACTCCTAGGTGCTGGGCACCCAAGTTAAGGGATTTTACAGCAGTAGGCGCTATAGACTTCTGGTTCAATATGATTATCGAGGTTGTCTGTCCAAGTGGCTTTTTCTAATTTGAGCTTTTCAATGTATTCTCCACTTAAGCATCCTAGCTCCAGAACTCCAGTTTTGATATCTCTCCACTGGCAACTTATTGGTGCTTTTGTGGTGAAACAGTCTTTAATAAGTCCTGTTGAGTCTGCAAAAACCTGGACAGTGGTTTCATAGGGTTTAAATTCGGTGGGCCCGCCGGTTTTTCGAACTCTTGAAATGGGAACTTGCAATTTTATATAACCATAAGAGTTAGGAGTGTTTAAAGAAATATTAGTAAATGTCATTTGCCCAATGAAGAGTCTATCACTTGCCTTATTGCTGCTATATATATTGTTGTTTTTGCTGTCTTTAAAGTGTTGAAAATTGACTTTTATTTTTTTATTTTTAAAGTCTATTTTAGAGCTTTTTAGTGAGTTTTGACACGAAAGATCATCTTTTAGAAGATTTTCGATATTTCTTACGATTTGAATTTTTTCAAGTTTATCTTCAAGGTAGCTGGTGCTTGCCATTTGGGTGGCTATGAGTCTCGAAAATGCCAAAGCTAATACTGAAGCAATGACTGAAGTAATTATAACCTGTATTAGAGAAAAACCTTTCTGAAATTTTTTATTCATATTTATAAAGTATGAATAAAAAAATCAATTTAAACCATATATTATTATTTTGAGTCAATTTTTAGCATAAAGTCTAGGGGCAAAGGAATCTTCCGCAGCCCCTAATAAAAGCTGTGCTCTGTATTTGAGAGTGCTGTGCTGCAATACTCTCAAGTGCCGGGCACCCCAATATTAGAAAGTCTCATCAAAGCTGACTTCTCCGGTGACACCGACTTGGTAGGCAGAGACTCTGCGTTCAAAAAAGTTAGCCAACTCTTGAGTGTCTTGAAGCTCCATAAAACCAAATGGATTTTTAGATCCGTAGTGTTTTTTGACTCCCATGCGTTCCAGTCGGCCATCGGCTATAAATTCCAGATAAGTGCGCATATCCTTTGATGATAAACCGGCTATTCCGCTAGATAAAACATCATGAGCAAACTGCATTTCACATTCTACAGCATCGATCATCATTTGGGTGAGGTCGGCTTTCATTTTATCGTCAAACAATTCCGGTTCTTCTTCACGTACCGTGTCCGCCACTTTAAAGGCAAAGTTGATATGGGCACTTTCATCTCGGAACACCCAGTTTGTGCCACTGGCCAGTCCATTTAAAAGTCCTTTGGATCTTAAAAAGTAAACATAAGCAAAGGCTGCAAAGAAAAACAGCCCTTCAATGCATGAGGCAAAACAGAGTAGATTGAGCAAAAACTTACGACGATGATCTTTTGTAGTGAGACTGTCGATCTCATTAATGCTGTCCATCCACTTATAACAAAAGTCGGCTTTGGCTTTAATGCTTGGGATGTTGTTAACAGCGTCAAAAGCTTCAGCTCTTTGCTCTGGATCAGGTATGTAGGTGTCTAAGAGTGTGAGATAAAACTGCACATGGAGCGCCTCTTCATACAGCTGTCTTGAGAGATAAAGCCTGGCTTCAGGAGAATTAATATGTTTGTAAAGATTTAAAACTAAGTTATTACCCACAATAGAGTCCCCTGTGGCAAAAAATGCAACAAGTCTGTGGATTAAAAAGTTTTCACTTTCACTCAAGCGATCTTTAAGATCTTTAATGTCATTTGAAAAATCCACCTCATCCACAGTCCAAGTGTTTTTGATTCCATCTTTATACATTTCGTAAAAGACAGGGTATTTCATCGGGCGAAGAGTGAGGTCAAATCCGGGATCTAAAATCATATTAGGGTCCTTTTTTTATTTAATTCATCTTAACAGGAGCATTTTCAATACTTTTAGTTTATTGGCAAGACTCACAGTACTCTGGGTTTTCTAAAGAGCAGGCCAGAGCCTCTTCTGAGGTGAAGGTTTTTTTCTCCTCAGTCCCAGGTAATGGGCTGCCAGCTCCACTAGTCTTACTAATTCGAGTGGCAGGGCGAGATCTTAGGTAGTAAGTGGTTTTGATCCCTTGCTCCCAGGCATAAAAATACATGCTTGAGAGTTTTCCAATGCTGGGGCTTTCCATAAATAAGTTCAGTGATTGAGACTGATCAATAAATGCTCCGCGTCCAGCACCCATATCAATGAGAGCTTTCATGGGAAGCTCCCAAGCCGTTCTGTAAACTGTTTTTAGCGACTCAGGGATTTCAGAGATGCCCGCCAAAGAGCCTTCGTTTTCCTTGATTTGGCGTCTGATGCCTTCGGTCCAAAGTCCACGGCTTTTAAGCTCTGCCACTAAGTATTTATTAATTTGTATGAACTCACCGGAAAGGGTCTCACGCTTAAAAAAGTTAGAGACCTGTGGCTCAATGGCCTCATAAACCCCAACAATAGAGGCGATGGTGGCTGTCGGAGCGATGGCAATCATGAGCGAGTTGCGCAGTCCTGTTTTTTGAATTTCAGCTCTCAGCTCATTCCAGCGTTTTTCATCTTTGGGTTTTACGCCCCAAGAGTCAAATTGAAGCTCTCCTTTTGCGGCACGGGTTTCGTCAAAGCTTTTGTGAGGGCCAAACTCTACGGCCAAGGCGTTTGAAGTTTTTAGAGCATGATAGTAAATCTCTTCACTGATTTTATTAGAAAGCTCTAAGGCTTCTGTGGAATCAAAAGCAATGCCCATTTTGAAAAACACATCTTGTAATCCCATAACTCCAAGGCCCACAGGACGCCAAACTGAGTTTGAAGCGCTGGCAGTATCTATAGGATAAAAGTTGATATCAATCACACGATCTAAATATGTGATGGCTGTTTTTACTGTTGTGGCTAGTTTCTTAAAATCAAAACCCACGCCCTCTTTATAATGGTGGGAGAGGTTCACCGAACCTAAATTACAAACAGCTGTTTGTTCATTTGAGGTGACTTCTAAAATTTCAGTACAAAGATTTGAAAGATGCACCACCTCTTTGCCACCGGTTTGGTTGCACTTGAGATTGCTGGAGTCTTTAAAAGTCATCCAGCCATTTCCGGTTTGTGCTAGGGTTTTCATCATGCGCTGATAAAGATCACGGGCTTTCACTTGGCTTTCAAAGTGGCCTGCTTTTTCTGCCTCGGTGTAAAGTTTTTCAAATTTTTCACCATAAGAGTCTACAAATTCAGGATGTCGTTTAGGGTCAAATAAAGACCACATGGCGTCTTCTTTGACTCGTTTCATGAAAAGATCCGGAACCCAATTGGCGAGGTTTAAGTTGTGTGTGCGCTGGGCTTCATCTCCGGTGTTATCGCGAAGTTCTAAAAAGGCTTCAATGTCGGCATGCCAGGTTTCAAGATAAATGCAGGCCGCTCCTTTTCGTCGGCCCCCTTGGTTTACGGCAGATACAGATGAATCTAAGGTTTTAAGCCAGGGGACAAGTCCATTGGATTTTCCATTAGTGCCTTGAATTAAAGACCCACGAGATCTCACTCTTGAAAAAGAGACTCCAATACCTCCGGCATATTTAGAAAGCAGAGCAATATCTTTATACTTGTCGTAAATAGCGGAAAGATCATCATCAGGACTATCTAATAGATAACAAGATGAAAGCTGTGGGCGAGGGGTTGCGGCGTTAAAAAGCGTCGGGGAGCTCGGCAAATAATCTAAAGCCGAAATGAGTTCGTAAAAACCTTTAGCCTCTTTAAAGTTTGTTGAAAGTCCACAGGCCACTCTTAAGAAAAAATACTGTGGGGTTTCTAGAACATCACGTGTTTGGGGATGCTTTAAAAGATAGCGGTCATAAACAGTGCGCAAACCAAAATACTCAAATAAATCATCTCTGTGGGGGATGATAATTAAATTAAGAGCTTCTTTGTTTTCGATCATGAATTTATATTTTTCTTCTGAGATCAAACCTTGCTCATAACTTTTAGTGATGGAGTCTGAGAATTTAAAAATTCCTTGGAGCTCCACTTCTTCTTTGATGTAACGATTCATAAGACGGCTGCCGAGCTTAGAGTACTCCGGATCTTCTCCAATAAGCATGGAGGCCGTTTGTATGCAGAGCTCATCTAATTCTTTAGTTGTGGCGCCGTCATAGAGCCCACTGATGGCACGTGTGGCCACACGCATAGGGTCCACATCTTTTAAACCTGTTGAGCAGGCAATTACCACATTTACAATTTTATTCACATCAACGGGCTCAAGTTTGCCGTTTCGTTTTTTTACTCGCATCAGTTTGGGCTCTCCTGAATGATCTCCTGCTGAGGAGTCGTGTTGTGTTGAGGGGTGTGGTGTCGCGGTGTTCGTTACTGTCTCAGTGTTCATTTGTGTTCCTTTGGGGTCACAGGGTTTAGTTTTGCGGTTTAAAAACGAGGGAAGTTTAAGATTCATGCAAATGAAGCTTATTTCCTTGGCTTTTGTTCTGTATAGTTGAGCTGGACCGCATGAACTTCCGAAGCCTTGGGGGCTCTTGGTGACGGGCTCTCAATCATTGAAGCTTTCTCCAAAAAAAAAAATGGAGGACTCCAAAAATCTATTAAGGGGCTTTGGCTTAAAAGGCTCTTTTATATTGTTGGAAATTCATCAAATCTCTTTTGAGGTACATAGAGAATGAGCCTCTTTGGGTTTGTGCTTTTTCCATTGTCCTTTTAGGCATCAGCCTCTTTAAGTGAAGAACTCTTAGGCTAGAAAGAGCAGCTATAACTGTCAAACTCAATTTTGTTCATGATCTTTTGCAAGATAGGATGACAAATGTAAGTTCTTTTTTTATGCGTCTTTTTTTAACTTTATTGATTTTTCAGTTCACTTTAAATTTTCTCTCTTATTTAATTCTGTCAGCCCATAGCTGCATCGGCTATAGAGCATGACTAAAATATAATATTTAGTTTATCGCCATAATTTTGACGATCTCTTTTGCCTAGAGGCTGATCTAAATAATGAGCTAGCAGAAAGTCTCAAAACCTCTAGGGGTTTTGGGACAATATCAATGCGCCTCGTCGTCAGTGGACGACAAGAATAAGCATAGACTTATAGATGCGAGCACTTGAAAGACGAGTGTGCGTAAGGGGGAGAGAATGAAATACTTCTGTCTAGTTTTGTTAGTCTTCTTATTATCTGCTCCTGGTTATGGATACTTCACTCAGAAGCATACTGTGACCCAATTCAGTCAATGGGAGCGCGCCACACAAGTCAGTGTTGAAACACAACAGTACTATCATCAAAAAGAGCAGGTCTATGACTTGGGTGTCTGGCTTAAGCTCAATGAGGCCTTTGATCTCGGGTCCAATGCGGGTTTTGTCGTTAAAGCTCAAACTTATTTTATTAAAGATCGTAGCTTAGAGACCTATCAGATTCCTGAGCTTTATTTTTCATACGGAAAAAAACTTCAGTTGAGCTTGGGGCGCAAGCTTGGCTCCTGGTCTCAACAGTCAAAATGGTTCTATGAAGGCAGCTGGAACTCACAGTGGACTTGGGAAGCCATGTGGCCTGAGCTTCAAGGAGACACAGGACTTCACCTCAATTATGTTGGATCAGGCTTTAAGATGGCGGTATCCGCCGCTTTGATTTCGTTGCCGAGCCAAGGAGCGGAGCTCAAATTTAAAAATGGGAAAATCTCTACAAAAAATCCATTTTTTCCAAGCCCTCCAGAAAGTGTCACTTATGATTCAAACACTTTTGATGTGAACTATGAGCAGGGAGCTTATTCTTTAAGTGATGTGTTGGTTCAACCTGGTATCTTAGTCAGCTTTGAAAATCAGGGTTCCGAAGATTGGGCCTGGAAGCTCTCTTATGCTTATAAGTCTATAGCTCCAGTTTTTTACAACGTGGATTTTACAACTCAATTTGTCGATGGAGAATTTCCTATTGATGTTAAAATCACGCCGTATCGTTTGTCACACCACCTTGCCACCGGAGAATTGGGCTACAACTTCAGCTCAAAGACCTCTTTACTGGCCAGCTTCAGCTATGAAAGTCCCCAGGACCTTAAAAAAACTGATCCTTATCTCACTTCTCAATCCTTAAGCAGTCGGCAAAATTATGCCTTGATGATGCAAACCCAAGGGAAGTGGGGGCGAGCGAAGTTGGGCTACAGCAAGACCTACGGAGGTGATGTGGTCACCTCGGGTGAGCTTGAAGGAGCTTTGGCTCGCCAAAACTCTTATATACTTTTTAAATCAGCTTGGCTTCTAGATTGGCAATTTCCCTCAGTCTCGGGATGGGACATGTCTACAAAGTTTATTTATGACAGTGTCCAGTCTGGAATAATTGGACAGGTTCAGCTTCAGAAGCTCTGGTCAAAGAGGTTCTTGAGTTATGTTAAAGTTGATTTTATAGAACCATTAACCAATGAGTACCGACCTGGATTTATTTATGACAGTCGCTCTTTAGATCGATTCTCAGTAGGTTTGAGCTACATTCTTTAATCTTTAATTCATCATTAATATAAAGTGCCTTTTCATTTTTTAAAGGATCAAATATGAAATTTATAGTTTTATTATTTTTACTTGTTTCTTGTGTGAATGATCGTTTGCCCAAGGCTCCTGAGTTTTTTGTAAAACTGAATTTAGACACTCAGTGCTTTTCTAAAATAGGAGAACAAGTTCCAGAGTTTTTAGCTGCTAAATTGAGTGATTCTGACTCGGACGATATGTTTGGTTGTGTAGTGGACTCTATGGCGTACTTTGAGCGTCGTTTTAAGTCTCAAAATAAAGCTTACTGGACTCAAAAAGAAATTGGAGCTTTTTTAAAACGCTTTGTTGGAGGAGCTGACTCTGAGCCCATGGTCAATAAAATATTTAAAACTCTAAATATTTTAAAGCCTGAAACTAAAGGTTTAGTGCTAAAAAAAGACTTTAAGGCTTATCACAATTTATTTAAAGTCCTTAAAAAACTTTTTAGAACAAACTCTGATTTAGTACCTTGGCTTGCGCTGGTCTCAAAAGACAATATTTCAAAAAAAGATCATCAGCGATTAAATGAGCTTTCAAAAAAACTATTTAATATTATAGGTCATCACCTGGAAGAACTGGATTTTTCTTTAGACGATGAGAGAACTCAAGCATTATTTAAACTCTGGCTTCCGGGTGATGACAATAAATTTCGCAGCTACATTCAGGGGGCCTTGCGAATACTAAAGAACCTACACCCCCAAAGAAATGCTGATGGTGTTTATCGTTCTGGTTATTGGAAGAGGACAGGAAGTTTTGGACAGAAACTTTATAGACTGTATTTTGATTTTAGATATAAGTTCAATACAGAAGGTTGGTACCGCGAGGGAATCTTTGAAGATGTTCAAGTGTGGGCTAAAAATATTATCAAGCTAGGTGAAACCTCGCTTGAATCAAAAAGTGTCAGTCAAGAAGAGTTTGCTGAGGTTTTATTAGGTTCAGTTGAGTTAGGCATGTTTAATCCAGGACTCAAAGGGGAGCAAAAATTTTGGAGTCAGTGGCTCATAAAAAATTTGGTCGAAGATAATGAAATTACACCTCTAAACTGGAAACTGATGAGCGGACATTGGGCAAAGTTCGAAGAGTTTGAAAAGGCCGCATCGAATTTAAAAACATTGCCCCTTGTTCCGGGCTACTTAAGTCAAAATCCTGTTCTAGCTTTGGACTCGTTTTCGCCTCGTACCCAAGCGATACTTAGGCAAGATCGACCTCTTTTTGTGAACTCGTTTCTTGTAAGAGAGCTGTCTCATAAACCTGCTCCCACTATTGTAAACGGTGCCAATAGCTTTAGGTTAAACTGGCAACGGGCACTAGTGGACTTACTGTTTGATGTTTATAAGACAAACCAGGAAGATCTCGATGTGGAAGCTGTTACTAATTTGTATGCTTTAGCTTTTCGCTTTTTAAATAAATCTCAAATTTTAGGTGATGATGAGCAGTTTAAAGCTTTTAGAATATTTAATGAAACCAATTTATTCTTGCCAGGGTCTAAGCCTGACAAGACTGTGAGTTTTGTTGAGGCTCTAGAGTATCTAGTTATGCTTTTTTCTTCAGTGGAAAGCTTGGTTCACACCCGTGATGGCGCCGTAGATCAGTGTAATTTTAGAAAAGATCCTAAGTGTGTTTTGATTAAGAATGCGCCCAAGACAAAATATCAAAGTTGGTTCAGAACATTTGGAGCCAAAAAGCTAGCTAACTTTAAGGGCCATTTTAGTTTTTATAAGAATAACGACTCTGCCTGGGGTGAGTTTTGGTGTTCTTTTGAAGTCATGGGGCAAGCTAAACAAGATTGTAAAAAAGATGTTGTAGAATATAAGACATTTGAATTAGTGAGAGCTTTAACAGGGATGCAATACAGCGAAACCTTATTCCAAAAATTTGATTCTGATCGATCTGGGACCATTAATGATGCAGAAGCTATTGTTGCGTTTGAAGCTTTTAAAGAAGGCTTGAAGTCGCTGCCACAAGTGATCGAGGCTGGAATCCAAGATGATGAGGGAGTCCTTTTGGCTGTCTTTACTTACTTAATTAAAGAGGGGCGTTTTCCAACTGAATCTGATGTTGTCTCATGGAGTGTATCACGGGGGTTTTGTGGATTTTTTAGCAGCGCTTGTGACTATGAAGTAGACCGCGCCGGTATTTTGAAAGTATTTAAAGAGCTAGCTGTTCTCACGGAGGGTGTTTTTGGAAAAAAATAAAAATTTTAAAGTAAGAAAGCTTAAACTTTTATTACTCTTTTTTTTAGTGGGAGTCGCTTTTTTAATTTTTAAAAAGGAAATTCATGCCGTATCCGTAACAAGCCTCAATGTGGAGTGGTTTGGCCGGGGGGGCTCAATGAGAGGTGCCATAGAAGATGAGTACCGCAAGTCTTATTTGAGAGAGTTCATTCTCAAGCACATCCCTAGGTCTGACGTCTATGTCTTTCAAGAAATTGTGGACGTAGATTTGTTTAGAAGTTATTTTCCAGAGTTCAAATGTAGAACTCATGATGAAAATAAAGATTATCTCCACGTAGTGATGTGCACCCGTGATTTCAAATTTATAAAATTTAAAGTTCTTGAGCCTACAAGGCTTAGTAGGTTTGGCTTGCGTCCAGTGATCATGGGTCTGTTTAAAAACAAACTAGGCCAAAAGTTTAATGTCTTCGGAGTTCATTTAAAGGCAGGAGTGTCAGACACCGATGTGAGGTTTCAGCAAATTCAAATGATGGAATCCGAGCTTAAGTTAAATGTCCCAGGAGTTCTCATTGGAGACTTTAATAGTTTTCCAAAAGCTATAACAGGTCTTAATTACAGCGACACTCAAATTTTTGCCAGACATCTCTGGCCAGTAGGTTGGGTGGAGGCCCCCTTGAGAGAAATCACTTTTTTTAGTCGAAGAAAAAACAAGCTCGACAGGGTTTATGTTAAGAATATGGAAAACACAGAAGTCCAAGTCTTAGGCCCTTGCAAGGAAAACTTGAAATCTGGCCAAAAATTTCATCGAAAAACTTACTATGAAAAATTCATCTCTGACCACTGTGCTATTAGGTATAGTGGTGGGCCAAAGCTTCTAGTTTGGCCTGAGATATAGGGTGCATCCTCAGTTAGAGGTGATGTCAGATAACTCAGATTGTATTCTAAATAATTGAGCATTGAACGAATAATATTTTGGTTCTCTTCTGAAATTGGGGGTCAG
>CALGWV010000116.1 GCA_937936325.1 uncultured Bdellovibrionales bacterium | reverse complement strand
CATACTCAAAAGAGGACTGGCACCAAAGTTCAATTTTCAAGGTTAATGAATGAGTTTATTTATTATGTTTGAGCATTTCTTTTGCTTGAGTCACTTGGCTTTAGCTCATGCTGAGGTCTGATAAAATCAAACTTTGTTGGGGCTAGACTTTAACTTTTTGTAACGTTACTTTTATCTGATGGACTATAAAGTTATTCTTCCTGACGCCTCAGAAAAATATTTCGATCAACCTGTGACCGGCCTTGAGCTGGCCCAGAGTATTAGCTCTCAGTTTGCTAAATCAGCAGTGGGTTTAAGATATACGGACTCGCAAGAGATTTTGGATCTTAGAACTCAAATTCCAAATGAAACTCAGACCCATATTGTGACTCTCAAAGACGAAAGCTCTCGTGAGGTGATACGTCATTCGGCGGCTCATATTTTAGCCCAAGCTGTGCAAAGCCTTTGGCCTAAAACTCAAGTGACCATTGGCCCCGTGATTGAAGATGGCTTCTTTTACGATTTTGATTCAGAGCATGTGTTTGTTCCTGAAGATCTTCCTGTTATTGAAAAAAAGATGAAAGAGATCATCAAGAAAAACTTTGAGATTACAAAAAAAGTTTTGCCTCGAGATGAAGCCATTAAGCTTTTTAAAGACATGGGCGAGACTTATAAAATTGAGCTGATCGAAGCTATTGATGAGAGTGAAAGTGTTTCTGTTTACTCTCAAGACGGATGGCTTGATTTGTGCCGAGGACCCCACTTACAAAAAACAGGTCAAGTGAAGGCTTTTAAACTCACCTCTATTTCAGGCTGCTATTGGAGGGGTGATGAAAACAACAAAGCGCTCCAGCGTATTTATGGAACTGCATTTGAATCTAAGGAGGCTTTGGCCGAGCATTTGCATTTGTTAGAAGAAGCTAAAAAAAGAGATCACAGAAAACTCGGTAAAGAGCTCAATTTGTTTCACTTTCATCCACTGTCTCCCGGAGCTCCATTTTTTTCACCTAAGGGAGCTACGGTCTACAGACGTCTGCAAAATTACATTCGTGATAAATATAAAAAATATAATTATGACGAGGTGATCACTCCTCAAATATTTGATGTGGATCTCTATCATCAAAGTGGTCACTATGAGAATTACCGTGAGAATATGTATTTTACAGAAACAGAGAGCCGTTCATTTTCAGTGAAACCCATGAACTGTCCTGGTCATTGTCTATGGTATGGGTCTGATAAAAGGTCCTATCGTGATCTGCCCATAAGAATTGCAGACTTTGGGCGACTCCACCGCTGTGAGCGTAGCGGCACCATGCACGGGCTCACGCGAGTGCGTAGCTTTTGCCAAGATGATGCCCATATTTTTTGCACCCAAGATCAGCTGATGTCTGAGATTGGGGAATTTATGACCATGCTGAACGAAATCTATACTGAGCTTGGGATGTCTGACTATAAAATTTATTTATCCACTCGCCCTGAAAAACGTATGGGAGCCGATGAAACCTGGGATCAATCTGAGCAGGCCTTAGAGTCTGCCCTTAAGAGTTTAAATCTTGAGTACACGGTGAATGAGGGTGACGGGGCTTTCTATGGTCCTAAGCTTGATATTATGTTTGTCGACGCCCTGAAAAGACCTTGGCAATTGGGGACGCTCCAATGTGATTTTAATCTTCCGAAAGCCTTTGAACTGGAATACGTGGGGATGGATAACACTAACCACAGGCCCGTGATGCTTCACCGGGCCGTTTTAGGGTCTTTAGAGCGTTTTATTGGGGTGTACCTGGAGCACACAGCTGGACGTTTACCGTTATGGTTGAGTCCCAATGCTGTTAAAATTTTACCTGTTAGTGATCGCCATATTGAGTTCTCACAAACTATTTTTAAAGTTCTTGAAGAGGCAAAAATAGATGTGAGCTTAGACGATCGAAGTGAAAAGTTAGGCTATAAAATCAGACAAGCCCAACTGGAGCAGATTCCTTATATGATGATTGTCGGCGATGAGGAAGTAGGGGGGACTGAGGTCTCCGTACGACACCGATCTGGTGCCACACAGAAAATGATTATGAAAGCCTTCTTGGAATTGCTAGATCTGGAGAAATCCCAAAGGCGCCTACAGTCAACACTTCAGCTTGACTGAATGGGTACACCAGGTAGGCTCAAATACAATCTGAACAAGAGTCGAGGTTCTGTCCCGGTTTATAATATATCAGATGATTTTTTAGGTTTTAAACCCTAAAATAAGTTGAAGCTTTTATTGAAGGAGAGCATTTATCAGACGAGGAAAAGGCCGGGGACGAGATTCCCAAAGAGATCAAGGTTTTAGAATGAACTTTAACATCAGAGCCCCAGAAGTGCGGGTGATTGCTGATGATGGTGAAATGCTCGGGATCTTTAAAGTCCCAGATGCTGTGAGACTCGCCAATGAAAAAGGTTTAGACCTCATTGAGATTGCGCCTCAGGCAAAGCCTCCTACATGTAAAATCATGGATTATGGTAAGTATAAATACGAAAATAAAAAGAAGGCTTCTGAAGCTCGTAAGAAACAAGTCATAGTTTCAGTGAAAGAAATCCAAATTCGTCCCCGTACTGAAGACCATGATCTCAACACAAAAATGAAACATGCTCGAAAGTTTCTCATGGGTGGAGACAAGGTTAAAATAAATCTAAAATTTTCTGGACGAGAAATGGCTCACCAACAGATGGGGTTTGATTTGGTACGTAAAGTGGCCAAAGATCTCGGAGATGTGAGTAACATCGAGTTGGACCCTAAAAAAGAGGGGCGTCATGTTTTTGCCATTGTGGTTCCTGATCCTTCAAAAATTAAGGATTACGAAAAAGCACAAAAACTAAAGGCAGAACCCCAACCTCCAGTTGAAAATGTGGAGCCTGTAAGTCAAACTAAAGAGGAGCCCAGTGTTGAGTCTGAAACTCAAGCTGAGGATAAAAAACCTAAAGAAGAAGCAGGAGAATAAAATGAAATTAGTTGTATTTATATTAAGCCTTTGTGTTCTAAATTTGAGCTTTGCCGATTGCGGTTCAAAGTCCTGTGCCTCTAAGGATACTCAAGTCACTGAAGTGAATTTAAATGACAAGAGTGTAAAGTGTAATGCTAAGTATAAAATTGAGAATATGTCATGCATCTCTTGTTTGAAAAAAATTCAGCCTAAACTTACTGAAAAATTTCCTAAACTCGAAGCCTCTTTTGACCTTGCTCAAGAAGCTGTTTGTTTAAACGGAACAGTTCCAAGTCTAAAAGACATGAATGCTGAGATCGGAAAATACAAGTTTGTAGAAATGCCCGTCACAATTTCTATCTAGTCATTTATTTCCTTTGCTCAGGAAAAAAATAATTATACGTTTAAGCTGATAAAAATTGTCAGCTTAAATTCTCATCGTTTTGTCAAATTTATAAATACTTCTATTAAATTAAATCTGTAAACCTAAGTGCGTCCAGTATAATAAGGGCTTCTAGCTTTTTAAACTAAAGAGTTTTATCCTTAAACTTAGGTGATAAATTAATTGAAATTATTTAAAACTCTAACTCTTAGTGATCGTCTTAAATTATTAAGGCATAAAGATTGGGATAATAAAGCCTCAGTTGAGATCCTATGGAATGAATACTCCGTCCCCTATATTCATGCAGAGTCTGATGAAGATGTTCCATACTGGAGTGCCATTGTTCAGTATCATTTAAGACAAACTCAGTTTGAAATTATGAGATTGCTCTCTCGAGGAGAACTATCCCGTGCCACAGGAGGTTCGTCTTATAATGTGGACTTCACTCTCCGCGCTTTTGATTTTGCAAAAAATCTAGATACTAATTTCGAGGCCTTAAGTGAGGAATCTAAATTTTGGCTTCAGCGCATGGCTCAAGCCATAAATGATTACAATCGTCAAAACCCGAAAAGAAGCTTCGAGCTCATTGTCACAGGGATTCGACCTGAACAGTGGACGGCTAAAGATATTTTAAAAATGCATAAGTTTGCTTCAGCCGATGTGAACTGGATGGTGTTGGCTCAGCTTATGAATGTTTTTAATTCTAAAGATTGGGCTTCTGTTTGGTCAAAAATTCGCAAAAGAGGAATGGGCACTTATAACTTAGATCTTGAAAGAAACAATAATATGGCTGAAGTCCTAGGGCGCTTTATGGGGCGCACAGGGAGCAACTGTTTTGTGGTGTCCCCAGAGCATTCTGCAACTGGATCTGTGATGATGGGGGGAGATCCCCATTTGGGTGTGAGCATGCCCAATGTTTGGATCCTATTGGGGATCAAGTCGCCCACTATAAATTCCGTGGGTTACTGTTTGCCTTCAATGCCCGTTCCTGTCATCGGTCGTAATGCCAATATCACTTGGGGCGGGACAAACATGTGGGGTGTTAGCAGTCATTTCAGAAAAGCCAGCGCCCAGGAGCTTGAAAACGCCACATGGGTTGAAGAAAAAATCCCCACTCGTTTTGGCAGAGACAAAAAAATTAAATTTAGAAAAACTCCTGCCGGAACTATAGTCACAGACACTCCCATTTTTAAATCTAAGACTCCTTTGATTTTAGAGTGGGCCGGATATGATGCTAGTGATGAGTTAAAAACATTTATTGACGTGAACCGTGCAAAAACTTGGAATGAATTTGAAAATGCGTTTGAGACTTTTGGTGTGTCGGCTATGAACTTTTTGTATGGTGATGTTGATGGCAACATTGGTCATGTTCATGCGATTAAAAGACCAGTAGCTAAAAATAGAGATCTAGAAGCCCTTGTTGTTGAGGCCGAAGACAGCATTGAAACTTATTTAAAGCCTTTGGATTTTCCGAGAGTATTTAACCCAGAGTCTGGTTTTATTGTTTCGTCCAATAATCCCAGTGAATTCAAATCCCCGAGGCTGTCCTTCTTTCATGCTCCAGAAGATCGAAAGTTTAGAATTTCCCAACTTATAAAAAGGTGGTCCCCTCTAGATTTTAAAAAAATTCATAATATTCAATTAGACACATTTTCACCATCAGCTTGGATTTTTAAAGAGTATATTGTTAAAAGAATCTTAGAATCTAATCAAAGCTTTCTGGAGAAGGAGTCTTTAAACTCCAGTGATAAAGAGCTTTACAAAGCTTTTATTGAGTGGGATGGGCATTATGAAGTGGAGTCTAAGGGGCCAGTGGCTTTTGAAATTTTTAGTTTTTATTTTGTGAAAAGTTATTATAGAACCTTGGGTTATTCGGAAGCTTCTATTCTTGCTTTCACTCAAAGTGTCACTTGGAGATATGATCTGCTGGACCAGGTCAAAGACCTAACTGATCAAGAGCTTAGCGCCCTCGTAGTCCGTGCTTTTGATCGGGCTGTTTTAGAGTTTGAAAACTTTGCCACTTGGGGCGATATGCACCACCTGCTAGTGAGTCATCCTTTATCTAGAATTCCTATTCTGGGAAGACAATATCAGAGGGGACCGTTTCCTTATTCTGGAGGCAATGAGACTGTGATGAAAGCCGCCCATAGTTTTCTACCTGGTCGTGTGAAAGTGAATTTTGGAGCTCAAGCCAGATTTAATGTGGATCTTTCAAATATAGATCATAATGAGTTTGCCTTGCTAGGTGGCAATGATGGTCATATCCATAGCGAGCATGCTTGGGATTTATTTGAGTGCTGGATGAAAAGCAAATATATCAAACTCCCTTTGAGTTATGAGGCTTTTAAAAATTCAGCTATGGAGATTTTAAAATTTTGAAACCTCAAATTATTCTTGGGTTAGATCCGGGTTCTCGAGTTATTGGCTATGGTTGTGTTCGTATTACAGAAGATGCTGAAGTCCTTCACCTTAATCATGGATCTATTGCATTGGGAGAGGCCAGTCTTTATGGTAGACTCGGTCGCTTATCAGAGGTGCTTTTAAGGATGCTTCCAGAGTTTCGTCCCGATTGGGTGATGGTCGAGAAGATTTTTGTGGGCAAAAGTGTAGATAGTGCTTTTCGCTTAGGGCTTGCTCGTGGTGTATGCTTAGCGGAGTGCTCAAAGGAAAATATACTTTTTAAAGAATGTGCCCCAAAGTCCATGAAAAAAAGCATCACTGGAAATGGCTCAGCATCGAAAGACCAAGTGGCTTTGGTGTTAAAAAAGCTCTTAGGGCTTTCAGAAATAATGGGGAGCGAAGATGCTTCAGATGGTCTTGCCTTGGCTTATTATGGGGCGACACAATTAAAAGTAGAAAGCTTAATTCGGCAAAATTCCCTGTAAAGGAGTAAAGTATGTTTTCTTTAATATGTGGAGATGTGTTTTCAAAAGACCATCAAAGTATTCATGTGCGAGTGGGTGGATTAGGCTTTGAAGTCTGGGCTCCGTTAGATGTCATAGCCGAGGTTAAGATTGGTGAAGAGGTCAAACTTTTTACTCATACCCATTTGCGTGAGAACCTTATTCAACTTTTTGGTTTTGAATCTGAAGATAATAAGAAACTCTTTCTAACTCTGATTGGAGTTAACGGAATTGGACCAAAAGTAGGTCTGAATATTTTATCTGCTGCACCTAAAGACCAAATCATTCAGTGGATACGAAGTGCAGATATAGACGGGCTATGTACACTCCCTAAAATTGGAAAAAAAACAGCCCAACAAATTATATTAAGCCTTAAAGATCAGGACTGGATTCAGGCTACACAAATTGAAGGCTCTAATAATACGACTCAGTACGAGCAACTCACCAAAGCTTTAGTGAACCTGGGGTACCGCAGAGAAGACGTGGAACAAGTGATTTCAAAATTAGGCATGGACTTAAACTTTGAAGATTCATTTAGGCAAAGCTTAAGTTTATTAAGTGGGGTCTAATGGAGGCACGCTTAACGAAAGGGGAAGCCCATTCACCTGAAGAATCGACACATGAAGGGGCTATGCGCCCAGAACACTTTGGCGATTTTCCAGGGCAAACTCTCATTAAAGATAAACTTAAAATTTATGTGCAATCCGCCATTGAACGTAAAGCCACTTTGGACCATGTGCTTTTATCAGGACCGCCTGGATTAGGTAAAACCACTTTGTCTCATATTTTGGCCCATGAAATGGGAGTGAGTTTTAAATCTACTTCTGGTCCCGCCTTGAGGCGCAAAGGAGATTTGGCAGCTCTGCTCACAGGCCTGAAGCCCAATGCTATTTTGTTTATTGATGAGATTCACCGTTTGACTCGCGACGTGGAAGAATACCTTTACAGTGCTATGGAAGATTTCTTTATTGACCTCATTACAGGAGAAGGCTTAGGGGCCCAAAGCATGAGGTTTCAACTCGTGCCGTTTACTTTGGTAGGGGCTACCACCCAAGCGGGTCTTCTCAAGAAGCCTTTTAGGGATCGATTCGGAATACAAGAGCGCCTGGATTTTTATGAGCCTTCAGAGTTGATTGTGATTTTAAAACGCTCTTCTTTGATTTTAGGTTTAAACCTCAACGAGGAAGCCATTCTTGAGTTGGCAAAACGCAGTCGTGGTACGCCGAGGGTGGCCAACCGTTTGTTGAGGCGGATTCGTGACTTTGCCCAAGTGGCTCGAGCTAAAGAGGTTTCAAAAGAATTAGTGGCTGAGAGTCTGGCAAAGCTAGGTGTGGATCAAATCGGTTTAGAAAAACTCGACCGTAGACTTTTAGAGAACATCGCCTATAAGTTTTCAGGTGGCCCTGTGGGGATTGAAACCCTAGCCGCCTCCATGAGTGAAGAGAGGATGACTCTTGAGGAAGTCTATGAGCCATTTTTGCTACAAAAAGGTTTGCTCGAGAAAACCCCAAGAGGAAGAAAAATCACTCAGCTTGGAATAGAGCATTTAAATGCTTAATCTCTTTTTTTTAAAATACCGAAGAGTTTAACTCTTGTTTTATGTTTTTTTGTATAAAAAGAATTTCTACAAAAAAATATTATATTTATATTTACCCATAGGACCGTTAAATCCAAATTCATGTGAGTTTTAAATTATGTCTCTTCAAAAAACAATTTCAAAACCAATACAACTCTTTGGTGTGGGCCTGCATTCAGGTCAGCAGATAGAGCTCAAATTTTATCCAGCTCCAGCGGGTGTGGGAATTAAATGGTTGAGTTCAGAAACAAACTCCCGCTCTCAAGTAGAAATACCCTTGAGTCCGTTTTCAGTCCAGGCCACTCAAATGGCCACCACAATAGGTGGGGGAGAGGGGTCTTTAAGTGCTCATATTGCCACCATTGAACATTGTCTTTCAGCTATAGTAGGTTTGGAAATTGATAATTTAATCATAGAAGTCTCAGGATCTGAGGTGCCTATTTTAGATGGCAGCGCTAAGGATTTTATGGAGGTTTTGCTTGAGGCCGGTTTGGTTTTTCAAAGTCTGGAGCGTGAGTATTTTGTAATTCATAAAAAAATCAAAGTTATTGATGGAGATAAGTGGATTGAGCTTTCGCCTTATCCGGGGCTTCATTTGGAGTGCCATATTGATTTTGCTCACCCTGTGATTGGAAAACAATTTTTAAGCTATGAGCAAAGTCCTTTCAACTTTAAAAATGAAATTGCGGCAGCACGAACCTTTGGGTTTATTTCTGATATAGAAAAGCTCAAGGCCATGGGATTGATCCAGGGGGGAAGCCTTGAAAATGCCATCGTCTTAGACAATGAAAAGATTTTAGGGGATGTTCCTTTGAGGTGGCCTGATGAATTTGTGAGACATAAGATTTTAGATACTTTAGGGGATCTCATGACTCTGGGGCGTCCACTTCTAGGTCGGCTTCAACTCCATAAATCGGGGCATGATTTGATGAACCAATTAGTCAAAAAAATCTACACCACTCCGGAGTCTTTCTCTGTTCAAACAGGATGCTTCTAGCTAGAAGAATTAAAGAGTTTTTTTAAGCCTTCTTCTATTGAGTTTTTTAAAAAGCCTCTCTATTATATTTTAAAATACAAATATATGGGGAGCTTCAATATGATTATCGGTGTGCCAAAAGAAATTAAAATCAGTGAAAACAGAGTGGGCCTTACTGAAGCTGGAGTGAGACAGCTTTCCTTAGAGGGACATACTGTATATGTTGAAAAAGATGCTGGCCTTGGAAGCTTTATTACAAATGAAGAGTATATTTTAGCTGGCGCCAAAATCATTGATACGAAAGAAGAGCTCTATAAGACATCTGAAATGATTGTGAAGGTGAAAGAGCCCTTACCCCGTGAATATGAGCTCATGCAGGAAGATCAAATCCTTTACACCTATCTTCATTTAGCTGCAGAGCCTGAACTTACAAAAGTTTTATGTGAACGCAAGGTGAAAGCCATAGCTTATGAAACTATTGAAGGGCCAAATGGGGGCTTGCCTCTGCTTGTTCCTATGAGTTCTGTGGCAGGGCGAATGGCCACACAAGTTGGAGCTTTTTACCTCCAAAGAGACAAAGGGGGCAAGGGGATACTTTTAGGTGGTGTCACAGGAACTCATAATGCTAAAGTCACTATTGTGGGAGCCGGAGTCGTTGGGACTCAAGCTGCTAAAATGGCTGTGGGCCTAGGTGCTGATGTCACAGTCTTAGACGTGAATTCGGCACGTTTGGAATATCTTGATGATGTCTTTCAAGGACGCCTCAAAACCTTACATTCAAATGTTCAAAATATTGAAGAGTCAGTGGCCCAATCTGACCTGCTTATTGGAGCTGTGCTGATTGCTGGTCGCAAAGCCCCTAAGTTAGTAACAAAAAAAATGATTGAGACCATGGGAGAAGGTAGTGTCGTTGTAGATGTGGCCGTAGATCAAGGGGGGTGCATAGAGACCTGCCGTCCCACGAGCCATGCTGAACCTACATTCAGTGTGAGCGGTGTGCTTCATTACTGTGTGCCAAACATGCCTGGAGTTGTGGCCCGGACCTCTACATATGCTCTTACAAATGCCACTTTCAAATATGCCTCAAAGCTGGCTGCCCATGGGGTTGAAAAAGCCATTGCGGATGATAAATCCTTAATGATGGGGCTCAACGTTTACGGAGGTCATGTTTGTTACGAGCCTGTGGCTCGTGATCTTGAGCTTCCGTACAAGCCTATCAGTGAACTGATGTAGGTCTGGTTCTTTATCAAAATGCTAATGGGCTATATTTAAAGCTATAAGAGTGTGTCTTGAGGTTTATAAAAAAATTCTCCCTGAGTTTGATAAAATAAATTCATAGAATTTTCTAATAAGTTTAGCTCACAGCGCTATTTCTTAAGAAACTTTACACTTAGGTATAAATCCTAATATTTAGTGCACATGTTAAAATTAAAAATTCACATGAGTATCCTCATACTCAACTTAATTTTTTGTTCACACTTATATGCTTCTGCTGGCTTTGGATTGGTGGCTCTTCATTCGAAATATGTCACACACCAATCTGAGCAAGCCCATCAGTATTGTTCTGGAACAGTCATTGATGATCACTGGGTTTTAACCGTAGCTCATTGTGGTTTTCTTGATGAAATTAGCATACAAAGTTATGAAAAAGATACAGAGTTAAACACTCGAATTAATCATGACAAAGTCACAGTGTTTGAAGATGATTTTATTGCTCATGAAAAATTCGATTTTAACAGAAAAGCCACTCACCCTTTATATGGAAAGTACGACATTGCTTTAATTTATTGGACCAAGCTATGCCAAAAAGTTGGGGACGTGTCGAGTTAAGTTATATTTCATTTGGGCCACCCTATTATTTAGGCACAGGTAAAAGCAGTGATGATTTTTACTTTATTTATGAGGTAGCTTTTTTAGGAGCTGGTCTGATCACTCCGAGTTTGGTCTCTTATAAATTAGCTTCAGACTTTGCTTTCTTGAAGACTTGAAAAGGAGCCAGTGGTGGGGGGGGGCTCCACAACAATGGAGAAAGCTTCCTCCAGACAGGTGTTCTTACATCTTCTAGAATCTATAACGGAGAAGTATGTACTCGTGTGGGTGATAGTCGTATAGATATTACTCCCATTTATAGTCATCGAGAATGGATCGAGAACACAATGAGAGAAAAAAACAATGGGAAAACCCAACCTCTGAATTCAAGGGCGAGTTTATCGTCTTTGAAACAGCCTAAGGATTCTTCTAAAAGCCACTCTTCCTATTCATCAGTATCATCTTATTCAGAAGATGAGGGCACCTTGGTCATTAGAGCTACAAATAGACCTTCATATTTTGAATCCTTGTCGCCTGATGACTCCAACACGGCGGGCTATTATATCGATGATTATAGTTCTACAGACTTTTCTCACCCATTAGGTCCTCCCTATACCCCCATCCAACCCCATATTTTGGAACCCATAAAGGCTGAAGAAATTGCTCCAGGTGCTATTTATATACACCAGTCTGAATATCAGCCCACAGCACCAGTAAAGCCTGATATAACTAAAAGTCCTAGATTTAAAACTCCATAAGATTTATAAACTTAAAATCTAGAATGAAGCGCTGCTGCTCTAAATTAGGAGGCTGAATCAATTTTTTTTCATAGCTTCACCCACTGGTGATTTGTTGGGGCGAATATTTTTCAAGCTTGAGATGGGTTTGTCACTTTAATTTGGTGCATTCCCTAGCTCTTAAATTCACCCTCTGTTGATGACTTACCCGTTACTAGAATTTTTTGACAATGTAAGATATGAAAGACTTCTGAGTTTATATTGAGCACAACTATAGGTGCGCCGACGGGCCTACAGTGCTCAACTTAAAGAGGAGTCACCTTATGCTTATGATCATTTGTAAAGTCTTTATATTATTTCCAATGTTTCTATTTTTCCTCGTGAGTTTTGCTGAATCAGTAGATCAAGCTCCAAACTTCAGCAACTTAGGTTCCATCTGGCAACCTAAGTTTGAAGAAGCAGGTTTAAATCCGGATTTGAGATTAAATCAGAAAAGTCCCATCTTTAATGTGTCACAAAAAGATGTGTCTTTGTGGGCCACGACAAATCATTGGAACTTCTTAACGAACCAGCGTATTAAAAAATTAGAAATTGAAAACAAAGTTCTGGACATGATAGAGCAGGCCCAAACTCGAGTTGTGATGTCGGTTTTTCTTTTTGATAATATGTTTGCAGAATCCCCATCCAAGTTTGATATTACAGGAAAAATCACTCGTCTTCTCGTTAGTAAATTAAGAAGCATTCCAGATTTTAAAGTAGCTCTGATTCTGGACCCTTTGCATAGAGCTTACTCCAGAAGAACTTCCAAGGCTCTGGGTGAGCTTCAAGATTGGGGCGCAGATGTTTTTTACTCTGACCTCTTAGAACAGCTAAAGCCGGCAACTAAATTTGGGATCGCAGAAAGAGTCAGAGAAACTTTTGGAACCCTAGATGGAGTTTTGGGAGGTGGGGTTTCAGGTGCCGCTGAATCTTTAATTTTTTCTCAGCCTTTAGCTTTTCGTGATCATTTGATTGAGGGCGGTGGTTTGGATGCTCATCCGCTGAGTCTTGAAATGGCCAAAGAAGCACTGCTGCTTAAAGCCAATCACAGAAAGATCTTTTTCATCCAATCTGGAACAGAGTATGAAGTTTTGATTAGCTCGGCGAATCCCCACAGCGGAAGTGGAGATGCTTCAAACTATGGGATTTCATTAAAAGGAGAAGGGGCTCTCTGGGTTTATAATCATCTAAGACAAGATATGGGAAGAAGTGCCTATCTCCATTTTAATCGATTTTTAAACGCCGATAGCAAACCTCAATATGCAAGCTTTAGCCGTCAGTCTAAAAGCCTTTATGATTATGATCATTTGTTGGTTAAAATGGGAGGAGGGTTTTTTACGTCCTACTTTCAAAAACACTTTCCTTATATAAGTCAAAGCACTCAGTCTACCCACTCCGCAAGTATAGATAAAAGTGTGCAAGTGCAGTATTTAAGCGAAGTGAAAATTAAAAATAGCATTTTGGAAATACTAAAGAACACTCAACCTCAAGATGAAGTGCGTGTTCAAATGTTTTACTTGTCAGAGCCTGATGTTGTACGTGCCCTATTGGATGTGGCGTCTCAACTTGACCGTGTGAGGCCTGTGAGGATTCTTTTGGATCCGAGTAAAGATGCTTTCAATAGTATTAAAGATGGAACTCCCAATAGGCAGGTGGCGTATCATTTAATTGCTCATGCTCCAGGGCGAGTTTTAATCAAGTGGGCCTCTACTCATGGTGAACAAAATCATGCCAAAATTCTCAGTGTCACAGGGCAGGATAAACAAATTTTATTGACGGGCTCAGCCAATTGGACAGGAAAAAACTTAAATAATATAAATATGGAATCTAATTTTTTAGTTCGTGATTCAATGGCGTTGAACCAAAAGTTCAACACTGAGTTTGACCAGACCTGGGGCAATTCTCAAATCAATCAGGGGATAAGAAGCAGCTTAGACTACGGAGCATTTAACTTTGAGAATACATATTATATGAACACAGGTAAAGACATTTATGATTCATGGACTTCGGCCCAACAGGCTGAGTTTTTGAAGAGCATCAAATATAATCAGCTACAAACTGAGCTCTTAAATGAGATCCCAGCTCTGTTTGTTTACGGAATACGAAGCCAATACTCTGAGTGGTTTGCATCTAAAATTCAAAACGATAGATCATAATGTTATGAAGCTTGTGTATAAAATCATTGGTAAGTCAGCAAATACTTTCGAATCTGAATTTTTGAGCTGGTCCAAGATCTACACTAGAAAGTGGACCCGTGGGGAGTCTCATGGTTATGTGACGTGGTAAAGTGGTTTTAGCTTATAGGGAGGGGGGCAAGGCTTTGACCTCACTGACCCCCCAGGATAAGTTGAACACTATGTCTGTAGTTGTTATTGGGGATGTTATTTTAGACGAATATTGGAAGGGGAGTTCTCGCAGGCTCTCTCCTGAGAGTCCAGTTGCAATTACAAATGTGGATCAGCAAATCTACAAACTTGGCGGAGCGAGCAATGTGGCCGCAGGACTTAAAGCCCTGGGTACTGATGTTTATCTTTTAGGGGTGACAGGTGATGACTTTGGTGGTGCTCAAGTTCAAAAGCTTCTTTTAGAGAATAACATACCCCACTCCATTTCTAAAGATCCTAATAATCCTACAATTCGAAAAGTACGTGTCCACTCAGGGACTCATTATATGGCAAGGATGGATTTTGAAAAACAATTTCAAACTCAAACATTGTGGCCTCAACTTTCCCAAGGTTTAGATTTTAATTTTAATTATTTAGTCTTGAGTGATTACAACAAAGGGACTCTTTCAAATCCTGATCTGATTTTGAGTTGGGCTTTAAAGCAAGACTCCGTGAAAGTCCTTGTCGATCCTAAAAAAGATCTCGGTGCTTATAAAGGGGCTTGGCTCGTTAAGCCCAACAAAGAAGAATTTAAAAAATACGTGGGAGACTATAACTCTCATGAAGAACTCGTAAGTTTAGCGCGAGCTTCATTGAAAAAAAATTCGATGACCTATATGCTTATCACCTTGGGGCCTGAAGGGATGATGTTGGTGAACCAAGAAGATAAGTTTTTTGTCCCATCAGAAGACGTCTCTGTATTTGATGTGACAGGTGCCGGTGATACGGTTATCGCTAGTTTGGCTGCCTTTTTAAATAAAAATTACGACATTCGCCAAGCTGTTCAACTCGCCACTCAGGCGGCTGCAGTTTCAGTTTCAAAGATAGGTACCTATACTGTCACACTGGCAGACTTAGATTTAAATCCAGGTCCTTAATAAAAGGTACATTAAATCTATTGTTTTAAATGGGGAGTCCGATTTTGTTTTCAAAAAATACTCGAATACACTTAGTTAAATCATTAAATCAATTTAAATTTCTATGGATTATATCTTTAGCGCTGTTTGGCTCCAAAGCATTCTCACATCCAACCTCTTATGAAGGTGGGTATGCGTTGATGTCAGAAGTCTCTACAGATCATCAAGAACTTTCTATAGTTTATTCTCCTAAATATTGGCTGGGTCTAGGGATAATAGGTTTGCGTTCTCCTGAAGAGTTTGACTTGGTGAGCACCCAGTTAGGCTGGCTCGTGAAAAGGTGGAATCTCCCCAGCGCACAAGCTAATATTTATTTGGTGGGGGGGGCAGGCTATGGGGCTTTATATAATTTGGGTGTCACCAAGCAAAAGGGACTCCTCGTACGTTATGGTATTCAGGCGGATTATGAAAACCGAAGATTTTTCTCGTTTGCCAAATTTGTAGAGCATCGCTTAGTCAAAGATCACGTATTAGTCACGAATCAGCTTATGACAGCCATTGGATTTGCCCCATATTTGGCAGACTATGATGAGCTTAACTCCTGGGTTATTTTTAAGGTGGCGCTCAATGATAATTTTCAAACATGGAATTTCTCTCCTACCCTTAGATTCTTTTACAAAAACTTTTTATGGGAAATCGGTCAAAGTCTGGACGGACACACACGGATAAACTTTATGGCTCGAATGTAAATTTTGTTTATAGACATTTTTATTTTTGAGGCCGCATTCAAATTCCTTGGAGATATTTCACTAAAAAAAAGAAGCCCGCTTTCGGCCGCAAGTCGTCTCCTGGAATGTGTTATGTTTGCATACCACACCTCACGATACGCTTTGCCGCGACGCTCACAAGCTTCTTTTTTTAGTGAAATATCTCCAAGGAATTTGAATGCGGCCTCAAAAATAAAAAATGCGTCACGTTAAAAGATTCAGTTTGATCTTTAACTGAACAATCCTTATTTGAGGTGAGCTTTTAAAATGAGTTCTTTTTTTTCTCGTCCATGTTTTTGAAAACCTTTTTCTAAAATAGCCTCTTTTTTCGCAATCTCACCCAGGAGTTCTGAGTGCTCTTGAGCTGAGAGGTTCGGGTTATTAATTTGCAGTTTTAAAGCTTGAAGTCGATAGACATCCATTGCTAAATATTTTTCAGAAAGTTGGTCTGGGTGTCCACCGTTTTTAATAATGAAGGGAGTGCTGCAAAAATCGACTTTGTATTTTGAAGTGATTCGGAGCCAAAGTTCATAATCCTCACAAACAGGGAAGTCTTCTCTAAACAGGCCCACGTCCTTAAAAATACATTTATGAATTAAAGAGGCGGAGGGGCTGATGAGACACAACGGAAGGCATTTCATAAATATAGAGCCGCCGTATTTAGTATGCTTTTTCTTTTGGTTTTTAAACTGTCCATTTTTATACCATTTTTCATGAGTGTGTGAGAAAAATAGTCCGCTTTTTTCTAAAGATGTTTTCTGTTCAAGAAGTTTCTTGGGTAGCCATGAGTCATCAGAGTCTAAGAATCCAATCCAGGCAAACTTAGCTTTCTGAATTCCATGGTTTCGAGCCGCTGAGACTCCTTTATTTTCAGGGAATTCAAAATACCTAAAGTTCAGCTCTTTGCGCTGTTGGAATTCCTGAACCTGCTTATCATTAAGGTCTCTGGACCCGTCAGAAACTACTATAATTTCTTTAGGTAAGAATTTTTGTGAGTAAACTGATTCGATAGCCTTTAGGACTTCAGATGGGCGTTGATAGGTGGGGATAACTACTGAAATATCCATAACTTAGTCCATTTGATTAAAGTGTCTATTGAGGTTGAAGTATAACTGTATTTACTGAACTGTGAACTCAAATTATTAAAAATTGAGGAAGATGCTAGAGGATTTCCTGTGTAAAAAAAGATTCTAAAGAAGAAATTCATCAGTTCTGGTTTTTGTGAATAGAGCATAAATTAAGCCATCGTTCTTAGTAATAAACTTAATTTATTCAGGTCAGATTTGAGCATTCTTAAGAAGAATGTATGCATATCAATTAAGAATTTGCCACTAGGTATTTTGTTAGCTATGTTGTTTTTAATGATTCTTATTAGTGATATTGGGATATTTTTAAATTAAGGATAAAAAACAAACAAGGAGACAAAAATGAGAAAATTAGGTTTATGGGCATTGGTTTTAGTGAGCCTGTAAAACAAATTGTGTAACTGCTTAACATAAAATAGGGTTTTCAAAACCCAAGGAGTAAGCAGTTATGAAAATAGATATTGAAGCCATAGGTAAAGAGCTGGCTAAAAACGTAAAGACTCAAAAGGATTTATC
>CALGWV010000115.1 GCA_937936325.1 uncultured Bdellovibrionales bacterium | reverse complement strand
TGGGAAAGCACTTTAAATCAAAAAACACCAAAGTATTTTAAAAGTGTTATAAATGCAGGCTATGGCAGTGTATCTCATCCCACCCAAGCACTTTTGGACTATCTCAGTCTTATGGAGCAAGGGCTAGGTCTTAAAAGCTTTAAACTTCTCATGATAGGGGATGTTCTGAAGAGTCGAGTCTTTCAGTCTCACTTAGGTTTAGCTAAAATGATGGGTTATGAGATCAAGACCTTTTCTCCTGAGTTAGGCGAGACTCAAGACATAGAGAACTTTAAGACTTTAGAAGAAGCTATAAAGTGGGCTGATGTCCTGTATAAACTACGAACTCAAAAGGAAAGGGGCACCCAGGGAGCTGAAGTGACGCTCAATGTGTCTCATCTCGCACAAAAGAAGGGGGTATATTTGATGCATCCAGGGCCATTTTTGCCAGGGCTTGATTTTGTGAGCGGACTAGAGGATCATCCTCAAAGCTTAATATGGGATCAAATGAATAATGGACTCTATTTACGTGCTGCTTTAATAGAACTAAGTGTGAGGTCTTATGGCTAAACAAGCCTATGTTGTCTTAGAAAACCGAATTTGCTTTAAAGCTGAGGCTATAGGTGATGGTGAAGCTATTGGAGAGATGGTTTTTAATACAAGTCATTCTGGTTACGAAGAGGTCGCCAGTGATCCCTCTTATTTTGGCCAGATAGTCACAATGACCTCTGCTCAGCAAGGGAACTATGGCTTATCAGATCAGTTTATGGAGTCTCATAAATACCATATTAAAGCCTTTATCTGTCTTGAAGTTCAAAATAGTTTAAGAGACTCCGCCTGGGCTCAGCGCCTTGTGAGCATGGGGTGCCCTGTGGTGCATAAGGTGGACACCCGTTCATTAGTGTTTGAGCTTAGAAAAGGCACCTCCATTGGAGGAGTGATCATGGCCTCTGATGAAACCCAAGCCCAAAATAGATTTGAAGCTTTAAAGGCAAACCAGGTTGCAGTTCAAAAAGATTGGACCCTAGAAGTCTCAACCCCAGAATTAAAATCTATGGATGGAAGCCAAACTGACGGACCCCATGTGGGTGTCTTAGATTTTGGATGTAAGCAAAATATTATCAGAGAATTGAAAAAATCAGCATCTAAAGTGAGCCTGATTCCATCTACTTATTCAAAAGAGCAAGTTTTAGCTTTAAACCTTGATGGTCTGCTCCTCTCTAATGGGCCTGGGGATCCGGCTCATGTACTTCAAGGCACAGAGCTTGTAAAAAACCTTTTGGGTGAGCTCCCTATATTTGGAATTTGTATGGGGCATCAGGTTTTAGCTCAAGCATTAGGCGCACGAACCTATCCTTTAAAATTTGGACATCGAGGAAGCAATCATCCAGTAAAAGATTTATTGAGTGATGAAATTTATATGACCTCACAGAATCATGGGTATGCTGTGGACATGGAGACTTTGCCCAAAGGTGTAAAGCTGACTCATCTCAACTTAAATGATAATTCTGTTTCTGGAATTGAGGTTCCAGACAAAAAAGCTTTTAGTGTGCAGTTTCATCCTGAAAGCCATCCTGGCCCTAATGAATCTGTTGTGTTATTCCAACGTTTTTTTAAGGCTTTAGCTCAATGACTCAACACCAACTGTCCGAAGTTTTACAAAAAGCACTGGAATTTTTTTCCAATGCCCCTTTTGATTCTGAGCTTCAAGATGCGAAAGCACACTATCAGAAATCTGCTGGAGTCTTTGATGAAGAAGACCCCATGGTCGTTTCAAAGCTCAATAATTTTGCAGACTTTTATCTATTTGATTATGTCTTGCAGACCTCAAACCTGACTCCATTTCAATATTTAGTTCAAGAAGCTCCTCTTGAGGGGGTAGACCCTGCTGTTGTTGGAGCTATGGCTTCTAATCATAAGTCCTTATTTGTTCTTCAAAAAAATTGGAAAGGGACGCTTCAATACGTTGATCTACTCTGTAAAAAAAAATATGATGCAAAAGACATTGAGAATATTGAAGAAATTGACCCAGGGGTTTACTTTCAATCTCGTTTTGTAGAGAGCAACGGCCAACATTTTTGGTTAGCTGGCAGCTATTTGCACCCTCTAGATTCTAATACATATATAGATAAGTTAGTGAAGAAGTTTCTTAAGAAGAATAAGCCAAAGAGTCAACCTTCAGTAGGGCGGCTGAAGTTTTGTCAGGATTTATTTATGATGAGTCAAAACTTTGTTAAATATAAAAATGCAAAATTAGAAGATATCTATAGTTATAATTCTGAGATACTAAGTAAACAAAATATTACGGAGTAACCTCTTAAGAAAGTTCGTAACAACAGTTAAACCTTTGGAGTGAACCTCGTGAAAACTCAGACAGAAATTCAATTTAAGAAAGTAGTTCTTTTTGGAAGTGGGCCTATTGTGATTGGCCAGGCTTGCGAGTTTGATTATTCGGGAACTCAGGCTTGTAAAGCTTTAAAAGAACTTGGACTGGAAGTGGTTCTTATCAATTCTAACCCAGCCACAATTATGACAGATCCTGATGTGGCAGATAGAGTTTATGTTGAGCCACTGACTGTTAAATATGTTGAAAAAATTTTAGAGAAAGAAATGCCAGATGCTGTTATCCCGACTCTTGGGGGGCAGACCGCTCTTAACTTAGCCATGGATTTGGACAAACAAAATGTATTTACTAGGTTAGGTATAAAAGTTTTAGGGGCTACACCTCAGGTGATACTCAATGCCGAAGACCGAGCTTTATTTAATGAGATATTAGATGAAGTAGAGGCTAAGTATGCTCAAAGCGTACAGGTTAAAGAGTTTAAGCATGGTGTTGAAATTATTAAAGACTTTAGTTTTCCGGTGATCTTGCGTCCTAATTTTACTTTGGGCGGCGGCGGCGGCGGAGTAGCTTATTCTTTAGAAGAATATAAATCTAAGTTGGCTTTTGCCTTGAGTGAGAGCCCTACTTCTGAAGTCTTGGTGGAGCAGAGTCTATTAGGTTGGAAAGAGTTTGAGCTTGAAGTGATGAGAGATCATAAAGGCACTTTTGTGGTTATCTGTTCTATTGAAAACATAGACCCTTGTGGTGTGCACACTGGTGATAGCATAACAGTGGCTCCTCAACAAAGCTTGTCAGATCAAGAATATCAAGAGATGCGTGATGAAGCTAAAAAAATTCTTGAAAGAGTGGGCGTTGAAACCGGTGGTGCCAACATCCAATTTGCAGTTAATCCTGCAAACGGAGAGCGTATTGTTATTGAAATGAACCCAAGGGTCTCAAGATCTTCGGCTCTTGCTTCCAAGGCCACAGGTTTTCCAATTGCAAAAATTGCAGCTCAATTGGCAGTCGGCTTAAGCCTCGATGAAATCTCCAATGATATTACAAAATCCACCCCAGCATGTTTTGAGCCGGCGCTGGATTATGTGGTCACAAAAATTCCCAAATTTACTTTTGAAAAATTCTCTGGTTCAGAAGATGCCCTCACTACACAAATGAAAAGTGTGGGCGAAGTGATGTCATTAGGTCGAACTTTCAAAGAGTCTTTTGGAAAGGCTTTGCTGGGGCTTGAAGAGGATCCTTGTGGTTATAAAAAAGTAAATTTAAAAGAGGGTTCAGACTCCTATCCTAGCTCCCAAAGAATCTACCACATTTTTGAATCTTTAAGACGTGGTGCGACTGTCGAAGATCTTTATGAGCGGACCTGGATCACTCCTTGGTTTTTAGATCAATTTAAAGAAATTGTAGACCATGAAGCCCTGCTTAAAAAAGAAGGTTTAAATCTCAGTAATTATGTTGAAGCTAAGAAAATGGGTTCAAGCGACAATCATATTGCAGACTTGTTAGGTGTTAAACTTGAAAGCATTAAGGCATTCAGATCAGAAAACCATGTTCATCCCGGCTACTTTAAAGTAGACACCTGTGCGGGCGAATTTGAATCCCACAC
Source organism: uncultured Bdellovibrionales bacterium (assembly GCA_937936325.1). GTDB lineage: Bacteria > Bdellovibrionota > Bdellovibrionia > Bdellovibrionales > UBA1609 > CALGWV01. The sequence continues at coordinate 1,979 of CALGWV010000115.1, read as the reverse complement.
TCCTTATTTTTATTCGACGTACCACACTGAAGTTTCAGAAGTGGATTTGGAAAACTTGCAAAAAACGGTCTTGATTATCGGTGGTGGCCCAAATCGTATTGGACAAGGCATTGAGTTTGATTATGGTTGTGTCCGAGGAGTTCAGGCTTTTCAAAAAATGGGTTTCAATGTGGCCATGCTGAATTCAAACCCTGAAACAGTCTCTACAGATTATGACACTTCAGACGCATTGTTTTTTGAACCTCTCCACGAAGAGTATTTACTTGCGGCTCTAAAAGAACTGAAGCCTGTAGGTGTGGTTTGTCAGCTTGGGGGACAAACTCCGATTGGTTTAGCTCGGGCCGTTGAAAACTCCGGGGTGCCCATTATCGGGACAAGCTTAGAAAAAATGGATTTGGCTGAAGATCGAGCTCAGTTTATTGAAGTGTTAAAAAAACTAGGCGCCACTTGGCCTAAATCAAAAATGGTTTCTAATATTGAAAATTCAAAAGTCTTCGCAGGCCAAGTCGGCTACCCACTGATGTGTCGCCCTAGTTATGTTTTGGGCGGTCGAAGGATGGAGATTATCACAAATGAACAAGAGCTTGAAAAATATTTCACAAACTATTCTGCTGATATTTCTGAAGATAAACCCTGTTTGCTGGATCAGTTTTTAGAAGGGGCCCTTGAGGTTGACGTAGACTTAATTAGATCTTCGAATGGCTCGACTTTAATCGGTGGAATTGTAGAGCATATCGAAGCCGCCGGTGTTCATAGTGGCGACAGTATGGGTGTGATCCCTCCACAAAGACTCAAAGCCCCAACCTTAGCCCGCATTGAAGGCTTAGCCAAAGATATGGCCCAGGCCTTAGACATTCAGGGCTTTTTAAATTTACAGTTGGCCATCAAAGATGATGAAATCTTTGTGATTGAAGCCAACCCGAGAAGCTCAAGAACTGTGCCTTTTATTTCAAAAGCCACAGGTATCCCGTTAGTAGATATTGGGGTGCAGGCTATGTTAGGTAAAGAGCTTTCAAAAGTACCAGATTGGAAGGAGCTTGCAGAAGTCTGTGTTAAAGGTGTTGTGTTTCCTTTTAAAAAGTTCCCACAGTCAGATTCTATCCTTGGCCCTGAGATGAAATCCACAGGTGAGAGTATGGGAAGAGCGGCAACCTATGACGAAGCTCTTTTAAAAGCCATGATTTCCTCAGGGGTTTTATTTCCGCAAAAAGGCGAGGTTTTTTTGTCTTTAAGAGATAAAGATAAATCCGAACTTTTTAGCCTAGCTCAAAATCTTTTTGAAATGGGTTTCACTTTAAGTGCTACCGGCGGTACTGCAGACTATTTCAATAGCAATGGCCTTGAATGCTTAAAGGTTAAAAAAGTGGATGAAGGACGACCCCATTGTGTGGATCGTATCAGGTCGGGAGATGTGGCCTTAGTGATTAATACCACATCTGGGCGCAAGGCCGTGAATGCAAGTTTTAGTATCAGACGCAGTTGTATTGATTTTTCCATTCCTTGTATTACGGAGTCCGATGCCGCCGAGGCGTTTATTTTAGCTTTGAAAAAATACAACTCAGGGCAGATAGGTGTTGCCCCCCTCAACCCTGTATTTGAAATTTAGCAAAGTCAGAGGTATGAAAATGATGGGGTTGGGGCCAGGGTCTGAAGGCTGGATTTTAAAAATCTCAAGATGAAAGGCCTTAATTTGAAGCGCGCTTGTGGGCGCATGTCGTCTCCTGAATGGCGTCATTAGTAAATGCCGCTATTCACGATACGCCATGCACACTGCGCTGAGGCTTCAAATTAAGGCCTTTCATCTTGAGATTTTTAAAATCCAGCCTTCAGATCTTGGTTATAAATCCATATTTTATGTTTTGATCTGACTTGGATCGCTCAGATTCTTTTTTTTTATTCTAAAAAAAACCTATGTTTTATTCGCGCATTCGTGGAAGCGGGAAGTCGAGGCTGTTTTTTTCAAAAATATTTTTTTAAAA
>CALGWV010000114.1 GCA_937936325.1 uncultured Bdellovibrionales bacterium | reverse complement strand
ATATTTCTTTTCCTTTTTTTGGTTGTTTAAAATATTAGGATGAAATACTGACTCTTTTTTTGTCCCCTCAATTAAGACTTTCGTCTTGAATTTCGAGACTAAAAATTTTTGAATTTACAGAAAGAATTGGACGCTACCAATAAATCTGACTTCTTTTGGAGACGAAACAACTTATCCTATTGATAGCTTTCCAGAATATACTATTGATAACGTTTCATCTGCTCCACCTCATTCTTTCATTCCTTCCAAAAAAATACAAATAGAAATAAAAAAACACCTATATAGAGATTTAAAAACATTAGCTTGCAACAGCGTTTTAAGCAACTTAATGAGTCAACTTGACATAGCTGGTTACAGCACAAGTGTTTCCACCAATTCTGATTTAAATAATTCGACTCTTTTTACTACCCTTAAAGCAGTAGCAAAATATACCACAATGGTAAATGGAGAAAAATACACTGCTTATGAAACTACACCTGTGATGATCTTTAAATTCAATTCTTACAGTTCCGCTAATAACAACAAATGTAGTTTTCAAAGTGTTGCAGTTCACACTCACTTTACCGATGAACCTGAAGCATATGCAACTCTTCTAGAAAAACTAATTAATGCCAGAAATGATCATCTAATAGAAACCAAAATGATCTCAGTATTACTTCTGGTAGGACTCTAATTGGTGTAAATTTGTGCTCAAGGCTGACAAATGACAACAAGATTTTAAGCTCTGAAGCTCAAGTCAGAATAAACAACATAACTCATCTTAAATACATCCGGGATTACAGCAAAAGCCCTAACGACGCTCCTAACGTCATAACAGAAAGAGTGGAACTCTTTAAAAGTGCATGCTCAATGGCCCTAACGGCGTTGGAATCACTTTGAAGAGTTCACTTAAGATTAAAATGTTATTCAAAGCCCTTTTATCTTGAAAGGGCTTTTTTTTTAACAGACCAACACGCTTTAATTTTTTAAAGGAATTTGAGTCCTTCAGGAAATTCATTTCCTTGGAGAGGAAAGCGTTGAGTGTCGCGGCAATGCGTATCTTGGGCTGTGATATGTACTCATAGCACATTCCAGGAGACGCTTTGCGGCCGTAAGCGGGCTTTTCTTCTCCAAGGAAATGAATTTCCTGAAGGACTCAAATTCCTTTAAAAAATTAAACTTTATTGGACTTCAAATAAGCATTGAGCTTTGGCTTCAAGGGTGTGAATTAACTCTTCTCGATCCAAAAAGTGGCCCAAACTTTCCAGAGACTTCATATCTTGAGTTTTATAACCACAAGGTGAAATTCCTGTAAAAGCTTCCGGGTCATTGAACAAATTGATGGCAGCTCCGTGATAGGTGATCCAATGCTTAATGGCAATCCCAATTGACACTACTTTTGCACCTTCAAACCACAGTCCACGGTTGAGAAGTTTCTTGCCAACATCATCAAAACTCACTGTTTCTTTGAGCTCAAATTGAATATCAAACTCTAAAAAAGTTTCCATTAAAAGTTGTTCTAAAATTTTAAGATAAGCCATCACATCTTTGGATTTAAATTTTTTGTAATTTTGATTTAAATCAATGATGGGGTAAATCACTAACTGGCCAGGACCGTGATAAGTGGCCCGTCCTCCGCGGGAGACTTCATGGACTTCTCCAGCCCAGCCCTTAAGATCGCTCGCCTGACTCGATCTCCCTAGAGTCACCACCGACGGGTGAGTGACAAAAAGGATATGATTGTTTTTTGTTTTATTTTTGATTTCTTGAACTAGATCTTGCTGCTTTTTTAAAGCTGCAAGATAATCTAGGTTTTTAAGATCAACAAATTGAAGTGCCACTTCTAAAAAAATTTAAAGCTCAGCAGGTTGTGGCTGAAGCTTTTTTTTATGAGACAGTGGTTTTTGAATGATGTGCACCGCGTGGCCTAAAGCCGCTTCTGCGGCTTCCATCATGGTCTCCCCCAAAGTGGGATGGGGATGAATGGTTAAAGCCAGGTCTTCTAGTCGTGCTCCCATCTCTACGGCCAGGGCCGCCTCACTGATAAGGTTGCTGGCTTGGGGCCCTACAATGTGAACACCAAGGACAACATGGGACTCGCTGTCTGCCAAGATTTTCACAAAACCTTCAGTTTGCTGCAAGGACACAGCCTTACCATTAGCTCCAAAAGGAAACTTCCCTACACTGATATTTTCATATCCGGCTTCAACACATTGCTTTTCAGTTAATCCTACTGATGCCACTTCAGGATCAGTAAAAATCACAGCAGGTACAGTTTTGGCATCAAAGACTCTGTTTTGCCCAGAAAGAACTTCAGCAACGAGCACCCCTTCATGGCTGGCCTTGTGTGCCAGCATGGGTTGTCCTGCGATATCACCAATGGCAAAAATATTAGATTTTGAAGTGCGCATCTGTTTGTCGACTTTGACAAAACCAAGAGGATTTACCTCAACTCCAGCAGCACTCAAGTTCATCTCATCAGAGTTGGGTTTGCGTCCAACAGTCACTATCACTTTATCGGCTGTAAATTCTTGAGAGCTGCCTTTCACGTCAGCTGTCACAGTGATGTTTTTACCGGATTTCACATAGCCTTTGGCAAAGGCCTTATAGTGAAGTTTAATGGCTTTTTTCTTAAGCTTGCGCTCGATGACTTGGACCACATCAGGTTCACAAATGCCTGAGAGCAAAGTGTCGCCGGCTTCGAGGATTTCAACTTCGGTTCCAAGTTTAGCCAAGTAAGATCCAATCTCCAGACCTATATAGCCCCCGCCCACAACTAAGATTTTTTTAGGAACTTTCTCTAAATCCAAAGCCCCTGTGGAGCTGAGAATGTTTTTCTCATCAAAATCAAAACCGGGAATACTAAGAGGTCTTGAGCCTGTGGCCACAACAAAGTTTTTGGCTTCAATGCTTTCTTCACCACTACTTGTTTTTACTTTTAAAATTTGATCACTTTCAAAATGAGCTTTTCCCATAATCATGGTGACTTTATTGCCTTTAAGAAGTTGCTCTACACCATTTGCCATTTTTTTTGAAACAGAGTCCTTCCAGGATTTGAGTTGGCCCATATCTAACTTTACAGAACCAATAGTAAAACCCATAGCTTCAGACTGGTTTTGAACCTGGTCTAAAAATTTAGCAGCACTGATCATGGCTTTTGACGGGATACAGCCTACGTTGAGGCAAACCCCTCCGTAATATTCACGTTCAATAATAGCCACTTTTTGTCCTAGCTGGGCGGCTCTAATCGCGCAAACATATCCGCCAGGTCCGGCACCAACAACAACTGTATCAAATTTTTGACTCATGGGACTCACTCCTACTTATAAATAAAATTTATTTATTAAGCTTTAAACCATATGTAGAAATAATTCTGACGGGTTTTCAATTTTCTTAAAAAAGGCCTTCAAAAAGTTGGCAGCAACAGCCCCATCAATCAAACGATGATCTGCAGTCACAGTAAAGTTCATCATAGGTGTAGGGACAAATTCACTTCCGTTCCAGACAGGCTTTGTCACTATTTTATACATTCCTAAAATGGCCACTTCAGGATGATTGATAATCGGTGTGGCATAAGAGCCTCCGATACTTCCAATATTAGTAATGGTGATCGTGGCCCCTTTCATTTCATTTAATGCCAATTTTCCGTCTCTAGCCTTACCTGCCAAAGTCGTAATTTCCTGACTCAACTGAAGTATGTTTTTTTGATCTGCATTATGAACCACAGGAACCATGAGTCCTGTTGGCGTATCGGCTGCAAAACCAATATTAAAATAATTTTTATTGACGATCTCACCAGCCTCATCATCAATAGAAGCATTGAACATGGGGTACTCTCTGACCGTAGCAATGAGAGCTTTCATAATATAGGGCAAATAAGTGACCTTTACCCCGTAGGCAGCGCCAGCCTCCTTGGCTTGTTTTCTAGTTTTCACTAACTCAGTGACATTAGCCTCATCCATTAAAGTAAAATGAGGGATGACTTGTTTGGCCATTTGCATATTCGCTGCAATCTTTTTGCGTATTCCACGTAAAGGCACACGCTCTTCCAGATCCCCATTAAAAGTTTGATAATTCATGGACGGAATGCTGAGAGTTCTGGCTGGAGCTGCTGAGCCAGACTCTGATGATTTTTGGTAGTTCATCACATCTTCACGGCTGACTCGACCAGCAAGGCCTGTCCCCGTGATTTGATTGATGTCGACATTCATCTCGCGAGCGAGTCTTCGAGTTGCTGGTGTAGCTAAAACTGTGACTTCAGCGACAGGAGGGCTAATCTCTTTGCTTTGAGTTTGTGTAGAAGGAGCCGCTTGCTTTTGAGTCGTGGCTTCAGGCTTGGTAGCTTTGGCTGGCTCCTCTTTTGTTTTTTGAGCTGAGGCACTGCCTGCTTCCATTAACAACATGGTTCCGCCAACTGGAATCATGTCTCCGACATTGACTTTAAAGCTTGTGATCTTTCCTGGACGTGCTACTGGCACTTCCACTGTCGCCTTATCAGTCATGATTTCAGCAACAGGTTGATCGGCTTCAACTTGGTCCCCTTCACTCACGAGCCATTTGACCATTTCCCCTTCAGTAACACCCTCTCCAATATCTGGGAGATTCAATTCGATTTGTGACATTGTCTTTCCTTTATAGTTTCAGCTAAAAATTGAACTCTATTATTTTTGTTTATTAATCATGCCTTTCATAAAATATTCACCGGCTTTGTATGAACTTCTCACCATGGGCCCACTGGCCACATACAAAAAACCTAAGCTTTCAGCTAAAACCCTATAGGCTTCAAACTTTTCAGGAGTCACATACTCTTGCACTTGAAGATGTCTTTTTTGAGGTTGAAGATACTGACCAAAAGTCACCACATCACAACCTACTTCTCTGAGCTCTTTTAAACACTCATGGATTTCTTCAAAAGTTTCCCCCAACCCCAACATAAGAGATGTTTTAGTATATAGAGTGGGGTCGGATTTTTTAACATATTTTAAAACATTCAGACTTTGATCATAGCCCGCCCTGGGATCACGGACTTGAGGGGTCAATCTTCTCACTGTTTCCATATTATGGGCAAAAACATGAGGCTTGGCTTTGACTAACTTTTCAATGAAGTCTTCACTTCCTTTAAAATCAGGAGTGAGAACCTCAACCAACAAATTTGGATCCATCATTTTGCATAACTCTATGGTCTCAGCAAAGTGACCTGAGCCTTCGTCTTCTAAATCATCGCGGTCCACACTAGTAATCACAACATAGTCTAAACCCATTTTTGAAATGGCATAGGACACTTTTCTAGGCTCATCTAAGTCCAAGACTCC
>CALGWV010000113.1 GCA_937936325.1 uncultured Bdellovibrionales bacterium | reverse complement strand
TTTTAATTCCTATTTCAAAAAGCTTCTCTTTTCCTATTCTTTCTGTCTCTTCCTTGTCCCAAGACTCAACATATTCAACAGCAATATTGTTAGCTAATCTATTATGGCTTTTAGCAGTTAAGACAAAACTTTCATCCCACTCCTTACTAAGTCCGTCATAATATACCTCCATATCTTTACACATTTTCTTTTCTAGATATATTCTATATTCTTTTGCGTTCATTCTACCTCTTTTTTCTAAAGTTCTTCGTGGGCCAACCTGCTTAGGAAGCGACATGATAGGTTAAAAGTTCCGTAATTTTTTTAAGTTCAGTTGATAAAAACTGAATAGAAGTGTGCCAATCTTTTTGATAGCCAGAGTTAACCTTTCTAGCGATTTGGTTCACATTATTACCAATACGCTTTAACTCGGTTAAACATTTTTTGTTATTTTCAGGATCTAGAAGTTGTGGTTTGAGTTCTTTTCCTTCTGCCAAAGTCGTTATAACTTTTTGAACACTTTCGCCTCTTTGAGTACTGATTTTTTTAAGTTTATCGTGAAGGCTTGGTTTTAGTTTTAAACAAATCTGCACTGATGGTAGTTTTAGTTCTAATTGTTTTGAGTTTTTCATTTATATCTCTCCTTTTAGTTTTTATTAAAAGAAAAGCTGTCATTTGTGGTTGTTAGCTTTTTACTAAGTTTTTTTGTTAAAGTAGTATTATCTCTTTGATTTCTTTTACTAGTTTTACAATCTCTGAGAGCACTGACTTGACCCCCGATAAGTCAATATCTTCATCAAATTCCTTGCACTCAAGCTCTTTTGTATTTTCCTCCAAGTTATTTAAGCTTTCTTCAAAGCGGTTTTGCTTTTCAATCATTAGGTTTTTCATTTTTCCCACAGTTACACTCCTTGTTCGGTGTTGGTTTTAGTTTGTTAATGATCACTTTGTTTGAATTTAGTACTGCAACTAGCGTCCTCCTTTGGTTGTTTGTTGATTGGGAATCTTCAGTTTTTAAATTGGGGTTTGTGTCTAACGAGGCACTTATAGCTGAATTTTGATCTTGTAGGACTTCTATGATTTTCTGATCTCTTTTTGTAGTTGTTGAGCAGGCAGTTGTAAGTGCTAGGGTTAGTATTGTTGTTATTAGTAGTTTTGGTTTGTGTTTATTCTTGTTTTTGTTTTGCATTGTTTTTTCTCCTTTTTGTTTTTTTGTTATTATATTTTTTCTTTTTGTTATTTGACGCAAGAAAGACTCCAGATAGCTCTGTAGTCCCAAATTCTCCCTTCGGGCTTCGGGCCTGCGGCCAGAATTAGCTTGTTGGGGGCAAGCCCCCAATCCCCCGTGGTCGCTTCGCTCCTAAAAAAATTATGCACCTTTAGTACCTCCGCCAGAGATTGGAAGCCCTGTTGCAACTCCGGCAACGTTACTTGCAGCACCTTTTGCATCATCAATAAACTCAGGTGCAGTTTCCGACTCAGAGTCTGAAAGCATTGGCTTTAAGAAGTAAACAACAGCTCCTGTTGTCACAAATGGGACAAGGGTCTGAGCAAAAGTGAAGACTGAATAGCTGTAGTAGATTCTCTCCATAATCAGGTTTGAGGCATATAAACTTACCCCATCAGATAGCATTCCAAAGTCATGGAGAACATCAGCATTTTCAGAAATATGGTTCATCACATGGTACATAATCGTCCAGATTGGAGTCCACATACACACAGAGAAATAGATCCAAAACCAAGAGATTAAAACCTTCCATTTTCCAGCAACGATAAAGAATATTAGCCACGGGAATATACCAATTAAGATCATCTGACAGATGCCTTTAATGTGAGGTGCTCTTTTTAAAAGCTCACTGAATTTCTCAGCTCTTTTTGCAGCTTCTGAAGCTCCATGAAGGTCAGATCTTCCAAAAACTGAAAGCACCGTATCCCATGAGAAGAATTTATTCAGGTACTGAAAAGCAGTCCCTGTGGTTCCTGGCGGGTTAGATCCCTTATGGATTCCCCAATAGCCTTCTTTGTTCTCTTTGTAGTGATTGTTGAGCATTGATGAGACGGTCACGTTTGTATGCACAATCCTTTTTTGTGGATCATGTAAGATAGAGTTAACAGCAAAAGATTTTTTGGTAGCATTTGATCTAAGATGAGATCTCAGATCATCTTTTAAGTCTCTACAAGTGAAATCACCGCCACTACTATTTTTGGCCAATGGAATCTTTTGGAGCATTCCATCAATCCATACATTACCTTTGTAGTAGCCGCCAAGGTTGACATTCTCGCTCTTTTTTTTGACCTGAGAATAGATTCTCATAATGCAGTTTCTTGTATAGCTATCCACCTTTTTTTGTAGAACAGGATCATCAATAGTGGCACTTCCAGCTAACATTATAGCCTTAGCATATCCATGTGGACCTTTAAGATATGAGTCTTCTTTGTCTCCAAAGATGTACTCACCAACCTCTGAAACATACCTTGAGATCTCTTCAGCAGTCCTGCTCATAATGTCGAATATGAAACTCACTTTATAGTTTCTATTCACATTATTAAGCCTTGTTTTAACATAGTGGTTCTCATTCCATGAGTTTCCGCCAAAGGCCTTAATCTGAGCTTGAGTCCCAATTCTAAGAATTGAGACTCCAAGCACGAGACATAAGATGATTTTAACGAACTGAGAAATGGGAACATTGTACCTTTTAACAAGGTTTCCCATAATGTTTCTGGCGGTAAATTTCCAAGCTGTTAGTAGGAAAAGTCCACCAAATAGAATCAAAACAAGGCCCTTAAAGAAGGGCTCTGAAGTGATGATCTCAATAGAACCTGAGTGTAGCATTAGACCTAAATACTTATATAAAGCTTCGTAAGCAGTGTTTGAAAACATCAATTCGCTCCCTTGGTGTCGCAGTAAACTCCATCAGCACAATCAAAAAACGAGGTTCTTAAGTTTTTAGCTCGGCTTGTTGTGGTTTCATTTTTTAAACTCCGGCTGGTAATAGATGATTCAAGCCCTTGGCCTTCAAGATTAATTTGAGCTAAGACTTTATTGATTGGCTCGTTTCTTTGTTTTTCAAGCTCAATTGAAATCTCAACAGAGTTTTTAAAACGACGCGCTTTATCCTCTAGCTCTTTTTTTCTCTGGGGAGGCAGGTTAGGGTTGTTTCCAAGCTCAGTTAGAACTTGAACTGACCTATTAATGTCTTTAGAAAACTTAGACATTGCTATAGAGGCGGCAAGCCTCTCACAGTGAGCGTTTTTCTTAATTGGCGGCATTATGGAGAGGTAATAGACAGTCTGGTGGTCTAGGTATTTGTCACCATCCGTGTTGATCACTTCAAGCTCTTTATCTGTTAAAACACCAGGACTTGAGCTGTTGACCTCAAGTTTCTTTAAAACCCCGCCACAGAGATCCTTGTAAGTCTGACGCTTTATTTCAGCTAGGTACTGGCTTGGAGCAAGCGCCATTTTTCTTGGGCCATATTCAACTGAAACATTTCCTTGAGTGACTGTCGTATCACCAACAAATGCCTTTACCAGCTCAACAGCTCTTTTTGCTTTTGGCCCCGTAAGTCCAGCCCATTTAGCAGAAGATTCAATAAGCTTGTTTGTCTTTACCTTTCCACCGAATTTTTCTCCCGCCCAATTAGCAAGGTCTCTTTGGAATACACCTGAGCCACCACATTTAGAGACGGCCTCTTCATGGTTTCCGCCACTTCGCTGAAGTTCTTTATGTAAGCAGCTCTGTCTTTCTTGGTAATAGTCCTCAACTCTAGAATCGACGTATTTGTCCATCAAAGAGCACTGATCGAGTCTGATCTGCGACATGCTTTGAGCATTTACCCGAAAGTGCTTTGCAATTGAGCACCATGTGGGGCTGAAGTAGCAAATCGTCAAAAGTGGCGCACCACCTTTGATGTTCTCTAGAGCATTTCCAAACATTTTAGGATCTAGAATTTTATCAACAGAGGCCTTTAGAGTTCCCTGAAGATCTAAACGCCCACAATCAACACCGCTTGATAAATTTAAGCCCAGTTCTATGGTTCGATATTCATCAAAAACAGCATCTGAGCTTCGTCCTCTGTCTCCTAGTAGGTAATCTGTAGGAGATTTTTGAAAATCATAAGACCTTGAGACTTGTGCAACGCTTACTTGCGAGAAAAGAATCAAAATTATAATAAATGGTCTAATCATGCTGCCTCCTCAGAATATTTTTCTAGAAGAAGTGCTAAGGCATCTGGGCCATTCCCAGCTTCCTCAAAAGCAAGTTCAGCTAAGTGGTTGTCTGAACTGTTAGTTGGAGCAATCCATCTATCAATTGGAAATCTTAGAAATTTAAAGGCCCCGCACTGAGTACCATCCTTGTTGGTGTAAAATATATCCGCGTGGTGATCTTTAAGAGTCTTAACAGATTTAACTATCTGTGCTGTCACAGGATTTAAAATTTCAGAGTTCTCTAGCAGATATTTAATTGAATCTGGCTTCATTTCTAAGAAGAAATAATTATCAGCAGTCTCCCATGCTGCTTGTCCGGCTTTTGAAGTGAAGAAATTCTGTGGCCTTGGAGCAATTGTAATAAGCCAGAAGCCAAGCTTTCTAATCGTCTCCGCAAAATCAACAATATACTTTGCAGCAGTCGGATTATTAGCAAGCTGACCCATTTCTTCAAAAATGATGAGACCAGATCGATTTAGATTTTCTTTTAAAGAAATAACACGTCTGATTTCAGCAAAAACCGAGAGTGTTACAAGTGCTTGGAGCTGAGGATCAGACTCCAATCCATCAAGGTCATAAACAAAGAAAGAGCAATCGCTAGATTCTTGATTGTCAGTTCCGCGAAAGAAGTTTGAATACTTTCCATCACCGTAAAATGGCTCAAGACGCATTAAGATTTCAGTAATAAAACCTTTCTTCTCTGTGAACTTATCATCATCAACCAGTGAACCAATGGCGTTTACCACATCATCCATGCAAATAGGATTTTTAACCTCTTTTCCGTCTTGGATGAAAACACCGTTTTTATAAGTCAGATTTGATTCTTCTAGCTTTCTTGTGTCGGCAAGCTTTAATCCTGCGTTTAAAACCGAGCTATGCTGAGTTTTTGGAGAGAAGTCTTTATCGTTTAACTCCATTGCGGTAAAAATAAGTAAAGTTAGGAAATTGACTTTGGCATCATCAAAAATACCTCTAAAGGGTGAAAAAGAAATAGGTTCAGATGAGCTAAATTCTGTTAGCTCTCCATCAAAGTAGCGACAAAGCATTTTTGAAGAAGCTCTTTTTTCAACACTAAAAATGATAGGTTCAGTTTCAAGTCTTTTGTAGGCCTGAATACAATCAAGGACAAACGCTGATTTTCCCGATCCAGTATCAGCAACCACACAAGAATGGTTACTGCTTCTATTTTTATTAAGAATAGAAAATGGAATAAGGTTATTTTCTCTTGATAAAAAGAGCTGCATCGGATCACCTGTTCCACGGTATGAGTCAAAAATCGGGAGAAAGTTTTGAGCATCACTTTGCAAAATTCTAATAGACCTTTGAGTTGAAAAATCACTATCTGCTGAGTACATCAGAGGGAGTGTATTAAGGCACAAACCTGTGCCAATGTCGTTTTCAACTATAGCTTCGCAATCGAGTTCATTTTTAAAGACACTTAGAATACTTCTTGTTCTTTCAGATAATTCTTCATCAGTTTCGCCTTCAATGACCACGTTGAAAGTCATATTCAGACATCTGTCTTTATTAGCGAGTTTCTCTTGCACGAGATCAAGATCGGCTTTAAGCCTTCTTGCCTCTGCGCTAGGAGTTCTCTCAAGAAAAAATGATTTAAAGTTTAAACTCTTTTTCACAGACATTCTGCTTGGAAAACCAAAGTTCAAACAAATACGAAACGGAAAATTCAACTTCAAAAAACCTGACATTCCACCAGCTAATCCGTATTGAGGACAGTTCTTAAGCGTAATGGTCTTCGTCCTTAATCCTTCTCTAGTGATTGAATCATAATCAAGATTAAGATCCTTATAAATAATTTGATCAGACAAAGAACAGTTGGGGTTGTAGTCAGTAAAGTCTCTTTTATAGAACTCTTTTGGATTAAAAAAGCACCTCAAATTTGAGATAAGCTCATCTGCATCAAGTCGCTTAAGTTTTAAACTTTTGGCGACTTCAATGTTTTTTAGATGACTATCAAAGGCCCTTAAGTCAGTTACAAAATGCTTTACCTCATTTAAAAGATCAATTTGTCCTTTCTTTAAAAGACTTTCATACATTTTTCTATTTTTATTACTTGGGTAATATTTTATTGAAAAATATGTGCTTCTACTAAGTGGACGAAGGTCACTATCATTCTTACAAAGCTCTTTAAGGCGAGTTATCTTATTGTCTAAGATCATCTCTGATACCTCAGATCCGTATGGGTAACTCTCTTTTGCTTCATCCCAAAACTTATCATTTACAGATACTGGTTTTTGCTCATGAATAACTTGCAGCAAACAGTTATTTGGAAGTTGAAAGAAAACCTTCGTGATGTCCACTCGGTCGATGATTTCATCACCGCTGAGTGGTTCGTGTTCAATGAGATCTAACTTGAAGACAACACCTAAAGAGCCATCCTTGTTTAGAAAAATGTTATGTTTTTTAATAAATTCATCATAGGGAAGAAATTTTGCTAGAGACTCTGGTCTTTTAAACAAGGCCTTAGTAAACTTATCTCTTCTTGATAAATATTCATCGAATATGTCGATTGCCATATAAACTCCTTAAAAGTTAATTTTATTTTAAGAAGCATTTTCATTTGTGGTTGTTATGCTTAACTTTATTTTTAATATAATTTTTCTACTTGATGACTAATTCGAGCCATCCTCCTAAAAAATAATCTCCATTTGGTAGCTCGTCTTCATGTCTCCAAGCATACACACTAAAGGACTTAATTTTACGCTTAAACTTTGTAGAGTTAAGTCCAAGGCTTACGTCTTTCACTTCGTCAAAGTAAGCCGCTCTTTTTTCTAAAACTTTCTCAGGTTTTTTCATAGTTGAGCACCCTGTAAAGCTACTTAATAAGATGCTTAAACAAACTAGCTTCTTCATTTTGTTTTCTCCTTTTTTTAGATTCAAAATATGATTTTGGTAAAATCACTTTCTTGTTCATCACAATAAAAACATCGTGACCACTTCTAATGTTTAAAGTAGCCGAAAGGTTATTGGCCTGTTGTAGATACCACTGGGCCACTGTATTTGCGGCACCACTTGCTCCTCTTTGGACAATGACATTTGAAGTATTGGTGTCAGGGTTTGCACCACCGATGTTTTGTGCTTTACGATTTATGATCTCACCAATTCCATTTACGATTGAATTCATGAAGGCCATCGTAGCGACTCTTGATTGATTGGATTTAAGTTCTGCTTTAATTGCAAAGTTCTGATCTTTGTTATCAACAACGTAGCCATTCACTTTACGCTCAATCATTCTTCCACGCTTTGAGACGCAACTAAGTTTATAAACTTTAAACTCAATCCTCTCAGAACTCATTTGAGCTTGAGTTTTAGCAAGAGCAAAGCAGCCTGAAAGATCTATTTTAGTTTTATTGGGGCCAGTGTACGATTCCTCTTGTACTAATAAAGACGGGTAAAACTTTCCCTCTGGTGTAGAGACACCAGTCATAAGTTTTGCTCTAACGTAGCTTCCAGATGGCACAACCACATTAAGCTTCTTTTTCTTTTGCTTAATTGGAAAACGCACCATACGCTTTTTTTTAGTTACTCTCTTAGCAATTGCCTTGCCTTTAAAACTATCAAGACCATTTGTGCCAGTGCTTCCAAGTGGAATTTGGTTTTCAACTGTGTCTATACTCGTTGAAGAATCTTTTTTCCAAGCTCTGCCTTTAGTTTTGCTAAAAGGTCTTGCTCACCGGAATCAGGCACTGCTCGTACAGGATCTTTTGGTTGATCTTGAAGCTTTGAAAGTTCCAGACGAATTTCTTTTAGCTGCTTTTCTAAAAGCTCTTGTCCAGTTTTTACTACGTCATACTGTTTGGATAAAAGCTTGTCTTTGTTTTGATAATAATCGTTTGCTCTATCTGAAACAATATTGGCCCCTTTAAAATCGCTGTCTTTTGATTGAACGACGACGTTGCTCTCAGTATCACTATATTTAGTCGAACCTGAACTATGATGTTTTTTGAAGTACTCTAAAAAACACAAAGTCCAAATTCATTCGAAATTGTTTTAAAAACTCGAAAATATCCAGGCCCCAAAAAGCTCTCATGAGCTTTTTAAGGTTAAACGCGGC
>CALGWV010000112.1 GCA_937936325.1 uncultured Bdellovibrionales bacterium | reverse complement strand
AAAGTTCAACTTCCAGTTCATTTTGAAGGTGTTGGTATCGCAAAAATAAAGGCAAGTGGACCTTTTGATTTGTCAGGTATGAATTATAATATTTCTACAAAAATAAAAACGGGTCTCATTCATAAAGAAAATTTTACAGATCTTAAAATGAATATCGACGCACAAAAAGGACATGCCAAACTCACAAACGGCCAATTTCATCTAGGTAAATACCCGGTTTACTTTGATGGTAAGTCTGACAATCAGGGTATGATTGAGGGGCAAATTTTAGCAGATAAAATTGATTTGAAAAATCTAAATAGCTTTCAAGATTTTGGCTTTCGACCAGATGGTTTTGCTAAAATGAGCTTTAAGCTTACAGATTTTATCTTAGCTCCTCTGTCTGTGGGAAGAGTTCAAATTTCCAAATTTGCGACTAATAACCAGATTTACCCAAAAAGTGAGTTTGATCTCAGGCTAAGATCAGATCACGCTGTGGTTGACGGAAGTTTTTTTGGAGACCAAGTCAAAGGAAAAATCCATATTCCTTATTCTCAAGAAGGTCCTTTTTTTTCAGATTTGAAATTTGATAACTTTTCATTTGTTTATCTTTTTGATTTCTTTGATTCTAACTTTAAAACACTCAACCCTGTATATAAATTGAGTGCTGAATTAAAAACATTGGAGCCTATTCGGAGTTTTAAAAACTCATTGGCAAATATAGATATTCAGGAAGTGGAGTTAGGTTACGAAAGACATAAATATACATTGCGGAAACCCACTACTTTAAAAATGCGTGGAGGTCATGTTACTGGCCTCTTAGAGCTTCAGGATATAAATCAGGATCTTTTAAAAATCAGCTTTGACAATAAAGAAGTCCTAGCCGACGGGGTCTTAAAGTTGCAGCCTTTAGCACCTCTTGTTCCAGGTGTGGGAAGTCTCAGAGGTGAGATCAATGGAAACTTTAAATTCAACTTAAGTAACATTAAAAAGTCTTCTGGAATGGGTCGTCTTCGTGGATTAAGTTTTGATATCCCAGGAATGAGGCAGCGATTTTCAAATATGCAAGGACAGCTTCGTTTGGATAAGGGCAGAATGCAGATCAAAGACATAGAAGGGGATTGGGCTGAGGGTCGAATTTTAGCCCAGTCCAGTCTTGTGTTAGGGGTGCCTCTGAAGTTCGATTTTAAAGGCAAATTTACAGATATCGATCTGGAGTATCCTAAGGATGTGTTCACTCAGGGCTCTGGGACTTTTGATATGAAGGCCCACGGACTTCCCATTGTACTAGGGGGCAACTACCAGTTGACCGGGGGCTCATTTAAAATGGATTTGTATAATCCAGATGGTGTTACAGCTGAAGTGCCCAGTCCTTTTTCTCCTCAAATGACTAAGGAGAGTTCTCCTATTCATTTTAATATAGGACTTGAGCTTCCTCCTAGCTTTAAAGTGGATACTCCAGACTTTAAAGGTGAAGTGACTGGAGGATTAAAGATTACAGGTGATTTATCTGAACCTCTATTTACAGGAAAAATCCTGACGCTTCCAGATTTTATATACAGATTTCGTGAGCATGAGTTTAATGTTGAAAAGGCCAATTTGGTCTATAATGAATCTTTAGTAGACCAGCCTATTATTGATGCCGTCGCAAGCTCTGAAGTGACTGATAATAATGAGATCGTAAATACAAACTATCTAGTGAGAGTTTTGGTTGAAGGGCCTGTGAAGGATCCGAGTTTAAGCTTGAGCAGTGAACCTGTATTAGATGAGCAGTCCATAGTTTCACTCTTGGCCTTTGGAACTAAAATTTCCAATAATATCGACCAGCAGATCAGTACATCAAATCAACAGAGTCAAACGGGATTATCTATTGGATCTGTTTTGCTCGATAATAAGCTCACAAGGGGACTGCAGGATCAACTTGGAGTTTCATTGCAGATCAGTTCCGCTTTTGACAATCAGGATGTGAATCCCAAAGTGACCCTTAAAAAGTCATGGAGCCCTCGAATCAGTACAAGTGCGAGTCAAAGCTTTGGTGTTAATCGAAAATCAAGTGGTGTGCTAGAGTATAAGTTCAGTCGTAATTTTTCCCTTTTAGGGACCTATGAAAACTTGCAACTTGAAGATGCAAGTTTACTGCGGACTCGAAACCCAGATCAATCAAATATTTTGGGCTTGGATGTTCAATATAATTTGCAATTTGAGTGATGTATTAGTGAAGATTTTATTTTTAGTTTTTCTTATTTTAAGCTCAATGAAAGTTTTTGGTGATAGAGCTGAAGTTCGTTCTGAAAATCAAGAGTTAAGTCGTGATCTGAATCTCATGCTTAAACAAAAAGATTTTCAAACTCGTCAAGAAGCTAGAATTTTTTTGAATCAAACCCTTCGTGAGCGCTCCTACCTATTTGCGCAGATTAAAGACGTAAATTCTAATCGTTTTTTTATTTTTAATGTTGAAAATCCAGTGCAGATCATCTTGCTCTATGAGAGTTCTCACAAGTTGAGCCCACTTTATCTGCAAGCTGTTTTAGATAAAAATCAATTGGACAGCTCCATTCAAGATGTTGATCTTTACTTTAAGGATAAGCTCATAAAGTTCCTCAATGCAAAAGGGTATCTTTCTGCGCAGGTAAAAACACAAGTCGAGGTTTCGCCTGACACTTACTTTAGGAAGTATATTTTTTCTGTCAATGAAGGGGTGAGGTCAAACATCCGTTATTTAAATGTTGTAGGTTGTGAGAGTGAGCCTGATTGCCAAGAGTATGGGGCTTATTTAAAGAATAGGTCGTCTGAATTGATTCAAAGAAACATTTGGGTTCCTGAGGATTTAGATCAAGGGCTTAAAAATTTAAAAATCAGACTTCATAACGAAGCCTACTTCCAGTCAAAAATTCTGAGAGTGGAAACGAAAAAAGTAAAACACAGCCTCTCCAATGAGCTAGATGTAATAGTGTCAGTTGCGTTAGGGGAGCAAGCCAGGATTAGAAAATTAGAATTTATTGCTGAAGACCCGGAAGAAGAAATTGATACAGAGTGGTTAACGATCTTGGCTGGTATAAATGAGGGAGATCGTATCAAACTCAATCGCTTAGAGCAGGCCATTGATCAAATATATAAATTTTACTTGGACTTAGGGCATTTACAAATATCAATTAACACTGAAGAAGAAGAAATTCTTACCTATGATGAGGAGTCGAACCAAGTCGACATTCGAGTTCCTATTCGATTAGGTCCTTTAATACAGGTTGAAAAAATAATTATTGAAGGCTTAGAGAAAACTAAGAAATCTGTAGTTTTAAATCAGATAGATTTTAAAATCGGTGATGTTTTGACTCAAGAGAGACTGACTAGCTCTGAAGATCGCCTTAAAAGATCTGGATTATACACGGAGATAGCTATACGTTTAGGTAATAAACTCACAAAAGCTCATGAAATTATAATTAAGCTTAAAGATAAACTTCCCGGTAATTTTCAGTTTGGTTTTGGTATGAATAATGAACGAGGCTATACTCTCAGAGCTTTTATGGGTGTGGGGTATCGTAATCTCTATGGCACGGCTAGGGCTTTAGTAGGGCGAGTGGAGCTCAGTTCAAATATTTCACAAATTAATTTTTTGGAAGATCAACTAAATATAAGTTATTTAGAACCCTTTTTTCTAGGTAAAAAAAATAACTTACGCCTGTCTTATGGACGTTACAGTAATATTTGGGAGATTGACGACAGTGCCGGCACCATCACCGCTATTGAATCTAATAACTTTGATATTTTATTTGAAAAAGAATACTCGGCTCATCTTAAAGCTACTTTGAAAATACTCTCTCTAGATTTTCGACGTGAGTTTGAACTGGATCAGCAGTTTGCTGAGATTACTGAAGTGGTGTCTTCTATCGGGTTGATTTTAGATTGGGACTATCGAAACAATCCTTTTTTGCCAGATAGAGGCTCTTATTCTCGTTTTGAGCTAGACTATGCTCCGTCTCTTTTGGGGACTCGCCTTTTGTCAGGCTCGCTAGAGGAAGATATTGATTTTCTTAGGTTTCAAGGCAACTACACGAGGTATGATCGTTTAGCATCTTCAGAGCTGGTGATTGCAAGTGTGGTCAGAGCCGGATATTTGTATAACCTCAGCTCAGGAACTGACTTTTTTCCTAAGTCGAGAGCCTTTTTCCTTGGCGGGACAAGCACTTTAAGAGGCTATGATCCTTCGAATCCGATTGAAAGGGTGCCCGCCGAAGAAGAGCTCAATATATTTGGTGGAGGTTCTACCGGGGGGAGCTTATTGTTTCTCCCTCGTGGAAGTTACTATTATCTTTTAAAGCTAGAACTCAGGCATCCTCTTTATTTTATGGATAATGTTTGGGGCGGACTCTTTTATGATGCTGGGGGCGTAGGAATCGGTGGGGTAAATATCACAGACACTTACAGGCATAGTGCCGGGTTTGGATTAAGATACCACACGCCTGTGGGGGCGATTAACGCCGAAATGGGATTTAAGCTCGACAGAAAACGAATGAGAGGCGAATCTCCTTTTGAGTTTCATCTCTCTATTGGGACGTTTTGAACTGCAACTTACGGATCTCATTTTGGAGTTCCTTTAAGTTTTCATACTCAAACTCTAAACTAGATACTAAACCATAAAGTGACTTAATCTTATGACTCTTAACAAGCAAAAGAGCATTTTTTTTAAGCCCATTGGATCTGGCTCTTGAAAGAGGAAGCTTTTTTGTTATTCGAGTGAGTTGTTTGTTAGATGAGGTGAGCACTTCTTCAAGGTTTTGAATCAGCTCAGGTGTGATGCTTGATTCTTCAAGGTCTTTTTCAAACTTTGATTTCTCAGCTTTGTGATTCAGTTCATTCCATGGGCATACGCTTTGGCAAATATCACAACCAAAAAAATAAGAAGACATTTTTTTTTGAATGTTCTCTGGTGGAATATCTCGGGTTTCAATAGTCCAATAAGCAATACATTTGTTGCTATTCAGTCCAGTAGAACTCAAAGCCTCAGTCGGACAAGCCTCTACACATTTGTTGCAGCTGCCACAACGCTTGGGGTGAGCTGTGGGTAATTTTAAATCACCTGGGTCAAGAGTACTTAAAATTTCGCCAATAAAAAAAAAGCTACCATGTTTTTGGTGGATCAGACATGTGTTTTTTCCGATCCAACCTAAACCGGCTTGGGAAGCCCAGTCACGCTCTAAGATAGGGAGGCTGTCTGTTGCTGTTTGAAATTCGTGTTCAGGGTGTTCTTCTGAGACATATTGGGCTAAGACATTTAACTTTTGTTTCAACCAAAAATGATAGTCTCTCCCTTGGGCATAACGGGCCTTCTTTAGCGCTGGCCATAGATCTTGATCTTCTGGATGAGGAAGGTAGCTGTGAGTTAAAACAAAGACAGATTTAAATTTAGAAAAATGTTTTTCGGGATGAGTTTTAGCTTCGAGATGAGTATGAAGGTAGTCCATCGAGCCGTGATCTCCTCGATCAAGGTGAGACTTGTAGCGCTCTAAAGTCTGAGGCTGGGGGAGTGGAGAAAGCCAATGGCTTTCCAAGAAACCCAAGTCCTGAGCTTTTTTCTGGAACTGCTGTAAAAAATGGGTGGACTCTACTTTTTTAACCCGCCATGCTTGCGACCTGTATGAGACCTCCAGTTATAGTCGGCGCTAGAGAGGTATCGAGACTCCCAGTCGTTCCATTTTTTATCACTGTGCTTATGCATGACTTGGCCTTCTTTATTGAAAATATTTGGCAATGATCCAACTAAAAAACGACTTAATTTTTTAAATAAACCCATTTTGATGTCCTTGCTTTTAGATTAAGATTGAGGTCTCATCTGACCGACTAAAGTGTCAAAGTTATACCTTGCCCCAAATACCACGGAGTTTGTAGAGTCATCTAGGTTAAAGTTTCCTTCAACAAAGAATTCAAAATCTTCAATGGATTCAAATTGAGTGATCAAGCCTAGAGACAGTTGAAACCCTAGGACGGGGTCTAGGAGCTTTTGGTCAAAAAAGCTCAAGTGAATAGGAAGTGAGGCGTAGGGCTCTAGGTTGCCGTATTCCCAAGAGAAGCTCTTGCTCACAATGGGAGCAGCTCCAAAAGAAAATTGGTTGTAAGCGCCAAGATGTGCATATTGAAAGCTGAGTTTAACTCCGATCGCAGGCTGGGATTCATAATCCGGAATTGGAATCCACTTTAATGAGATCTCAGTAAAAAAATCAACTTCCCCAAAACCCATCTTAAGCATCAAGTTTGAGGAATCGGCCAAAGGTGCGTTAAGACCTGTAATAATATTAAACCCGTTTGAACCCTGGGTGATAAACTGTGGGGCTAGAAGCAGCGACCAATGCTCTCTTTCAAGAATACTGCCAGTTTCGGATGTTGTGAAATAAGCCTGACTGTTCTGACTCAATAAGAGTGCGGAACTCAGAAGTGTAATAAGTATTTTAAATGTGGATTTCATATGAAAATCTCCTTTTATAGATCTTTAAATTGCGTAAAAATACTATCAATAGCTTGAGCCAACTGGTGGTCCTTGTCGGTCACTTTGCCTTTATCGTGTGTGGTCAGTTTAATATGAACCCGAGTGTAAACATTTTCCCAGTTAGGGTGATGGTTCATCTGTTCAGCTTCAAAAGCCACCTGGGTCATAAACCCAAAAGCCTGTTTAAAGTTTTTAAACTCAAAGATACAAGTTAAAAATTTTCCATCTGGAGTCCAGTTCATTATTTTGTCCTTTAAAGCTCGATAGTAACTCATTCAATGGAGCTGACAATAGATTTCTAAATACTGTGGTGCATACTTTTAGAGTCAGTGATCCTAAAATCTTATCCTTAAAATTATCTTATGAATCATTTCTGGGTTAATGGGCTGGGTCAAAACGAACTGGTCTAAGCTAATCATTTCTAAGACTTAGAGTTATATTAAGAGCATGCAAAAAAATCTTTTTTTTACCTGCCCTCACTCTGGCGAGTTGTTCCCCCCCGAGGCTTTTTGGCTTAAAGAGTTAGACGAAGTGACCCTGATGTATGATGTGGATCGCTTTGTAGACGAGCTGTATGAAAAGTCTGTCCTAAGCTATGGCTGGGAATTTATCAAAAACCCCTGGCATAGGTATGCTGGGGATCCAAACAGAACTTTAGATGATGTGGATCAAAGCCAACTCGTGGGCGCCTCTTTACCTGAGAACACATTTAAGAACGGGTTTTTTTGGAAACAGACTTCTGCGGGAGCCCCATTATTGCCGAGAGCCTTAAACCAAAGTGAGTTTGATGGACTTTTTAAAAATGTGTATTTTCCATTTCATGAAAAAATAAAAAAAGTTTATAGTGATTGGAAGTCAAAGTCTGCTAAAGACATCTACCAGATTGATCTGCATAGCATGCCTAGTTCTGGAACTGATATTCATAAAGATCCAGGTCAAAAGAGAGCTGAGATCGTATTAAGTGATTCTATGGGAAAATCTTGTTCTGCGGAGTTCATGGCCCTAGTTGAAGAGGTTTTTTTGTCTCACCACTTTGAGGTGAAAAAAAACTTTCCTTATGTTGGCGGGGGGATTACCAAAACTTATGGTCGTCCTGATAAAGGGCAGCACTGTTTGCAGATTGAGCTCCGAAGAGATCTGTATATGAATGAAAAAACCAAACAAAAGTCAGAGCTATTTAAGCCAACTCAAAAGAAATTAGCATTGGTGATTGAGGATGTATCAAAAGAATTTAAGGCGAGGGGGCTTTATGTGGAAGTTTAAGGTTTATATAGCACTCAGTATTTTAATATGTCATCAATTCGCTGGTGCAGAAATTAAATTGTCAGAATTACCCCAAAAAATTAAGGCTCAAAGTCCTAAGTTTGCCCTCATACAGGCTCAATCTCAAAAAGCAGAGTCTTCTCTAAGGGAAGCTTGGACACAGCTAATCCCCAGTTTAGAATTTGTCTTTGGTGGGCAATATCAAGATCAGCCGGCTCCTTCGGCAGCTTTAGGGGGCTTTTCCAGTTTTATTTCTCCAGATGAGGTTTATAATTGGAAAATTCGCTCTCAGTGGAGTCCTTATCTTGGCGGTCGTATTTGGAAGACTTTAAAGCTTCGAGAGAAATATCTAGAGCAATCAAAAATTGATTCAGAATACGAACTCAATGAACTCGTAAAACAAAGCTTAGAGATCTGGGTGCGGGCCTATTCCGTCTTGAAGTCCATGGATATCCTCAAAGAATCCCAAGCCGCTCAAGAAAAATACCTTAAGATCACAAAACGACGAGCCAGGCGAGGTGATTTAGAAAGTTTTGAATTGAGCCAGGTAAAGGCCGATTATTATTCTTACAGCCCAAGGCTGGCAAACTATAGCAAGCAACTCAATCTGCTCAAGGCTCAGTGGTTGAGTCTTGTAGGCGAAGAGGCCCAAGATGAGGACTTTAAGTTGAGGCCAAATCTAGCGCCGGTTGAAAACCTGAAACCTGGGGTTTCACTGGCAGTTCAAAAACTGCAGTTCTCTGAAGAGGTGCTCCAGATTTCCCAAGCAGTTGAAAATTCAAAATACCTCCCCAAATTGGTCTTAAATTTAAGCTATGGGGCGCAAACTTATAGCTTTTTGGACACATTTGACCCTGATTTCTGGGGGTATAGTTTGGGGGCCCAGGTGTCTTGGACTTTTTATCAAGGTGGAGAGCGCAGCTATAAGAAGAAATCTTGGGAAATGGACCGCATCGTTATTGAAAAGCAAAAACAGGATATAAATCAAAAATTGAAGCTCTCTGAGAATTTGTCTCAGGAGGAGATCCAAAAATCACAATTACTTGTGGAGCAAAGTGAAAAGTGGGTAAATATGGCCCAACGAGCTTTGCATCAGGCCCAAAGAGCCTATCAAATAGGGCGGGTCAGTTCTTTTCAGATTTTACAGTTGAGGAATTCCTTAGAAAGAGCCCAAGAAAGCTTGAACCAAGCCCAGGTTGGAGAAGTTTTGGGAAAAATAAATTTTGTTTATGCTAAGGGTTATGATTTAAGCCAGTGGGTGAGCCAGACAGATTAATGAAAAAACTTGTTTCCGCTTTAGAATCTCTTTTTGATTTTTTTTCTAGCATTAAACTGGCTGTTATAGTTATTTTAGGAATCACCATTTTATCGGTCACGGGGACTTTAGTTGAAACTTATTATGATCGTTATCTCGCGCAGAAGTGGGTGTACGATGGTTTTTGGATGTACTTTCTCATGGCTCTTTTGTGCGTGAACCTGACTGCGGTGATGGTAGATCGTTGGCCATGGAAAAAGCGACACACTTCTTTTATCCTGGCTCATATTGGAATAATGGTTCTTATCTTTGGTTCACTTCTTACCAGAATTGGTGGACTTGATGGAGTTTTAGTTTTTGAAATTGGGGGCTCTGAGCGCTACGCAGAAATTTCTGAACGTGAGTTAGCTCTTTATGGTTCACTTGATGGAGAAAACTACACGGCCCTTCACAGAGAGCGTACGGATTTTGTTTCAAAACCTCCTGAAACATATAGATATGTGATCACCACACCCGAAGGCTCATACAGAGTTAAAAAATATGTTCACTTTGCTCTTCCTAAAGAAGAGTATGAGCCTACTGGGTCCGGAGTGGCCGTTCGATTTTTACTTTCGGGTATGAATGTTCAAGAGACCGGCTGGCTGTATTTGGATCCTTCAAAAAAGAAAGATGAAGTAGATCTTGGGCCAGCACGATTAGTTTTGTCTGGTGAAAATTATAAACCCACTTCTAAGTTTGAAATTATTTTCAAGAAAAACAAGAATCAAAAAGTGGGATACGAAATTTATTCGAAATCAAAGCCTGAAACTTTAAAAACTGGAGTCCTTACAAAAGGGGATTTGATCACTACCGGTTGGATGGATTTTAAGCTTAGAGTGCTCGAGGTGTATCCCCAAGCACGGGAGGTGATTAAGTACACTGAGCATGGAGGGGAGAATAAGTTCACACGTTCTGCGCTGCTTGTTGAAACCCCTTTAAATAAAGACCTCTGGGTGGGCTTAGGTCAGCCCCTAAAGTTGTTTCAAAAAGATTATGTCAACATACTCTCCTTTGCTAAAGAGAAAAAAGACTTGGGCTTTGCATTAAAGCTGCTCTCTTTTAAAGTGGGAAGATATCAAGGCATAAATCAGGCTAAAAGTTATGAAAGCCAAGTTCAGCTGCCAGAAGGGGACATCAAGACTATTGCAATGAATGAACCTCTTCACTACAAAGGGGTTTCGTTTTATCAATCTAGTTTTATCGAAGATGAGTCAGGAAAACCCACTCACTCCGTTCTAACTGTGAACAAAGATCCAGGTCGATTCTTTAAATATTTAGGCTCTTTTTTGATTTGCTTAGGAGTATTGTTTTTATTCCTAAGGTCTAAAAAGAAAAAAAGAAAAAAGGTGAATCATGTTTAAGCACATATTTTATTCGTTCGTTTTTTTAAGTGTGCAATTTTTAGGAACGGCCTCTTTTGCAGGTTCTATAGGTGAAATATTAATTCAAAACGGCGGGCGCGTAAAAGCTTTTGATTCTTTTGCTAGAGAGAGTTTGTTGATCACCCATGGCAAAGATAGCTTTATGAATAAAGATCCAGCTAACGTCGTCTTTACTTGGTTTTTAGCTCCTGCTGAATGGGCGCAAACCGATTTTATTCGAGTGGATCACAAGGGGCTTAAGGAAAAACTTAAATTTGATCCTGGCCAAAAATATTTTAGTCCTGAAAAGCTTCTCTCTAACCCTGCTATATTTTCATTTTTTCAAACTGTAAGAACTAAAAATAAAAGTGAAGATGATTTAAATGCCTTAGAGCAAGCGGTACAAAAAATTGAAAACTCCATTAGTCTTTTTAAGGCTATTAGTACAGGTGAGATTCTTAATTTCTATCCCCCTAACAGCGGGGAAGCTTGGCTCAATGTCAACCAGTTTGAAGACCCCGAAGTCAAAAATAAATTTAAATCTCTGGTGACTCAGTTCATGGAAAACCTTGGGCCTAAAAAAACACCACTGACCCAGGCAGGACTTAATAAGCAAATTCAGCTATGGACATCTCACTTAGCTGGAAATTTAACTGTGACTTTGCCTCCAGAAAATAAAGTTAAGGCAGAACTTTTTTATAATCAAAATCGTCCATTAAAGTGGGCTTGGATTGTTTATTTTCTGGCGGCTTTACTTTTGCTATTAGCTTGGATCTTTAATAATACAAAATTCTATTATTCTGGTTGGGTTTTTCTGGTTCTTGCTTTCTTAATACATAGCTTAGGATTTATTTTGAGGGTTTGGATTTCAGGACGCCCTCCGGTTTCTAATATGTATGAAACAGTGATTTGGGTCCCTTGGGGGGCGGTGCTTTTTGGAATGGGGATAGAGTACTTTTATAGAAACCGAGTGGTGCTTTTTGGAAGTGCAGTTTCTGCCGTACTGATGTTGATTTTAGCAGATAGTGCTCCTGTTACCTTGGACCCTACGATCCAGCCGCTAATGTCAGTTTTACGAAGCAATTTTTGGCTCACAACCCATGTTCTTACGGTGACTATCAGTTACTCGGCTTTTTTATTAGCCATGGTTTTGGGCGATATCAACTTGTTTTTATTTTTTAAGGAAAAGAAAAACCTCAAACAGATTAAAGAGATTAACCTTTCCATTTACCGAGCCCTGCAAATCGGTGTTTTCCTGCTCGCTGTCGGAATCATCTTAGGTGGAATTTGGGCGGATTACAGTTGGGGACGCTTTTGGGGCTGGGACCCTAAGGAGTCAGGGGCTTTAGTAGCCGTTCTAGGATACTTGGCCCTTCTTCATGCTCGTCTTGTGGGATGGATCGCTCATTTTGGGATGACAGCCGGTGCTGTCTTAGGTTTTAGTCTGGTTGTTTTTGCTTGGTATGGTGTGAACTTTGTTTTTGGTAAGGGACTGCATGCTTATGCTTTTGGTCTTGGGGGCGGTGAGTATGTCGCGGCTTTTGTCTTGCTCCATTATATAGCGGTCTCTATTGTCGCTCTTTATAGAATGAAAGCTCAAAAAAAATAAATGAGCTACTCAATCTCTCTCATATTGTGTGAAATTTTTGACTCTATCTTCCGATAGATAGAGTAGAAAATATCAGTAGGAGCCATTATGAGTCAGAAGTCTTTTTTGTTAGTGGATGACTTCCCACTAATCCGTACCCTTATTAAAAAATCCTTAGAAAAACTGGGGTATGATCAATACAAAGAAGTGCGCGATGGTGTTGAAGCTTTACAAGAGTTAGAGGCTTCGATCAGCAATTCAACACCCTATTCCATGATTTTTTTAGATTGGAATATGCCACGCATGAATGGTCTTGAGCTTTTAAAGCATTGTAAGAGCCATCCAAAACTTAAAAATATTCCCATTATCATGATATCAGCTGAACGTGATTCTGATCACGTTATTCAGGCCATAAATAGCGGAGCAGCAGATTACATTATGAAGCCTTTCGTGGCATTGGAGTTAGAAAAAAAAATCACAAAACACTTGGGACCCTATTCTAGACTCAAAAAAGTAGGGACCTAAACCTATGTCTGCATTAAAAAAAATTGAAGAACTCAACTTTGAAAATGAACTGTCTCTCTGGTGTGAAAAAGCCGTGATGAATACATTCGAAATGCTTCTTGGGGAAAAATTAATTAAGATTGGTATGAGCTCAAATCCTACTGACTTCAAGAGCTACGAGGTTTCTGGAATTGTGAACTTGGTACAGGAATCTTACACCTCATCCAATGAGATCAATTTTTTATCTGAAGAAATCAAAGGTACTATGGCTTTAGGTTTTGATAGAAACACAATCATAAAATTAATGACTGGATTTTTTGGCGAGCCTGTAGAGTTTGGTGATGAAAAGCTTGTGGGTGGTGTTGGCGAAATCATTAACATTGTCTTAGGTTTAGTTAAAGAAAGCTGCAGTGCCAATGGAATAAAGTTGGGTATGTGCTTACCTGTTTTTGTTTTAGGACATAATCATAATATCTTTTCAAGCTTTGCCGGCCAAAAAGTACTCATCGAGTTTTTGTGTAGTAAAGGCCCACTTTACGTTGAGCTCATAAGTGTTGAGCGAGGTGGGCTTAAAAGATGAAAGCCCGAGCTGTTTTTTGTATGGAGTTGGGATAAACTATGCTTCATAAAAGACTCTTAAGACAAATCAAAAGAAGCTTAAAGACTAAAGACATTGAAGGGGAGTTGTCTCAACTTTTGAGTCTACTTGAGTCAAAAAAGATTTCTCCTGAGAATCCAAATCTGATTACTGGATTTACCGACTTATTTCGTTTTGTAGGTTTAGCTTATGATCAAGATAAGGATCTACTAGAGGTGGCTAACCGAAGTGTGAGATTTTCATCTGAAGAGCTTTTCGAAGCGAGTTTAAACCTAAAGAAATACAATAGCCTCATACAAAGCATGCTCAACAGTTTGAGTGATGGTTTTATTATTTTTGATTTAGAGGCGAGATCCACAGAGATTGTTTCCTCTCAGGCGAAGCTCTACTTTGGTGAGGAGACTCCAACTCAAAGTTTGTTTGAAATTTTAAATTTAAATGATGTGCTTACTGAAAAATACAAGAACTGGTTCCAGTTTTTAGTAGAAGAAAAACTTCCTTTTGAAGAATTTTGCGCCTATGGACCTAAAGAGTTTAAAAATAAGAAGGATCAGTACATTAGACTTTCTTTTGCTCCTATTCGTGAAGAGAAAACTAAAAAAATAAATTCTGTCGTTATGATTGCTAAAGATGTAAGCGAAGAACTCAAGGCTAAAAAAGAAGCAGAAGCAGCCCATGATAGGGCGCAGATGATTATTGCAAGGTACCAAGATCCTCAGGGGTTTTATGGCCTCATAGATCAGATTGAAAAGTGTGTTGGAAAGCTAAAAGGTTTAACGACTCTAAATAAATATGAAGTGATCAGTGAACTTCATACTCTGAAAGCCTCATTAGGTTTATTTTCCATTAATAGTATAATGGAAGTGGTTCACGGTATTGAAACTGAGCTTAAGTTAGACACAGACAAGAACCTTTCAAGTTCGAATCTCTATAAAAAACTAAATCTATCTTATCAGGAGTTTAAATCAAAATATGGCAGTGAGCTTAAGCTCAATAAAGATAAATTTTTAAATACAGTGAATGTGAGTCGAACCTTGCTCAATAATTTTGAGCATAGACTTCAAGCTCAGAAGGGAGATTCCGTTTTACTCAGGGAGTTTCAAAATATTTTTAAATTTAGAGAAATTAAAGATATTTTTGAAGACCTAAAGCTAGCATCACAAAGACAGGCTTTACGACTTGGAAAAAATATTAGATTTAATATTGACGTCAAAGAGGAGATTTATTTGGACCCTGAACCTGTTCAGGAGTTTTTCGCTCTTTTTGTACACAGCATTAATAATGCGATTGACCATGGGATAGAAGCTCCAGAGGAACGCGAAGCTTTGGGTAAAAAAAATATAGGCGAAGTTACATTTCAAGCCTTAAGAGAAGAGAATAAACTTCAAGTCAGCATCTCAGACGATGGGCGAGGCATCGATTTGGATTTCATTCGAGCTCAGCTGGAAAACAATGGCTTATGTTGTGAAAAACTCAGTGATGAGGCTGTTTTAGAATCAATATTTAATAAGAACTTTTCTCTTAAAAGTGAAGCCAGTTTAATTTCTGGTCGCGGTTTGGGACTCAGCGCTCTAAAAAACTATATGCAAGAAATCGACGGAGAGATCTCTGTTAAAACTCAAGTAGGCAGAGGCACTCGCTTTAGCTTTAGCTTTGATTTAGAAGCCACTCAAAAGCCCGAGCTTAAAGTAGCTTAGACTTTCTTTTCTTACGTCTATTAAGGAGCTCCACCCCGAGAGAAAAAGCCATAGCAAAATAGACATAGCCTCGTTCAAAATGTTGACCCGCCCCTTCGGCAACAAGAAGCATTCCAATCAAAATCAAAAATGACAATGCTAAGACTTTGATTGCGGGGTTATTTTCTACAAACTCGGAAATTTCATTTACGAAAATCAACATGAATGTGATTGAGGCCATAACGGCAAATATCATAATATAGAGATTGTCAGTTAAGCCCACGGCTGTGAGGACGGAGTCCAGTGAAAAAATGATATCAAAAATAACAATCTGAATGACCACACTATTAAAAGAGGCTTTCACTTTACTGATAGCAGGGTTAGTACTGTGTCCTTCATATTCCACAAAATGAAAAATTTCACTTGCGGCTTTAGCCATCAAGAAGAGCCCCCCGACTAAGAGGACAAGGTCTCTTACCGAAAACCCATGATTCAAAAATTCAAATAAAGGGGTTGTGAGTTGAACGAGCCATGTCACACAGAACAAAAAGAGCACACGGAAAACCAGTGCGAGCACGAGACCCAGCCTTCTGGCCATAGGGCGGTCTTTTTCTGGAAGTTTCGACGTGAGTATTGAAATCAAAACAATATTATCAATACCTAAAACTAATTCTAAAGCCGTCAAAGTCAAAAGAGAAACAACAATACTATAATCCATAGCATTCAGGTTAAACTTTTGTTCGGCGCCAGTCCCCTTTTGACGATGCAGCGCATCCTCAAAGCCTAGCCTGGCACCGAAGATTAGAGGCAGGCTTTTACACAAGACTCTTTAGAGAGTTTGATCTTTTTTGAGCTGAGGCATTCAGGGGTTTGTTTGTGTCTGACCACAGAGAGTTTGGGTTGATCTAAGGCTTGCGTGGAATTGAATTTGCTCATACAAAGGTGCTGAGCATATCTGATAAGCTCTAATCTCATTGTTTTGCTGCTTTTTAAGTAGTCAGTGGCCTTCATGCGGTTAATTCCCAAAGCTCCTTTAGACGGGGAGCTCTGTAAGACTTCAAAATTAAAATCATCTTCAGTAATATCATTGCAATCTCTTTGGGATGCGGTTGTGTCGACACCAAGGGGATGGCTATTGGCTTGGTCCACAATAAAAATATGTCCAGCTGTGACAACAAGGTCTCCGTTTTGGATGTTTTCTGATTTATGACTTTGGAGTTTTCTAAAGCAAGCCGTGCCACCTTTAATCGGATCTAAGAAGCGCCGAGCGTTATAGGACAACACTCCTCGAGCTTTTAATTCTACTTTGGGATGAAGTTTTAAACCTGCAGTAGCGAGGGCTGAAAACACATATCCAGAGCAATCCGTTCCTAATTCTTTGGAGCCCGTGCCATGATTACGGAAATAATCTAGTGGAGAGTCTGCTTCACTTTTACTGTAGGGTTTACCTCCAAAATCATAAATTAGAGGTGTCTTAAAAGTACTTTGACACTGACCGCCTGAATTGTGATTGGCCAGGTAGGCATGAGTTTGTTGAACCAGGTTTAAATTTGAGACCTCTCGCTTGTTACCACGTCCGGTCTCATGTTTGCCCACTATGGCAATTCCTTCGAGGTCTTGATCTTCTGAAGTCAGTGCAGGGGAACGAGCGGCCTCACAGCTTTGGTAGGCAACGGCCATGGTTTTAAAGCCGCCATAAACAATGGGGTGAAGTTGAAGTTCTGTTTTTGAATCTTCAGAAGGTTTTTCTTCTGGAGGTACTTCATTTTTTACTACGCACTCAAGTCCAATATCTTTTGAAACCTCTCGGGTTTGGTTCACAAGTTGATCCAGGTTGGCTAATGCTGATTTATATTTATATTCGGATTGATCCTGAGTTTCAAGATGGGCTAAAAATTTTTTAAAGTCATTTGCAGCAACGTCAGGTTGAGCTGCAAATATTTTGTAAATAGAGATAATAGAATCTATATATTTAGTTTTTAAAGTGACATCAATAATTTGCGAGTTTGAAATCTTGGACTTCAGTTCTGCCTCAAGTTCATCAGAGCTAGGCATTTTGAAGTCAGCATCTTCATCAGTCCAGCTGAAAAGCTCATCGTAGAGTTGGGATTTAAAGTTGGGACATGATGATGAAGCGAGACTTTCAGCAACTAGGCTCGAAGCCTTGATCTGGGTTCCACTCTCACAAGCTGCCAGCCCCAGAACTAAAGTTATTAAAAATATTTTTTGAAGCATAGCTTCTTAGCGGCTTTTAGAGTGAAAAAATAAAGGGAGCCAGCTGTGGTAAAGGTTTTTCTGGCTTTCAAATTGGTTTTAACTAAATGACAAGGTCTAAGAGTCAGATGAGTTTATATTTGGTTTTAGAGTTTAGAAAAAAGTGTCTAAATTAACTTCAAATTGTGAAAGGCTTGCTTCAGAAAAGATCCTGAGTCCCTGTTGAAATTGTTAAATTAAGAGCTCATCTGGAGATGAGCAGGAGCTAATAAAAACATTCATGCGAGCAAATGAGAATAGCAGGTCACAAGAAAGTAGAGTGCACACAGGCAAAATTAAGTGAAGGTTTGAGTTCAGACTAAGTCGAGCTTAGTTTTTATGAGCACACTCTAATTTCGACTTGAGATGATTTTTGCAGTGGACATATGAATGTTCAACCAGCCCCGAGTTGTACACTACGTCGTTAAAAAACGCCGCAAATTAACGGCGACCTATACAACGTGCTTAGAATTTTAAGTTCTATTGAACTACTTTTCCGAGTCTGAAGCCGGTAAACGCCTTGTGTTTGAAATCCCAGTGATTTGGCCTTGGCCTAGTTGATTCAAATAGCTGACCCACTGGGAGCCGAGTTGGTATTTCATATCATCGAAGCGTTGGTAGTTGGTTCTTAAAAGGGCGTGGGACCCAAAAAAGATATCTTGGATTTGGAGTTCACTATTTACTAAGATTTTTAGTTGGGGAAAGTACACTGAGCTGTCACAAGTTTCATTGGAAAGCTGGATTCGAACCACAGAGCTGTTAGAGCAATTTCCATAAAATGCATTTTGCTTTAAATGACAGCTTCCTAATTTTGAAGACGTGATTTCGGGTTTAACGCTGAGGGTTTTTTTGAGGTGCCTTTCAATCACTTGATAATAGTTTTGGTCTAAGAGTCCCGCTAATTGTGACCTGACTTTAGAGATAAACAATTGGGGTAAGGGTTGTGGTCCTAATTTTTTAAGCCAAAGTCTTTGATCTAAATTAGCAAACAGATCTGTGGAAAGGCTTTTTTGAATGTCTTTAGAATCAATATCCAAAATACTCTTTTCAAAAAAGGAACTTAGAAAATTTTTAAATTTTTGAGTTTGTGCAGAAGTGTAAGACCCCTCCCAGTGGCTTCGGCTTTCAGGACTCATTTGGGTACACTGAGACTGGGCTTTAGCCTGTAGACTAAGGCTGAGTGCGAGCGCTAGAAGTAAAGGGTTTAAGACGCCATTCATTAGACTTCTTTTCGGTGGTTTGAAGCTCAGCTATGAGCTCACCCCTTGAAAAC
This sequence comes from uncultured Bdellovibrionales bacterium, assembly GCA_937936325.1. Taxonomy (GTDB): domain Bacteria; phylum Bdellovibrionota; class Bdellovibrionia; order Bdellovibrionales; family UBA1609; genus CALGWV01. Next base: position 4,682 of record CALGWV010000112.1, on the reverse strand, counting down.
TCGCCTAAAGGACCGTCTTTTTTAAGGCGAGCTGCAAACTCACGTTCTGAGTCCTGGCAAATCATGATTTTGCTTTTGCCCTTTTCTTTTAGAGGATCCCCAATCACTCGAATCTGGTTTGTAAATAAATTTTTATGACCACGGCTTACAAGCAGATAAGAAAAACCCAGTCTATGGGTCTTAAACGGCAAATATGAATAATAATCGCAGAGCTCAGCCCAAGGAGTGCCTGAGGTGGTGTCATGGCACCAATCCTCCCTGCCGCCTTCCATGGGGCATTTTTGATTGTGGGTGCAGGGGGCTAGGACCTCAAATCCAGAGTCGATAAATTTTTGTCTCATTTTTATCAGACGTTTTGATTTGGATTTTAAAGCTGGTTCCACAATGAGGACGTGATCTTTTTTATAAATCCAATCTGGAATCGTCGCACACTCTGTTAAGGAGAAACAAAAAACAAAAAGGGTGCGCGCACTTAAAACCTGGGGTGCATTTTTAAAGTTTTGTATGGCGTACTCATGGTTTTGGCCAAACAATTTATGATAAAGCTGTTTCGCCTCTGATGAGCTGTCGCTGAGGGTGATTTGGGTAGGCTCAAACTCTGACTGTTGTAGGGCCATGTCTAAGGCTCCCACGCCACTGCCTAATTCATACCAGTGGAGTTTATTTAAAAAATCATACTTTTTGATTCTTTCTAAAACTTGGATGAGTCGCAAAATGTTCATCGGTAAAAAATGACTAAGATAGGCTGTTTGGAACTCTTTGGATTTCCAATGAGAGCCCTTATCGTCTTTTACGTAGAGGTCCGACACTTTTAAGATAGTCTGGGTAATGGCCTTAGAGGATATTTTGCCAAAAAAAGATTGGTGAATAATATGAGCTATTTTTTCGTGTAAGTCTTTAAAATTTAGGGTGGTTTCTTGCATCCTTAGAGTCATAACACTATGAAACACATTCTAAAACCCTTTTTTATCCTAGCTCACATCACGATGGTGACATTATTTGTCAGCTGTGCGCCTCAAAGTAGTAGTTTAGCTCCTGGTGCCAGGAGTGATTACTATAGGATAAATCCTTTGGATTATAGAAAAACAGGCTTGCAGGCTCCTTTGCCGGTAGCTTTGGGTGAGCCTCAGGTTCAAACAAGTTTAGATGCAAACACTTTAAGGGAGTTAGACCAGTCCATTTCAGAGGCTGATATGATTGTTGTCGGTAGAGATTTTTATGGGTTAGAGTTTAAGGATTTAGCGCAAAATCCAAGTGGACTTTTGAAAGAGCTGGGTTTAAAGCTTGAAAGTAAGATGATTTTTTTAATTTTAGATCCAAATTCTGAAGGTTTAAATCTAAAGGCTATTGATAAATTAAGTTTTTCCTCTGATGGAAACAGCTGGAAAAACTTAAAGGGATTGATGAGTTTGGATCTTAGAAAGTATAAAGATGTCCCCAAAACTTGGGTGTTCATAGAAAACGAAGATTCGGCTCAGGCTCAAAGATTCGCTTTATGGCAAAGCGAATTAGGCTCTGCCACCAAGTGTGCCTCTATCACGGACTTTGAGCACAAGGATTCTCAGCTCACATCTGACGAATGTGAAATTGTTTCTGGTTTTGATTTAATATCAGACATTAGACAGGCCTCAGATCTGGTTGGGTTTTTAGGTTCTCAAACTAATCAAGATGGATGGATAGAGATTCAAAAAACGATACTTGAGAATTATAATAAAACAGAGAGTTTTACAGCTTATGATAAATCAATTATTTTCCCGCTCAAAGAAGGGGAAAGTCTTGAGCTGACTCCTGTTGCTGAAAAAGCCCAGAACTATAATATTTCTGACAAAGAGTCTTTTGCCATCTTAGGTTTTAATCAAGTGGATTATTTAGTATTGCCTCAAGTTAAAATCGGAGATGAGTCAGCAGGATACTGGCTTGCCAAAGAAGCACTCGAGACTCTATTAGAAACAAGAGCTCAAAGTGATGTTATACGTATTGATAATATTTTTGAAAATTTAGATCAGGTTAGGATTCCCGATTTTAAAATTCACATGGATGGAGTCGTAAAGAAAAAAAGATTTCTTGATTTTGTATGGCCAGCCGCAGTAGAGATTCAAAAGCGCACGGGACTACCAGCAAGGGCACTTGCTATTCATGCTGCTCTTGAGTCTGGCTGGGGTGAGGGAATGAAGATCTTTCAGAGAAACATAAGTGGGGCTATACAAAACACATACTCTAACTTGTTTATCTATGGAAACTGCAAGAGCTCAGAGTTTAAAGGTCTCAACATTGATAAAATTTCAAAGAAAGTTTGGGGTGATTCGGGTATAAGCTATCAACGCTACTGTCCTAGTAAATCTAATACAGGGGATAATGTAGGAACTGTTTCTGAAATGCTTCACCCCTTAGAAAGTTTCTTGCCTCTAGTGAATAATGCTATAAATATTAATTCTAAGATTTCTCACTGGAGAAAACTAAAATCAATAGCAGCCACACTAAAAAAAGCGCAGCAAGATTCAAGTGAGTTTAAATTCACGGACAAAAACAAAGTTGTCTGGAGTTCTCCAGCTGGAGCCTATTTTTTTAGCCTTCAGGAGCGGAGTTGTGAAACCCGTGTTTCAACGAGTGAAGAATACGGAACTGCATCAAGCATTACAGCTATTGAACAGTACCAAGACTGTAGAGAAAAAGTAAAAACCATTATAGTAAATAAGCAGCTATTAATTGCTCCGGATTCTCTAACAAAAATTTCAATTTCAAAAAACGGATATGCCACAGATCCTTTTTATTTTGGGAAATTGTGGGGCACATACAATAAGGCAATACAACAAGGGCTTTTACCTTAAGAATATAAAACTAAGCCTCATTTCTTCTCCCATTTTGCGCTTTATCTCAATAATGGCACCTATGAGTGAGTTTTAGTTAGGGCACATTTTAAAATCGAGTATTTTTTAAATTTTTTCTAGCCTTTCTCATTGAGCTTAGGTATAGATATCAAAGCTTAAAGATAGAGAGTGATTGAGAAGAACCATGATATACTATGAAAATTTGAAAAATGCCTTGAATTGGTTCGGAACAGAAAAGCTTTGGCTGAGCCTGATGCTCTTTTTGGTAGTGATTTGTATTCAATACATCCTCGCTCGTTGGATCGAAAGATGGAAAATAAAGTCTGAAACCAAGCGTAAATGGCGTGTGACTCTTCGAAATCTCATCTCGCTATTATTTGTTTTTCTACTTTTTCTGACCTGGTCTACTGAGATTAAAACCTTTGCCTTATCCCTTGTGGCCATTGCCGCAGCGGTGGCCATTAGTGTGAAAGAATTTATTCTTTGCTTTATGGGTGGAGTCTATAAAGGGGCTTCTGGCTTATTTAAAGTAGGAGACTGTATTGAGATCCGCAGCTTCCGAGGTGACGTTTTGGATCATAATCTTTTATCTACAAGATTGAAAGAAGTGGGCCCAGGAAAAAACTTCCATCAGTACACCGGGCGAGAGGTGGTGTTCCCTAACTCACTATTTTTATCGGACACTGTTGTGAATGAGGGGCGCTCAGATAGTTTTGTGCTTCATACTTTTAGTGTTTTTTTTAAACTCACTCCTGATTTTGCTGTCATTGAAGCCAGGCTGAAAGCCATAGCTAAAGATGTTTGTTTTCCATTTCATCAAGAAAGCGAGCTCTATTTTTCTAAAATGAGCCGAGTGCAAATGTTTGATGAGCCGGCCCATAAAATCAAAGTCTCAGTGAATATCCCACGTGTCAGTGAGGTTGAATATGTTGTGCGCATTCCCACTCCAATAGATCAAAGAGGACCAATTGAACAAAAAATTAAAAAAAGATTTCTCAACGAAATCGCCTCATATCTTTAGAGCTCATTGAGGCTTCATTTGTCTGGGTAAAAATCAACATTCTCTAGCCTCTTAGACTCCATCCTGGATTTATGCTTTCTTGTTAGATATTGAATTTATCTCTAATTCCTCTAATCTTAAATCTAGTCAAATGAGTCTCAATAAAGATCAAAAACCATAGGATACAGATATGAAAGAAATTATAAAAACAGACAATGCTCCAGCTCCAGTGGGTCCATACTCACAAGCTGTAAAAATGGGAAACATACTTTTTTGCTCAGGGCAAATTCCTATTGATCCTAAAACTTCAGAAGTTTTTAGAGGAAGTATTGAGGAGCAGACTGAGCTTGTGATGTCTAACATTGAAGCTGTTCTAGCCGAAGCTGAACTGAAGTTTGAAAACGTATTTAAGACCATGATTTTTTTAAGTGATATGTCTAACTTTTCAAAAATGAACTCTGTTTATGCTGAGTATTTCCCCACAAATCCACCGGCTCGTAGCTGCGTTGCTGTGAAAGAACTCCCTAAAAGTGTAGATGTGGAGATCGAGGTCATGGCTTATTTTGAATAAGCTCTTGGTTTGGGATCTCACCAAAGCCTATTTGTTCTCTAAAAAATCTTTTGGGTCTTTAAGGCGTCTCATTATGATCTCCTTAGCCGGCAGTGCTCTTGGTGTTGGGGGCTTAGTGCTGATCATTTTTGTGATGAAAGGCTTCAACCAATCCATACATGATCGATTGCTTGTGTATGAGCCTCATCTCGTAAGTCAGTACCCGGCTCATGATAATAATATCCAGCTCAAATATCCTAATCAGCAAGACGAAAAGACTTTTTTAAAAACACATGGTGTTTTG
>CALGWV010000111.1 GCA_937936325.1 uncultured Bdellovibrionales bacterium | reverse complement strand
AATATTACTATTGACGGATATGACGTAGGGATACGTTCTAAGAACTTAAACCTTTACAAAGAAACTGGATATTGCTCACGAGTCAGCTTTAAAAATATTAAATATAAAAAAATTCTTCGGTTAAATCATGATGAATACAGCTGTTTATGAGCTCAGAATAGCATTAGAGTATGTTCGTGACCCCCTTTTAGTTTGAGACGACCCACCTATGCTGAAAGTGGTACGCTGTTGTCACAGTCTAATGAGTTTGAGATCGTTAAGTAGTGCCTCTGCAGGGGATTAGTCTCAATTTGAGAAAGAGAGCTTAAGATCGTTTGAATATAGACATGATCCTTCAAAGTAGGCTTTTATACACCGATAAGTATTTAGTATGATTATGAATGAAACTTATAAGTCTTTAATAGAATTCGCAAGAATACTTTGTATTTCTGGAATGAGCTCGATTTTATTTTTGGGGCTCTTCACGTCTTGCTCTGGTCATACAGTTAATGGACTAAAATCTACGCAATTAACATCTGGCATACAAACAGAGTTTAACTTTCAAAAACTAAAACAGGGTGGAGTGCTATTCATACCAGAAGGGGTCTATGAGTATGACGCTACAGCCTTGGGTGAATTACAGATTAAACAACCCATCAAAATTTTTGGAGCTGGAAAAAACAAAACAATTCTCAAGTTTAAGGTGACTAATAAACAGGCATCGATACGTATACTAGCAAGCAATGTTGAGATCAAAAATCTGGAAATTCAAGTTAATATGATTGAAGCTCTTGGTGGCGGTGGAAAGGCTGAATATGGAACTGGAATCACTGCTGGTTGGTTTTTTCAAAACACAGAGCATGAAGTCGTTAAAAACCTTCAAATTGAAGATGTGGTTATTAGACGAAAGGCTGGATCATTTGTTGCAACTGCAATAACACTCATAGGTCGAGTGAGTGAAGTTAATATTAATAACATTGATATACTTGGGTTCACATCAAAGTTGGTAATTTTGCACTGGGGTGGATATACAGTGTTAAATGAAAATATTTTAGCACCTGAAGCTCTAGAACATCCTGACTACGGCTTGTTTGAAACTTATCACCCTCATGATATACAGATTTCTAATATTTTCTATGAAGAGGCAGCTAATCTATTTGCCATTTCATCTTCATATAATGTGCACATTCAAAATGTGTCGGGTGGTCCAACATCTGATCTTCTATTTATGTTACCTGGGGACGAAATCAATGATTTTGCTGTTCCAGAGGATAAAACTAAAATTGGGTCTAATATTACTTTAGAAAACATAGATTTTGACCTTAAAACCAAGATAGACTTTAATGCTTCCGTAATCAGGATCACTTCTTTTGGTGCTTCAATACTAAAAAAAGACAATCAGGGTGTTCGTCTTAAGCAAGAGCTTCCATATAAAAACCTTTTAATTAAGAATATTAACGTTAAATCTGTGACTCGCACTGCAGGAGATGGCGGGACTAGGAATTATAGATTTGGCATTAATGCTCATGATCTCACAGGTGAAAACATAGTATTTAAAAACATTAACTTTCTTGATGTCGCAAAAGATAAACAAACTTACGATGGTGAGATTGCAGACTCTTACGGAATACACCTGCGCAATTCAGAAGGAATTAATTCACAAATGATTTTTGACAATATACAGACTGGGGCAAAAAGGGGTGTTGGAATAACCGACAGTAAGAATATAACGGTTACAAATTCAATTTTTAATCGATTCAATCCGAGTTTACTAGGGGATCATGGTTCTGGAATCTATTTTATAGAAAAAAATGATGTACTAGCCAAGGTGACCGGTAATATCATAATTCAAAATTCAGTTTTTGGAGATTTTAATGAGATTGTGAGATATCCACCAACGAGCAATGCAGGTTTTTGCTTAAAAGTTACTTTTATAAATATAGGGCTTTTTCTTCCATTCGATGGCAACCTGGAGAGAGACAATAATTGTCTCTAAATTTATTTTACATCACTTATTTTATCTAAAAAGAACCTCTTAGTTTGAGGTGATCCAGGAGTGAGAGCCACCAAGGCGTCTCCCTTACGTGGGTTCCGAATCAATCCAACTGGAGCAACCTGTCTCCATTGTCCACGTCTAGAGCCCCCTTGATAGGTGATTTCAAAACTTTCTTTTTTAGTCAGTCGTTCATTCATAGTTTTAAAATGGGGTGTTTTATCAAGCTCTAAGAGAGAGTAATCTATCCAGGGCAAGGGGCCATTTTGGACTTGGAACAAGTGATCGAGTTCAAGGTTGTCCTCAGCTAAATCTAAAAACTCAGGGACTAAAAATAAAAGTTTCTCAAAGATCTGATAAGCTACTTCTGTATCCCAAAGGGCCCTGTGAGCTCCATCTTGAGTGATATTAAAATGCTCAGCTAAATTCACTAATCTATGTCTTTTCAGTCCAGGTAAAAGCTCTAGGCTTAAGAGACTGGTGCAAAGTCCTGAAGTCTTGGGTAAAAATAAATTTTGTTTTTCGAACTCAATAGCAAGATAACTCATGTCAAAAGGAGCATGGTGGGCAATGATGGGCGAGTCTCCAATAAACTTATGTATATCTGAAATATGTTTTGAAATTTCAGGAGCATTCTCGACCATTTCATTGGTGATTCCATGGATATCAATATTATCCTGGACCATAGGTTGAGAGGGTTTAAACAGAGATTGATATTCATCCACTTTTTTGCCCTTGAGATAGGCCTGCAGAGCCACTTCTACAATCTCAGAGCCAAGTGGATACTTTCCCGAGGTCTCAATATCTAAAGCAACAAATCGTGTTGTGTTCCATAATTTCATAAGTCCATTTAGTATAGAGACATGTCAAACATCATCAAGTATTTTGCTAAAGAGCATTTAGTCTCAAACCTTTTGACCCTTTTAATCCTGGCCCTTGGATTTATCTCTTTGAAAAATATCCAAAGAGATATTTGGCCTGAGGTGAATTTTGAAATCACAACAGTGACCGGCGTTTTGCCTGGGGCTTCTCCAGGGCAAGTTGAAAAGCTTGTGGTGCGTCCAATAGAAGAAGCCTTGGGGGAAGTTGATGGGCTTAAAAAAGTTTTTAGCAGTGCTTCCCAAAGTTTGGCCTTAATAGCTATTGAAATTGATGCTGATGCCAGAGACCCCAAACTCACTAATGAAGATATTCAAAATGCCATCAACCAAATCACAAGCTTTCCTGCTGAGGTCGAAACTCCCATTGTCCGAATGATCGAATCTGGTCAGAATCCTGTGATTTCAATCAATGTCATTCCAAAAGAAAAGGGTTCGGAACGTTTAAGCCTAGAGTCTCGTGATGTGGCCAAAAAACTTTCTGATGAGTTGGCCCTCATTCCATTGGTGGCTCGAGTTGAAGAGCGAGGCGTCTTAGATAAAGAATTTTCAGTGGCAGCCCACCCTGATAAAATGCGGCGTTATAGAGTGAGTTTGAGCGAGCTGATCTCGGCTTTAAGGGCTCAGAATATTACGGCACCCAGTGGGGACTATAAAACCTCTACAAATGATGAATATTTAGTACGACTCAATTCAGAGTTAGATTCCATAGAAAAAATAAAAAAAACCTATATAAGAACTAATGAAATAGGCGTTGGAATTCAAATAGAAGACGTCGCTGATGTCAAAATGGACTTAAAGAAAACAACGCAAGCTTATAGAAGCCAGGGGCAGCCTTCGTTTTGGCTTACAGTTTTAAAGAAAAAAAACGCAGATGCCCTTATGCTTGTGGACAACGTTAAAGCCTATTTAGACCGTGTTCAAAAACAATACTCAGATCATTTTGAGCTTTATGTCAGTAATGATTTTTCGATATACTTAAAAAATAGATTGAGCTCATTGAGTTCGAATCTCATTTTTGGACTCATTCTAGTTCTTATTATTTTAAGTTTATTCTTACCCCTTCCAGTCACTTTGATTGTGGCTGTAGGAATTCCTGTGGCCTTGCTTTCCACTGTGGCCGTGATGCATATGACAGGGCAAAGTTTGAATATGATTTCCATGATTGGGCTCATTATTGTCACTGGGATGGTGGTGGATGATGCTATTGTGGTGTGTGAAAATATATGGCGGCATGTGGAAAAAGCAGAAGGCCCCATAAGTGATGCCGTTTATGCAGGAACCAAAGAGGTGCTTGTTCCTGTCACAGCTTCGGTGCTGACTACGGTCTTCTTTTTTGCACCTATGTTGTTTATGTCAGGAATTTTTGGGTCCTTTGTTTATCATATTCCTTTAGGGGTAATTTTAGCATTAGGGTTTTCTTGGCTGGAAGCTTTTATTTTAATGCCGTCACATTTTGAAAGTTGGTTGGGACCTTTTTTAAATCTCAAAAAATTGAAAGCCAAGTCAGAGGCTAAAACAAAAGCCCCATCAAAGTTTTTTTTGTTGTATAAAACATTTGTGGAAAAAAGCTTAAAGCTGAGATACCTCATGTTAACTCTTGTAGTAGCTATTATTGCTGGGGTTTCAGTTTACTTGAAAAAAACAGGGCAGTTTATTTTATTTCCACCTGAAGGTGTTGAAGCTTTCTTTATCTTGGTTGAGGGTCCTGCGGAAACTCCGTTGAAAGAGACGGAACATCAAATAAGCTTGGTTGAAGATGTCGTGAAAAAACACATCGGTCCAGAGGATTTAAAAAGTTATAGATCCACCACAGGTTTAATTCAGTTAGATACATTTGATCCTCAAAGTAAAAGAGGATCTAACTATGGTTTTGTAGAGGTAAGTCTAACCCCTGCTCAATTAAGATTGAACACTGCAGACGATATTATGGCTTTAGTTGAAAATCCTCTTAATGAGGCCGTGACTGGAAAGTTTAAAACTTCTTTTGAGCTGCAACGCCAAGGTCCCCCTCAGGGTAAACCTGTGTCTGTAAATTTAAAAGGAAACAATTATGAAGTTCTAAATGAAGTGGCTGAAAAAGTGATGGGGATCCTGAATAAAATCACAGGAGTCTCCGAAGTGCAAAACTCTTACACGGAAGGTAAGACAGAGTGGAACATTATTCCTAATTCAAGAAAAATGTCCTCTGTGGGTATTAACACTGCACTTATGGCTCAAAGCTTGCGAGCCAGTTTTGAAGGCCTCGAAGTCACCCAAGTACGTTCACTAGATGAAGAAATGGATATCACAGTGAAGCTAGCTCAAGATCAATTTTCCTCGCCTTTGAAAGCTTTAAATCGAATTCAAATAGGGAACCAAAGAGGTCAGTTAATTCCTCTTAAAAGCATTGCTCGTTTTGAAGAGCGCTCCACAAGGTTGAACCTCCCACGTATAGACTTTAAGCGCCTAGTGAATGTCTCTGCAGATGTAGATCTTGGTGTGATCACTCCTGCAGAGGTGGTGGTGCAACTGACTCCAAAAATTGAAAAGCTCATGTCTTCGCACAAAAATATCACCTATGATTTTTCCGGAGAAGATGCCGATACTAAAGAGTCTATGAACTCATTGATGCAAGCTTTTCTTTTAGCCTTAGCTTTGATCTTTATCTTACTGGTGATTACTTTTAGTAGTTTGATACAACCCATGTTGGTGATGGTGTGTATTCCCTTTGGCTTTATTGGAGCCAGTTTGGCCCTGGTTTTTCATGGAAGACCTTTTAGCTTCATGGGAATGTTGGGGATTATAGCTTTAGGAGGAGTTATAGTGAACAACTCCATTGTGCTTGTTGATTTTATTAATTCGGCAAGGCGAAAGGGCTTGGACTTAGGCGAGTCTATTGTGGAGGCCTCTTCTGTAAGGTTAAGGCCGATCCTGCTCACAACAGCAACCACTGTGATTGGACTTATGCCTACGGCCTATGGGCAAGAAATCTATAATCTCGTAGGTTTTGGGGGCGGAGATCCTTTTATTATCCCTATTGCTCTTTGTTTAGGTTGGGGATTAGGGATTGGGTCGATTATGACATTGATCTTTTTTCCAGCTTTGGTGAGATGCGTAGATGATCTTGTTTTGTTCGGAAGTTTTATTAAATCTAAGATTCTGACTTTTTTGGGAGTTTAACTTGAATACATATTTTTTATTTATATTTTTAGTATTAGGCTCCATCATGGGGTTGGCAGAGCAAAACAAAACCCCTTTAAAGTTTTTAAAGGGTTATACTGAAGAACTTGAGGCCTCAAAAGTAAACCAGATCAATATGTCCTTTTATCTTCCGCCGGGGTACAAGGCCTACTTCGACGAGTTCCAGATAAAATCTCCTAAAGAGGAGTTGGTGTTTGGCACACTCAACGGAGATCCTGTCTTTGACTTTAAAGATCCATTTTCTGGAGAGTTTAAGCTTGCCGTTGAAGATGGTTTTAGTTTGAGTGCCAAAATAAAAACCCCATTAACTCAAGGTGATTTTTTTGTTGAGTTGAGATATCAAGCCTGTACAGAGAGCTTTTGCCTTTTGCCTCAGTGGGAAACTATAAAAATAACAAATAGTTTAGGAGCTCCTGCAGGCAAGAGCTTAAGGAGTTTGCTGAGCTTTGAAAATCCTATTGATTTCAACCAATCTTCGTATTTTTTGGTTTTCTTTTTAGTTTTTTTAGCCGGGATTCTGACATCTTTTACACCTTGTATTTTTCCTTTGATCCCGATCACCCTCAGTGTGATCGGTGTACGAAATAAATCTGTTAAAGCCGGTTTTTTAAAAAGCTTACTTTTTGTAAGCGGCATTGCTGTCACTTACTCGGCTTTAGGGGTATTGGCCGCCAGTACTGGGAGTTTCTTAGGAGAGCTCCTGGCCCACCCAGCGGTGCTGGTCTGTGTGGTTTTAATTTATTTATTGATGGCATTGAGCCTTTTGGGTTTGTTTAACTTTGATTTTTTTCAAAGACTTGGATCTAAAGCCCCTCAATTTAAAGGACCCCTTGCGCCTTTTTTGTTTGGAATGATGACCGGAGTCTTTGCCTCGCCCTGTGTGAGCCCAGTATTAGTTTCTATCTTAACTTTTGTGGGCCAGACACAAAGCCTTGTTTACGGAGCTCTATTATTAGCCACATATGCCTTTGGTTTTGGAATGATTTTCTTAGTGGCTGGGAGTTTTTCCGGAGCCTTAAAAAAACTTCCGCAAAGTGGGGCGTGGCTGAATGGAGTAAAGTATTTTTTGGCCGCTTTACTTCTACTCGGGGCCTATTATTTTGCAAGACCTCTTATAAAGCTTTACTCCGAGCCACAAGCTGAAAAAATTCTGCTCAGTACCCAGCTTAAAGAAGCTGTGGGGCAAAATGTGCTGATAGATTTTTATGCTGACTGGTGTTTTACCTGTGAAAAACTAGATCGTTTGGTGCTTAACGACCCAGAAGTCAAAGCCAGGCTAGCTTCATGGAAAGTGATTAAAGTGGATTTCACATCCATGAATGAAGAAAAAAAACAGTTGGCTAAAACCTACAAAATTTTAGGCTTACCCTATGTTCTGTTTTATAATAAAAAAGGGGAAAGGGTTAAAAGCGCCACACTCACAGAATATGAAAACAAACAAAAATTCTTAAAACGTTTAGATAAGGTGGAAGGGCTTTAGTCTCAGATCTGTTGAAATTTTCCCTAGGATTTAAACTCTGGGTGGGTATAAGCTAAAATAAACTCTATTCTTCTAGCTTGATGGTGGAGTCAACAAAACACACTTTGACCAGGATAATGTTTTGCCCTCTGTTATTTTAGATCTTTGAATTTGTAAAAATCCATTAGGAATAAACTTATAAAAACAAACTGTGTCTTGGCTTATTAAATAAAAGAGACCATGAAAACGAGTTAGTTCAAGTGGTCCTTTTAGAGAGCTAGTGCTATTTAGAATGAATATATTTTTCATTTTAGTAGCTGTGAATCTAAAATCAAACTCAAATTGAGTACTTTCCATTTCAATATTTTGCACTCGACAGCTGTATGTGTTTATTCCAAGCAAATGATCCAGGGAGATTCCGCTGAGTTCGTCAAACTCTTTTATAAAATCAGATAAACCATTTGACTCTGGCTTATGCGGATTAAAAAATTCAGCTTCTTTTGAAGGCTGAACAGAATATCCATGGTTCAAAGTAAAACACAAAATCATAAAAATAATTTTTTTTAAATTCATTTTTTTTTCCTTTAATAAAATAAAATGCGATACCAATATTGGTATTGGGGGTGCGTTTAAAAAAGTACCTAAGTTCATAAGTTTGGATTGCAGACCCTATTCTAATTACACACACGCTCATATCTTGTTTTTATTGAAAAATACATACTTTTTTGAATTTGGCACAACTTTGATTGTAGGCTTTATTTATCTCTCAGTGTTGAGCGCTAAACACCAAGGAGCTGATATTTTCTGAAACTTGAGGACAGTGAGGTATATACGGGCTACATAGGGCTTTTTGGAGAATCACTAGCTTGATCAGAGATTCTGGAGCGTTCTTAATTTTTTGATGGAATAATAGACAGGAGTTAGGTATAACATAGCCTGTCAGGAATAGGCTCAAGTCAATTTTGACTTTGTGTATCCTCATCATGGGGCTGACAGCTTAAGGATAATCTCATGTCAAAAGTACGATTAAATAAATTTCTTGCTGATTCAGGCCTTTGTAGCCGACGTCAGGCTGATGAGCATATTGATGAAGGTCGGGTTCAAATCAATGGGCGTAAGGTCTTTGAGCTTGGAATTAAGGTGGACCCTGAAACTGACGTTGTGAAATTCAAAAATAAAATTGTAAGGGCAGAGCAAAAATTGAGATATTTTGTTTTGAACAAACCTAAACAGGTTTTAACCAGTATGTCTGATCCCGAGGGCCGTCCAACGGTTGGGGATATGATTCCAAAAAAAATCAAGGAAAGGCTATTTCCTGTTGGTCGTTTAGATTGGGACAGTGAGGGTTTGCTACTTTTGACTAATGATGGGGATTTTGCACAAAAAATCACCCATCCCAAAAATGCCATTCAAAAAAAGTACTGGGTTAAAGTTGATGGTCAGTTGGGAGCGGGACAACTTAAAAAGCTCACAACTGGTGTGACTATTCCAGGTGGGAAGGCCAAAGCTATTATGGCGGGACCACTGAGACGAACTACAGCGAGTAAGCATATGTGGATCGAAATGATTATTACTGAAGGTCGTAATCGTCAGATTCGTAAAATGATCGAGAAGGTCGGGGGAGATGTCCTCAAGCTTCAAAGGGTCAGCATTGGACGACTGCGTTTAGGTAAAATCAAAAAAGGTGTTCTCAAAGAACTCACCTACAAAGAAGCTCAAAAAGCTTTGGTGCCAGGCACCTTTTGAGTATGGGCCGAGTTAAATTAATTTAAAAAATGATCTAATGTCGGCCGGGCATTGGCTTTAAGCCCCAGCACGGAAAGAAAAACAAAGGTGCCGCCGAGCTTACGGTCTAAAAATAAGGATTCTTTTGGGGGAACTCTAAGCTTGAATTTTTTAGCGAGCTTCTGTCCTTCTTCAGCCACTCGTAGTGGGAGGTCGCTGGCCTTCCAGTCGTAGCCCAGAGTATCAGGATCCACGAAAGGGCTTTTTGTATCCCCATGAAAAGGTTCGCCGATCATCAAACAAAGCTGAATGTAGGACTGTTTCAAGTCTTTATCATCATCAGCAAGGACATATCCCATTTCAATACCAGATTGCAAAATTCTTGCTTCATTTTTTAAAGCCGCCCCAGTGACCATTTTACGAAAAGGGATTCCAAATTGAGATGGAACTTTTTTCATCGCACCGAAGTCATAGAGAACGAGCTGATCTTTGCCATCTTCATTGATTCGGATTCGGTAGTTTCCAAGGTGAGGGTCGGATTGGACTAATTTAAATTCAAAAAGCTCTTTCATATAGAGCTCAAAAAACTTAAGTCCGAGGTAGTCTCTTCGCTTTTGATCTAAGGCTTTCACCTCATCACTATCAATAGGAGTGCCGGGTTCGTAAAGTGTGGCCAAAATCTTTTGAGTGCTCAGTTCATCGATCACCTTAGGGACAACAAAAGAAGGGTCCTCTTTGAGGAGTTCATACATTTTTTTTGTAAACCCAGCTTCAAGCTGGTAATCGGTCTCTTGCTTCAACATGGTCTTTATTTCTTGAAACAAAAGATCTGACCGATCTCCTTGGGGTAAGACTTTTGCTAGTTTTAAAAAAAGTTTAATCGCTTTAAGGTCTGTATCAATAGCATCATCCACACCAGGGTACTGAATCTTAATAGCTAATTCTTGCCCTTTAAATTTGGCTCTGTGGACTTGGCCTAGTGAGGCTGAAGCTAATGCGGTTTGGTCAAGCTCAACTTCATTAAATTTTTCCTCACCCCACTCTTGAATAAGTTGTTGTTTAATCGTTTTCCATTCCATTGGGGGAGATTCGAACTGTAACTTCTTTAAAACATCATTTACTTTTTCAGGCAAAAAATGCTCCCCATACATTGAAACCATCTGCCCCGCCTTCATGAGGCTGCCCTTGAGCTCACCAAGTTCGCCAGCAAGCATGCTAAATTGATCTAATAGGTAGTCTTCCCTATCTTTGGAGAAAATAGCCTGGCCTGCAGCTTTCACTCCAGATTTGACGGAGAGCTTGGCTAACGAGAGGCCTCTGTTCCAAAGTTTTGTTTTTATATCTTTCATATGTAATATAGTTTAAATTATTTTAAACTAAATGTAAATTTTGGGAGTCTCATTTTGAATAGAAAATCATCCTCTAGGGTGGCCCTTTTGGCCACGGGAGACGAAATCACCTCTGGGCAAACTTTAAACACCAACACCCATTGGTTGGCCTGGGAACTAGGGAAGCTTGGCTTTGAAGTGACCCATCACCTGAGTGTTCCAGATGATGAGGCTCAGATTAAAGAGGCCTTATTTTTCTTAGAAAATAAGGCGAACTTTATCATCATGATCGGGGGCTTAGGGCCCACACGAGATGATCTCACGCGACACGCGGTAGCTAAATACTTTGGGTTGAGCCTTCAAAAAAATGAAAGTGAGTGGAAAGTCATTATAGAAAAACTCAAAGCAAAAAATGTCACACCAAGAGCTGGTCATGAGTCTCAGGCTATGTTTCCTCAAGGAGCTGAGATTTTAGATAACTCAGCGGGGACAGCTTGTGGGTTCCAAGTCTCAAAAAACGCTATAAATATAATATGTTTACCTGGCCCGCCTGTTGAGCTTAAAGCTATTTTTGATGAGGTGTTAAGGCCTAAATTCCGAGAGAAGAACTTCCAATCCTCCATTTTGAAAACCTGGCAATTTATAAATGTGCCAGAGTCTGAACTTGCTGCAAGGGTGGAAAAACTTTATGAGAATTGGCCTTATAAGATTGGATATAGAGCTTCCCCCCCCCTTGTGGAGTTCAAAGTATGGTTTCAGTCAGAGCAGTTAAAAGAGTATTCAGCGTTAGATAAAAAACTGACAGAGCTGATGGGTGAGCAACTGCATAGTAGAAATCAAAAAGATTATGTCAAAGAATTCTTTGATCAGGAAGATGCAAAAATCTTAATTCACGATGAAGTGACAGAAGGTCTATTTTATCAGCGTCTACAAAAGTCTTTGTCCCAAGAAAAACAAAAGTTGTTGGTGTATCAAACAGCGCCTGTTATAGAAAACTCATCACTTCCTAAAGTTCACCTTCATATCGCTGATGAGCAGCTTCATGTGGGTTATAAAGAAAATGTATTTAAATTTAAACTGCCCAAAAAAAATATAACATCTTCAGTTAAAAAATACTGTATTGAAGTGGCATTTAAGAAACTCTTGCTGAGCTAAAAGTTCTAAACCTTGGTCGTAGAAAGCACTTTGGTGCCTGGCACGAAAGTGTTAGCCTCTCATAGAGAAACTCAGTGTCTTTAAGAGTTAATCAACGACCCGGAGCTGGGCAAAAAAACTAATGCATTGGGCGGATCATTTTTTCAGCTGATCCGAGCGCTGAAAGCTCAGGTGAGTCCCTGATCGATGACTATAGACGAAATGTAATTTAAATTAAAAGTTTAATCTTTCATCTGATCACTCAAAAAAATAGGAGACACTAAGTCAGAGACTCAATCTTCTGTGCAAAAAATTCAGATTGCAAAATATTTTGAGTCTGAAATATCTTAATTTTTGTTTCAGATTTTTCAAAATTGAGCAGGCTTTCAATATAAAATATTTTTTTTAATTCAGGTGATGGACTCTTTTCAACCCAAGTTTTAGCTCCAGAAATTTCAGTTACGAGTATTCCCTCTTGAAGCTGTTCTGGTGCCTCTGTGTGGATCCCAACATTATCTAGTCGACAGTGCATATCAAAGTTGGGGTCACTGCCATTTTCATCAATAAAACTGTAAGTTTTAAAGTCTTCCGTATAGGCAATTTCAAATTTAACATTTTTGTTTAAGGCGTATTCCGTCGCCCT
The DNA here is from genome assembly GCA_937936325.1 of uncultured Bdellovibrionales bacterium. Taxonomy (GTDB): domain Bacteria; phylum Bdellovibrionota; class Bdellovibrionia; order Bdellovibrionales; family UBA1609; genus CALGWV01. Next base: position 1,530 of record CALGWV010000111.1, on the reverse strand, counting down.
GGAATGAACCACAGGGCATCCCAAAAGACTCATTTGATGCAAGCTTGAAGTCTTAATGTGAGGCACGCTCTGAGCATCTCTGGAAGTGTGAGGTGGGTGGCTAAAAACACCTTTAACATCTTTAAACAAAATACATTTTGAAGCCTGAAAATGAGAGGCTAAAGCTATGGCCGTAGTGTCCGTTCCGCCTCGCCCGAGAGTCGTCACATCCAAAGTCTGCTTACAAACACCCTGGTAGCCAGCTACAACCGCGATACGGTCTGTTTCCAGAGCCTTCTCTATGCGCCAAGGGGTTAGTTTTTGAATGCGTGCATTTGAATAATCTGGAGTGGTTAAAATTCCAGCTTGGCTTCCGGTAAAGCTCTTACTTGGGCAGCCATACTTTTCAAGGGCCATGCTCATAAGAGCCATGCTGATTCGCTCTCCGGCAGACACTAGGAGGTCTTTCTCTCTAGATGAAGCTTCAGGGTGAACTTGGTTGCCGAGATCGATAAGAGCATTTGTTGTTGTGCCCATTGCACTCACAACAATTATAAATTGAATGTCGGTGTGTTTTTGGTAAAGCAGGCTTATTTTTTTTGCGACCTGAAGTATTTTCTCGGGAGTGCTTAAGCTAGACCCTCCAAACTTGTAAACATGAACCATTCCTATTTATAAACTTGATTTTAAAAGAGTTCTAGTCTTCTTATGAAGGATCTTGGGGCACAGGGACTTTGATAGTGTAAACCGATTCGGATTTAGGTATGAAGCCATTAAGAAGCTCAGGATTAAGGCTTTTGATCGTCTCCCTAGGGACTTTCATGAGACGTGCCACCTTGTGAAGGTCGTCCCCGCCCTTGGCCCGGTGGTAATAAAAAGCGGGAAGAGTGTTTTTAGGTTTTTTAAAACCATAAAGAGCAGGGGCTTTAGCTAAAATTGTAGCGGCATAAACTTTGGGGACATATTGCTGGCTCTCCTTAGGGAAGTTTGATTTTTGTCCGAGGACCCAATAGTTGCGGCTTTTGTGCCTTGCGATTAGGCGGTCCAAGCGACCTTCCCCCATATTATAAGCGGCCATCGCTAAGGCCCAATCCCCGTAGCGTTTGTACAACCAATCTAAATAATCAGCGGCGGCATGGGTGCTTTTGAGTAAGTTACTCCGTTCATCAATCCACCAATTAATACGAAGCCCAAATCTAAGAGCCGTAGGTTTTATGAACTGCCAAAACCCAACAGCTGAGGCGGAACTCTTGGCCTTGGCTAGGTAACCACTTTCAATCATAGAGAGATAAATTAAATCAGAAGGCAATTTTTTTGAAATCAAAACCTTCTTCATTGTCGGGCCATAACTTGCTGAACGGTTGAGCCAGAGTTGAAAGTGATTTTTACCCCGGGTTTGAAAGTGCTTGATCCATCTTGCGACAAGACTGTTATATTCAACAGGGATATTAAAGAGTTTATCTTTGTTTTGTGTCGCGTAGGAAGTATGACTAAAGTTCAATATAAACATAACTAAAATGAATATTCTCATTTCTTTAATATATTTGCTTT
>CALGWV010000110.1 GCA_937936325.1 uncultured Bdellovibrionales bacterium | reverse complement strand
GGCCGAAGGCTCAGGGAAAACAAGCATTAAAGATAGAAAGAGGTTTTATGAAATTGCACTCGCCTCTCACAGAGAAACACAGTGCTTGATAGAGCTCATAAATGATCAGAAACTGGCCGAAAAAGCCGATCACTTGGGCGCATGCCTGTTTCAACTGGTCCGAGCTCTGAAAGCTCAGGCAGGGGGCTGACCCCCAATTTCAGAAGAGAACCAAAATTGAAGACGACTCTCCGTTTAAAAGTGTGGTGAACTGATTCGGTCCATCACCTTTGTTGATGATTTTTCTAGTCTAACCCTTGAATATTCTATACTTAAGGATTATTTAATATCCACTGCAGATTTGACTGATCTATTTAAAAAAGCGGATAAAGTCTACATTGATCCTACTATAACATTTTCTGATAGGAGATGGTCAGATGAAAAAAAATCCAGGTTATTTTTAAATCACATATACGATAGCGGTGAATATAGACAATCCAGACTTCTCAACTTGAATGGATCTAGTAAAGCAATTGGCGAACTAGAAAAAGCTTGTGCCCTATAAAAATTAAAAAAGGATCGCAAACGCTTAAAGCACTGCTCCAGTTGAGGCGGTGCTTTTTTTTAGGAAGGTCATTGGATTTGCATTAGCACGATAAACTCACTCCAATCTCTATTGACTTCTTAAATCTCAAGATAAGCTTGTACGAGGGCCAAGCAGGCCGAAACGAGATTAGTTGTTAATTTTTAAAAATTTTTGATACCAGTCATAAAAGGTGGAGCAAACTTAAATATCTTCACAAGATCTAGAGCCGTCTAAAATTGAAGGTCAATTTAGGGGCGGACAGGAGATAAAATAGCCTTTAGAAGAAGCTTATAATTTTACCCGGTACCCATCCACAACTTTTAAATTTTTAAAAATTGTAGATGTTGTCATGCCCCTTTAGAGCTTGTCATAAATATGACTGATTTTGCGATGAGTTTCTTCTTGGTCCTTACATTGGGTTTTACCTGGACCGTTGATCATCATACAAAACGCTATAGTATTATCTTTGCTGCAGGCTCAAACAAACAGAGGTCATCAACCTCTAATTCGGAGTTTGTGCAGTGTAGGATCCCTTACGTTCTTAGGCGCCACTTTAGTTTTTTCAACAGGCTTCATGACTGGTGGGTCCCATTTTCTTGATTTATTTCGTTCGTTAAAGTTTGCATCTTCTGAATGTCAAATCTTTTATGGAAAAAAAATTGTCTGACATGCGTGTCATTTTTTTACTCGACATGAACGTTGTCATTCCTCCCCCGTGCTATACGCTGCACAATTTTCAGATTTTTTTGCTCACCAAAAAACAAAGTAGGACATACCGTATGAACTCAGATCTATTCTCGCAGACAAAACCGTCGTTCAAAAAGCAATGATTTGGCTATACTTTTATTTTTGGTATAGAATATTTAGATGCGTCCTGAGTTGATGTAGCACGTTTCTCAGTGCAACCCACAGTGAAATCAAGGGTCTACTGACCTCTGTCGTAAGCAGTTAACTTTTTTATTATTCGACGGGGGCTTTGAGGTTCTCATCTTAGTTTTGTGTCAGTACGGCACTTGTTTTTTTTAAGAAAATAAGAAGAGAACTAGTTCAAGTGCCTTTTTGACCGCTTGTTGAGAGAGATCGTGTACCTGTAAAAAATACAAATAGAGTCTAAATCTTCTAAATAAAGTCCACGTGGCCGGATTCTAGATTATAGTAGGCCTTTAAGATGCTGACCTGATTGGAGTTTTGAGCTTCCGCTAATATTTCTGAATCTTTAGTGATTTTTTGAGATACGTATTTCACGTTGTTTTTAACAGGATTTTTTTCATCATTTACTTTTTCTAATCCTATTTCAATGTGATGAATCAGCTGGTTCAAGTTAGGGCTGAGTCTGACTTTATCTAAGGCAGCACTCACAGCTCCGCACTTTTCATGTCCAAGCACCACAAGCACACCTGTGTTTAAAACGCTCACTGCATATTCAAGGCTCGCTACGGTTTCTGGAGTGGCGACGTTTCCGGCCACGCGAATCACAAAAAGCTCGCCTAAGGCACAGTCAAAAATATACTCAGGGGGCACGCGACTATCAGAACAGCACAAAATAGCCGCAAAGGGTTTTTGGCCTTGGAGTAAACTTTTTTTATTATCTAATCTTTGGTGGGCTGTATTTTTGTTTGCTTGAAATCTTTTGTTTCCTGAGATCAAACGCTCACGCACTTCATTTTGGTTCATGGAGTTCCTTTTTTTTCTCAGTTATTGGTAGACATCCGCTTCAGTGTGTTTTTGAACATCTTCAAAACTCACTTCAGGGGCGAGCTCTAAAACTTTAAAACCTTGAGGTGTAACATCTAAATAAGCGAGGTTTGTGATCACTTGATTCACACAATTAACGCCGGTTAAGGGCAGGCTGCATTTTTTTAGTAGTTTGCTGGAGCCACTCTTGCTGGTGTGGCCCATCATCACAATCACTCTTTTGGCTGAGGCCACTAAATCCATAGCTCCTCCCATGCCTTTGACCATTTTCCCAGGGATCATCCAATTGGCAATATCTCCATTTTGGGCAATCTCCATGGCTCCTAAAACGGTGAGGTCGACATGTTGTCCTCGGATCATGGCAAAGCTCTCAGCACTTGAGAAAAAGCTAGATCCAGCCACGGCTGTGACAGTCTGTTTGCCTGCATTAATCAGATCAGCGTCCATGTCTTTTTCAGCAGGGAAGGCGCCCATGCCTAAAAGCCCGTTTTCACTTTGAAGCATAATTTGTTTGTCTTCAGGGATATAGTTTGAAACTAAAGTCGGCATGCCAATACCTAAGTTCACAGCAAAACCATTTTGAATTTCTTTGGCGATGCGTTCTGCCATTTGATTACGGTTCCAGCCCATCATGAGTTTTTCTCCTGAAAAGTTTTTTGCTCAATTCGTTTTTCAAATTGCCCCTTGAAGAGCCTTTGAACATAGATGCCGGGCACATGAACTTGATCCGGGTCCAGCTCGCCAAGTTCTACGATCTCTTCCACTTCTGCAACCGTGATCTTTCCGGCCTTGGCCATCATCGGATTAAAGTTCGCTGCTGTTTTTTTAAAAATAAGGTTCCCGTAAGGATCAGCTTTCCAGGCTTTAACAAAAGAAAAATCCGCTTTTAAAGCTGTCTCTAATAAATAAGTACGCCCCTCAAAAATTTTAGTGTCTTTGCCTTCTGCGATCTGCGTGCCCACGCCGGTGGCTGTATAAAAACCCGGTATGCCTGCGCCACCAGCACGAATGCGTTCCGCCAATGTGCCTTGAGGTATTAAATCTACTTCTAAGGATCCTTCTAAGAATTGTTTTTCGAAAGTTTTGTTCTCACCCACATAGCTCGACATCATTTTTTTAATTTGGTGAGTTTGGAGCAAGAGCCCTAAGCCAAAATCATCCACACCAGCATTGTTAGAGATACACGTAAGCTCTTTAACACCCATATCTTTTAAAACAGATATAGCCACTTCAGGTATGCCACAAAGGCCAAAGCCTCCGAGCATGAGAGTCATACCATCTTTAACTCCTTCAAGAGCCTTTGCTGGATCGCTGTAAACCTTATTTATAGACATCACACACGCTCCAAAAGAAGGGCAACCGCTTCACCGCCACCGATGCAAATTGAGGCCATACCCATGGCTTTATCTTTTTGTATCATGGCATGGATCAGAGTCGTTAAGATACGTGCTCCGCTGGCCCCAATCGGGTGACCCAAAGCCACAGACCCACCATGTACATTGAGTTTGTCATCAGAAATTTTAAATTCTTTTTGGCAGACTTGAGCCACCACACTGAAGGCTTCATTGATTTCGTAGAGGTCTACGTCTTGCGCAGTAAGCCCAGTGAGTTCAAAAAGTTTTTTCATAGCTCCAATAGGGGCTGTAGTGAACCACTTTGGATCTTGTGAGAAAGTGGCTTGAGCTGTGATTTTCACTAGGGGTTTTGTGGTCGTAAGAGCTAAGCTGTCCTCGTTGCCTAAAACCAAAGCGCAGGCCCCATCGTTGATTTTGCTGGCGTTGGCCGCAGTGATGGTCCCTTCTTTATTAAAGGCGGGCCTGAGCTGAGGCATTTTTTCAAATCGAGCTTTGCCGGGCTCTTCATCAAGTTCTACCATCATTGAGGATTTTCTTTGTTTGACCTCAACGGCTGTGATCTCAGAATCAAATAGCTTTTTCGTTTGTGCCTCTTGAGCTTTGAGATAACTTTGTTTGGCAAACTCATCTTGCTCTTCTCGACTGACTTTATACTCTTTGGCACAAAGTTCAGCGGCACAGCCCATATGCCAGTTGTTGTAAGGATCCCATAGACCGTCTGCAATCATAGAGTCTATGGCTTCGATGTGACCCATACGGTAACCACTGCGAGATTTTTTAAGAAGGTGTGGGGCTAAGGACATATTTTCCTGCCCCCCAGCAACCACAACTTTAGCTCGCTTTAAAACTAGAGCATCCTGAGCCAACATTACAGATTTGAGGCCAGAACCGCAGACTTTGTTAATGGTCATTGCTGATGTGGTGTTAGGATAACCGGCTCCGAGCCAGGCTTGTCGAGTCGGAGCCTGTCCAGCGCCAGCTGTGAGGACCTGTCCCATAATACACTCATCCACAATTTCAGCTGAGACTCCTGAAGTCTCAACCGCAGATTTAATGGCTATGGAGCCTAGCTGTGTGGCTTCAACACTTGAAAGGGCTCCGTTAAAAGCCCCGATAGGTGTGCGTTTTGCTGAAAAAATATAGCTATTGGCCATGACTTCTCCTTTGGGTTTTTGATGAGGCTAGTTTAACAAACATGTTCTAGGTCTGCTGCGGAGTATGTCGCTCCCAGGCATAAAGCATTGAATCTCTTAGGGCATAGACTTAATCTTTTTGTTTGAGTCTATGTGTGCACCCAAGAAGTGTGCTATCAATAGATAAAACAATAGTTTAAAAAAGGATTTTTCATGGCCGCAAAAAAGAAAACTAAAAAGAAATCCAAATCTGCAAAAAAAACTGTTTCTAAAAAGAAGGTCACTCGTAGGTCACCTTCTAAATCAGCTAAGAAAAAAGCTGTCAAAAAGAAAACTGTGGCCAAGAAAAAAACAACAGCTAAAAAAGTAACTAAAAAGAAAGCGACAAAAAAGAAAGTTGCTAAGAAAAAAACGGCCCCTAAGAAGAAGGTCGTTAAAAAAGTGGCTAAAAAGAAAGTCACTAAAAAAAAGAAGACCGCGACAAAAAAGAAAGTCGCCAAAAAATCCACTAAGAAAAAAGCAGGGGCTAAGAAAGTTGTAAAGAAAAAAGTGGTCAAGAAAAAAGTAGCTCCAAAGAAGAAGACCGCTGCTAAAAAAGTAACACCTCAAAAGACAGTTAAAAAAAAAATCGTAAAAACAGATTCACCAAAGCCATCCAAGGCCTCATCGAAAACCTCAAGCAAAGCGGCTCCGAGTTCATCAAAGAGTAAAAAGACTGTCCCCCAATTTTTAGCTAATCCCTATATAAAGAGGGTTAAAGCTGTTATTAGGGATGCTGAAGGTAATGTTATTTGTAGAACCGCTCATTGTGATAAGCCTGCAGACGTTAGTGAATACTGTCGTTTTCACTATATACTCCATTGGCATAAGATTAAACTCCGCGAAAAAGTCATCAGTGACGGCAAATTGTCGTCCTACATAAAAGAACTCACATCCAGATATCCAGATAAATATTTAAATATGATTTTACAAGATTTAAATACTGAACAGGATTTCTTAGCCGCAATTCAAGAGCTTGAAATCGACGATCCAGATGAAGGCACTGATGCCAACGGCGATGATTCAGAGAGCATCATGAATGAAGTGCGCGGGATTACTCCCACCAAAAGAGCTTCTGATTCTGAGTATTAATAATAACGAGCTTTGTTTGAGGTCTACATATTTTAAAAGAGGGTATTCAGATAAACGAAAAAAGAGATTGGTGACAAGTGAATTTAAAATGTTGCCCGAAATCTATTTAAACTTCTAGAGTGATTCTGAGGGAGTTTCTATTAAATTATTAATTCAAAGTCTCAATAGTTTTAATAAGATCTTCAGAGTCAAACTCACCTTTAATTAAATTTGTATCTCTCTCACCAAGAAGTTCATTGGCTTTGTCTTCAAGTTCGGTGTTTGTAAAATCAATTTTCATATAGACTTTTTGAGCTTTGGGATGATCTTCAGGAAGGTCGAGGACCTCGTACCATTCCACTGGATAATCCTCGTCGCTGGCCTTGTTGTTAATATAGGCCTCAATATGGGCTCCGGCTAAGTTGAGGGCAAGCTTGAGGCTTTCATGCACGGTTTCAGGGTTTTCATTATTCAAATCTAGGGAAAAATCAAAATTCACCTGTTTTAGAGAGTCTTCAGATTTTTTAAAGCCCACACGATAAACAAGCTCATCACCATGAATCTGACCTGAAATGAAAAAATAGAGATTTTCTGAAAACTTTTCATTAAAGACCTCCCGAGCACTAAGGGTATAATCTTTAGGAAGAAGAGAGTAGGCTTTTTGTGTTTTTCTACAGTTCATATTTAGTTTAATAATCTTTGTAACTTGACATGGCAAGCCCAAATTCATACTGTTCCCCGGGGTCCTCTTTTGTCATATACTTCTTGTGATTCTGGAAAGCCTTTGCGGGCTATAAAAGTGAGATGAAATTGGGACTTTTTTAGGAGTGAGGCCTCATGGCTTTGATTAAAAATTTTAAAATTCAAAATGAGCCTGAGGCAAAAGCTCTACACAATGAGCCTCAAGGTGTGTTTATCTCTACTTATGGCTGTCAGATGAATGTCAACGACAGCGAACGCATGTACAGCTTGCTTGAAATGTTGAACTTCACTTCAGTTCCACAACCTCAAGACGCCGCCTTGATTATTATTAATTCCTGTTCAGTAAGGGAAAGGCCTGTGCACAAGGTTCATTCTGAGGTGGGACGCTACCGAAAACTTAAAGAGAAAAACCCAGGTTTAAAAATTGGTGTCGGTGGCTGTGTCGGACAGCAGGAAAAATCTAAACTTTTCAAAGATGTTCCTCTTGTGGATTTTGTTTTTGGTCCAGATAATATTGATGATTTGCCTCAGTTAGTGACAAGCTGTTTTGTTAATTCTGATGTGAAACTCATGGGGTCTAAGTTCAAACATCAAGACCCTTATCATGTGGAGACTTTGATTAGAAGCACACCTGTTGCTGCTTTTGTGAATATCACAAAAGGCTGTGATAATTTTTGCACTTTTTGTGTTGTTCCTTTTACTAGGGGGCGAGAAAGAAGTCGCCCTTACAAGCACTTGATTAAAGATATTCAAAGCTTAGTGGAGCGTGGTGTGAAAGAAGTGACTCTTCTGGGGCAAAACGTAAATTCCTACAAGTCAGATTGTGGAGTGTGCTTTCCAGAGCTCCTTAAAGGTATAGCCCTAGAGACTGATATTGAGCGCATTCGTTATACCACTTCACATCCAAAAGACTTCAATGAAGAACTGATGAAGGTTTCAGCAGAGCACCAAGACAAAATCTGTGACTATATTCACTTGCCTGTACAATCTGGAAATTCAGAAGTTCTTGAGCGTATGAACAGAGGTTATAGCCGTAAAGACTATATTGAGAAAGTTAAAATGATTCGCAATTATATGCCCACGGTGTCTCTGTCTACGGATATTATTGTGGGCTTTCCTGGTGAGACCGATGAGCAGTTTGAAGAGACCCTAAGTCTTGTAGAAGAAGTCGACTACGAGAGCATTTATGCTTTTATGTACTCGCCAAGGCCTTTTACAAAAGCGGCGCGCTATGAGGATCAGCTCACTCGTGAGCAAAAATCAGAGCGCCTTCAAAGACTATTTAAACAACATGAGCTCAAGGCCTTTGCTAAGGCTAAAGAATATGAAGGCCAAATTTTAGATATTTTAGTAGAAACTTATGATGAAAAGCTTCAAAACCTGAAGGGGCGCTCTACACAAAACAAAGTCACTTACTTCGCTGGCGGCCCCGAACTTGTGGGAAAAACCCTAGCTGTTAAGATAAACAAAGCTTTTCCTCAAACACTTCGCGGCGAAAGGGTGACTCTATGAAAAACACAGACCAATGGATACGTATTAATCCCCAGGGTTTAAATATTTCTAATAATGATCTGAATCCATTTATACTTTTTAAAAATGAGGGCGAAAGCTTGGCTTTCCCAGTATGGGTTCCAGCCATGCAGGTTTCAATCATTGGAAATCAAATGACCACGCGCCACCCCCATGAGGTCACTCTCGAGATTTTAGCGAAAACAGGTTTTAAAGTGGAAGCTGTCTTTTTTACAGAGGTGGTTGAAAACCAACAATGGGGCAAGCTTGTCATCAAAAGCTTAGAAACTAGTGATGTCCTCACTTTAGCTCTTAAAGCTCACGAGGCTATAAGCGTGGCCCACCTTGTAGACACCGAGTACTACGCCTCAGCTCAATTCATTGAGAAGGCACGCAAGGATGAAATCTTTGAAAAAGACTCTCCTGATTTTCAAAAAGAGCAAATCATAAGAAAGTTCGGTCAAAAATACCTTATGTAATACATTTATTTGCTCAATGTCTAAAAACTAAAATCGGATTGAATTGTGATGAAACTATTTAAGTATATTCCGTAGAACAAAGAACTCTTGATTTTTCTTTTCGTCTGCGTCCATCATAATAGATGGACAATACTCATGGTTGCATGGTAACTAAAGATGGCGCTCCCTTCTCACAGAGGAACACAGTCTTTGATAGAGCTCATAGGTGAGCAGAAACTGGGCAAAAAAGCTGATCAGATGGGTACTTGCACTTGCCTGTTTCAGCTGGCCCGAGTTTTGAAAGCTCAGGCTGGGGGGTAACACCCATTTTTAGAAGAGAAGATTTTTATGTGATAAACCCTCTCATAAATGATTCTAACTGCGATGCATAAATATTTTTTATGCAAACTATTGTAGTTTCCAAAAATGCATATAGAAAAAGCCTTAACATTTGATGATATTCTTCTGGTTCCACAATATTCTAACGTGGTTCCCACTGAGATTAATATAAAGTCCTACTTTGCTAGGGATATTTATCTCAACACTCCTATTATTTCTGCGGCCATGGATACGGTGACTGAAAGCAAGGTGGCCCAGAGAATGGCTCAACTTGGTGGTTTTGGGATCATTCATAAAAACCTTTCTCCCAAGGCTCAGGCTTTTGAGGTGGAAAAGGTTAAAAAATATGAAAGTGGCATGATTTTAGACCCTATCACTATGGATCCCCAAAAGACTTTGGCCGACGCTTTAGCCATCATGAAAAAATACTCCATTAGCGGAGTGCCTATTACGCAAGCTTCTAAGCTTGTTGGAATATTGACCAATAGAGATTTAAGGTTTGAGACTCATTTAAGTCAAAAAATTTCAGACGTTATGACCAAAGAGAATCTCGTCACAGCCCCTGTCGGCACAAGCCTTGAAGAAGCTAAATCTATTTTACAAAAACATCGTATTGAAAAACTCCCTATCACTGATAGCTCCGGAAACCTAAAGGGCCTCATTACTATCAAAGACATTGAAAAAGCCACAAACTTTCCTAATGCCACTAAAGATGCCCACGGACGTCTTATGTGTGGAGCTGCAATTGGAGTGGGGGCTGACAATCTGAAAAGGCTTGAGGCCTTGTGTGAGGCTGGTGTGGATGCCATTACTGTGGACACCGCCCATGGGCATTCAGAAAATGTTTTAAAAATGGTGGAGCATATTTCAAAAACCTATCCTGATCTCATTTTAATTGCAGGAAACGTGGTCACTCCGGAAGCTACGGGTAAGCTCATGAGTTTAGGAGTAGATGTTGTTAAAGTCGGTGTAGGTTCTGGGAGCATTTGTACTACAAGGATAGTTTCAGGAGTGGGAGTGCCACAAATTTCAGCAGTTAAAAACTGTGCTGATGTGGCAAAAAAACATGGAAAAACAATTATTGCTGATGGGGGAATTAGGTTCTCAGGAGATGTGACTAAGGCTCTGGCAGTAGGTGCAGGTTCTGTGATGCTTGGAAACATGCTCGCAGGTTGTGATGAATCCCCTGGAGAGACGGTCTTGTTCCAAGGCCGGACTTATAAAGTCTACCGCGGGATGGGGAGCCTCGGTGCCATGAAAGAGGGTTCAAAAGACCGCTATTTTCAAGGCAGCATAGAAGACCATGACAAGCTTGTGCCTGAAGGCATCGAAGGTCGTGTTCCCTATAAAGGCTCTGTGAGTGCCATCATTCACCAGGTGGTCGGAGGCCTAAAATCAGGAATGGGCTATTGTGGTGCTAAAAGCATTGCTCAGCTTCAGGAAAACCCACAGTTTGTACAAATCAGTGGAGCTGGCTTTAAAGAATC
>CALGWV010000109.1 GCA_937936325.1 uncultured Bdellovibrionales bacterium | reverse complement strand
AAAGGAGACTGGCACCGAAGTTTTGATTCGAGCTTTGTGACACCATGTCGAATTCCGGACACACCCAAGATCAATCGGTTTATGTTAAGCTATGTTTTTTTGAGAGCTCTTGAGGGGTTTGAGGCGTAGTTTAAAGCTTATGATTGATATTGATATTTCCAAAGTAAATAAACAAGCCTTGCGTATTCTCGAGGATCTTGAATCCGCAGGTTACGACGCCTATTTAGTGGGGGGGTGTTTAAGGGATCTCTTATTAGGTTATGTGCCTAAAGATATAGATATCGCTACAAATGCCTTGCCTGAAGAAGCTCAAAAGGCCATTCGTCGTTCTAGGGTGATCGGGAGAAGGTTTAAACTTGTTCTGGCCCATAGAGGAGTGGAGCAATATGAGATCTCTACTTTTAGACGCAATGCCTATTTAGATGAGGAACCTAGCGATCATCCTCAAGGGGATAATATTTACGGAACCTTAGAAGAAGACGCCTGGAGAAGAGATTACACCTTCAACGCCCTATTTTATAATCCACAAAGTAAAAAATTCTTTGATCCCACCGGAGGCTTAAGGGACATCGAAAAGCGTCGTGTGCAAATGATTGGGGATCCTGATCAAAGATTGGTTGAGGACTCTATAAGAATACTTAGAGCCGTCCGACACGCACACAAACTAGATTGCCACATCCCTGCTTCTTTAAGAAAAAAGTTTTCAGAGCACGCCCCCGAGTTATTAAAGTCCGCACTGCCAAGAAGGCGAGAAGAGTTTATAAAAATATTGAGAGTGTATTCCCCTTTTCATTGTTTTTTAGATATGGCTGACTTGGGTATTTTAGAAGCTATTCTGCCAAGTCTTCATCCGTTTTTTCAAAAAAAGCAGAGCCTACAAAATATAAGGCGCTGTTGGGCTCAGTTGAGGAAAAAAGATAGATCCGAAATGGAACCCACAGAGATTTTTACTTGGATACTTATTCCATGTTTAAGTGCTTTGGAGCCTGATCCTAAAAAATGGTATGAGCTTTCAAGACACCCAGAGTGGACCCAGCTCATGAAAGAAGAATTAGGCATGTTTGGCTACGAAATGACAGATTTCACTCAGGTGTGTGAACTCACTCCTCAAATATTGGAGATGGAGCAGTATTCAAAACGATCAGAAAAGAGACAAAGTTCTTTTCTGCGCCACAGGGTCTGGCCTTTGGCTTTAGATATCATGTATAATTTGAAGTATCTCAGTACTTCACAATACTCTGATTGGGTTCGTGAATTTAAAAATAAGCTTTAGGAGTTGTTATGAATTTTGGACCCATGGAAATCGCCATTTTACTTGGAGTCGCCCTTTTGTTCTTCGGCCCAAAACGTCTTCCAGGATTAGGGAAATCAATGGGTGAAGCCATAAGAGGTTTTAAAAAAGGAATCAGCAGTGACCCCGATGAAGCTCTGGATGTCACAGATAAAACTAAAAAAGAAGTCCTAGAAAACTCAGAAAGCAAAGTCCAAAACTCTGAGGCTCAAAAGCAAAGAGATAAGGTTTAAGAATTTTTTTGTTAAATTCTTTCATTTAATCTTCATAAAGCTTTCGAAGAAATTATCTTGAAAGCTTAGGGGCTGTGGAAGATTCATAATGATTTTATAAGCTTCATCTTCAAAGAACTTGAACTGTGACTGCGCTAAACTCTTATGGAAGTGGCTGTGGCCACTCTTTTGGAAAGCTGAGTCTGCGCTCAGCCGGGTTTCAATTTAATCTAATGCTTCTGAAACCAAAATGAATCTTTAGCAGCTCCTAAACAATTTCAATTAAATCTTCAAATATTGAATTACTTATAGCTTCACAAAAGTCGCTTCTCTGGCATTATCTTGAAAAACCTGAGCTTCCTCTAAAGTGATGCCATGGTACTTATGGATCAGCTCAAACTCTTGATTTAAATCCGTGGCAAAAATTCCAGGGTCATCACTGTTGATTGTGATTTTAACACCAGCTTCCATAAGTTGTCTTAAAGGATGGGCTTCATGGGACTCAACAGCTTGGGTGAGCCAGTTGCTTTTAGGGCAGATTTCTAAACAGACATTATTATCTTTTACTAACTTTACGATTTCAGGATTACGGTAAATTTGTAAACCATGACCAATTCTTGTGGCGCCCATTTGCGCGATAGCGACCCTTACATTTTCTTCACTTCCTGGTGCGGCGGCTTCTCCAGCATGGATACTGATTCCGAGACCAGCTTCTTTAGCTTTTAAAAAATAAGGCGTGAAGGGTGCGGCTTCAAATCCAACTTCATTATCAGCTAAATCTACGCCAATAAATGTGTCTTTATTATCTATGAAAAAATCAATCACTTCTCCAGCTTTATCAGCACCTAAAATTCTTTGAACGATACCCATGAGTCCGACCTTAATATCATACTTATCTTGAGCTCTATGAATACCTTTAACAAAGGCTTGGTGAATTTGATCAAAATTTAAATCGTGACCATCGGCTACAAATGTCGGAGCATATCTGAGCTCAAGTATCCGAACATTCTCCAATAAAAAGGCATCTTCACAGGCTTCAAATGCCAAGCGCTCTAGGATTTCGGTAGAAGATAAGAGTTTTTGGGTGTCTAAAAATTTATGTAGCACAGCCCCAAGGTCTGTCATAGGAGCATCAATTATAAAGTGATGTTTAAACTGCTCGGCTGTTTCAATATCAAATCCATGGGATGGGGCAAGGTCTAAAATCGTCTCTTCTCTCATTGAGAGTTCAAGGTGACGGTGAAGTTCAGTTTTTTTCAATGATTTAAAATCTGGTGTAGGGTTCATCTGGAGACTCCTTGTAGGGACTAATTTTGAATCATTTTATCCTAAGTCCAAATTGAGTTTTTTAAAAGCGCTCTCCTCATTTTGACCTAGCCAACACCCTCAAAATAAGTTTATATGATGCTTTTAAAGGAGAGCCTTCATGAAGATTCAAAACCCTGAATATAGACTCACGATTCCTAGTCAAAATGGAAAAGAGTATTTTGTTGCTGACCCTAGAGTTCTACGTAGCTTGATTGCTCTTATGGATATGTCTGCTGTGATTGGTGGGGCTGCTAGTCATTTTGGTGGTCCCTCTGCTTTGGCGGAAATCAATGGGGCGCTCCATGCTTATGTTTATAGCCAAACTGATTTTGATGAGAAGTTTCAATTGATCAATGATGCGGGTCACTGTGAAAACGGACTTTATGCCTTAAAGGCTTTATATGAAACTGCGGGTCTCACGATTAAAAGTTTAAATGGATTTAGATCTTTTGAAAGTCCTTTAACTGGACATGGTGAACATCATGTTTTTCCTGAAGGGGTGTATTTGAGTAATGGCCCACTGGGCTCATCATTGGCTCAGGCGCAAGGGCTCGCTGTTGGAGATCGCTTAAATAAAAATAATAGAATCACTGTGACTACTATTTCTGATGGAGCTTGTATGGAGGGGGAAGCTAAAGAAGCTTTAGCCTCTATTCCAGGCTTGGCCGGAAAGTCTTTAATGAATCCCTTTGTTTTAATAATCAGTGATAACAACACCAAACTTTCTGGGCGCATAGATGAAGACAGCTTCTCAATGGAGCCCACTTTTGAAAGTTTAGAAAATTTAGGTTGGAAATTAATTAAAAATATTGATGGCCATCATCTTGAAACTTGTTTAAATACTTTCAGCCAAGTTTTTCAAAACATAGACCCCAAGCAGCCTGTGGCTTTGCACTTTAAAACAAAAAAAGGAAAAGGGATTGAAAAGCTAGAGAAAGCCGCTTCTGGGGGACATGGGTTTCCATTAAAAGACCCAAAAGATCTAGACGCTTTTTTAAATGAAATATGGACAGGATCCGAAATTCCAGAAGAACTCACCAAATGGAAACTGGAACTTCAAAGTCCAAAAACTAAAAAGCCGGCCTTTCATTTTAAATCTGAAAAATTAAAATTTATAAATAATCTCAAGCATCAAAAAATTCAGGTGGGTGTGGATGCAGCTTTAAAGAATCAAAAAAATGCAGGGGCTCCTATTATCTCTGTGACTTCAGATCTTCCAGGCTCTACCGGTGTGGCGGGTTTTAGAAAAGCCTTTCCTGAGAGTTGCATTGATGTCGGTGTAGCCGAGTCCAATATGGTCAGTCTTGCCGCTGGTTTAAGTAAAGAGGGTTTCATTCCTGTTGTGGATACATTTGCACAATTTGGTGTGACTAAAGGAGCTTTACCTCTTTATATGGCGAGCCTCAGTGCTGCACCTATGATTTGTATATTTTCACATACAGGGTTTCAAGATGCTGCCGATGGAGCTTCTCATCAGGCCTTGGGTTATTTTAGTGCTGTCGCCCCAATACCTAATACTCAAGTCTTTAATTTAAGTAGCTCCAGCGAAGCCCAGTTTGTTTTAGAAAACATCATAGATGAATTTCAAGAAATGAAGTCTCAAGGAAAAACACCGCTTACAAGTATTTTATTTTTAGGTCGTGAGAATTTTCCTTCCCAATTACAAGTGTCTCCAAAGTTTCGATATAAACAAGAGCATTTTTTAGTGGAGTCACAAAGTCCAAAAGCTACGGTAGTGGCTTCAGGCTCGTTAGCTCTTCAAGCCGTTCGCGCAGCTGATATTTTATCTCAAAAAAATATTGAAATAGACGTGATTCATCCGAGTTGCCTTAAGCCTTACTCTCCAGACTTAACTTTAAAGTCATTGAAAAAATCTAATGGAGTCTTGATCTCAATGGAGGATCATCAAGAAGTTGGTGGTTTCGGAGGCTATCTTGTAAATCAAATTTTAAAAGAAGATGCCAAGCTTGTTCAGAAATATCATAATCTTTCTGTGCAATCCCGTTTTGGACGTAGTGCCTATACGGCTCAAGAGTTATATGAAAGCCACGGATTAGATGATTTAAGTCTTTGTGATTTGATTCAAAAAAATCTTTAAACACACGAGGTCTCTTTATTTTTTTTAAAGGGACGAGAGTGTTTGATTTGTAAAGTTATTTCACTCTCACTAATTTTAAGGTTTTAATTTTGATTTTTTATGAATAAAGCATGTAAATGAGCTTTCACCTTTAGGACTTCATTTTTTAAATCTTCAAGGCTGGATTCGTTTATGATTACATGGTCGCAAAGTTTCTTTTTATCTGCAGATGGGATTTGGAGCTTTAAAATTTTTAAACTTTTTTCTTCATCGAAATGATTTCTTTTTTTGAGCCTTTCAATTTGAAGAGCCTCGCTACAAAAAACACCAATGATAAAATCAAATTGGTCTTTTTGATGGGTTTCAAACAAAAGTGGAATTTCATAAAATGCCATTTTATGGCCCTTGGCTTGGGCTATTTTTCTTAGGTTTTGAGCCTCTTTTTTGACTAAGGGGTGGATCCAGTTTTCTAATTTTTTTAATTCGAGTTTATTTGAAAAAAAATACTGAGACATTTTTTTCTTATCGAGTTGACCATCAGTAAAAATCTGATCTTCATAACTTTCTTTAAGTTTGGATAGGACTTCAGTTTGGGTATAGAGCTCATGAACGATGTCATCTGCAGAAAAAACGGGAAGGTTAAATTCTTCTTTTAAAATTCGGCTCACAGTAGACTTGCCACTAGCTATTGATCCAGTAAGTCCTATCCACTTCATGTCTATCTCCTAGCCATTCGTCTTGAAACTTAAGAAATGCAAGACGAGAAAAATCAGTTCATTTGAAATTGTAAAAATATATGGGTGCTCGGTGCAGTTATAAGCTCTCATAGGTCTAGCATAGGATCAAACTTAGGCTCAAAGTGGCCGATATATTAGTGTACTGAATGCACTTCAATTAGGGATCTTGTGAGCACCAAAAAGTTTGAACAATATGGAAAATATTTACTTCTCGAAAGAGTCGCGATGGGGGGAATGGCCGAGCTATTTCTCGCACGCTCTGTAGGTGGGCCAATTGGTGTTTCAAAATTTGTGGCTCTTAAAAGAATTTTGCCTCAATACTCTGATAATCGTGATTTTATAGAAATGTTTATTGAGGAAGCTAAGCTTAACGTAAACTTGTCCCATAGTAATATTGTTTCGATCTACGAGTTTGGTGTGGAGAGAGGACAAAGTTATATCATTATGGAGTACGTCAATGGGCGTAACCTCAGGCAGTGCCTGAATAAACTTAAAAAAGAGGGGCGACGTTATTTTAGTGTAGATCAAATTGTGTATATGATAAAAGAGCTGTCTTCAGGTTTGGACCATGCTCATAGGTGTCTGAATAAAGCCAACGGGAAACCTTTGAATATTATTCACCGAGACATTTCACCACAAAATACAATGCTCAGTTTTGATGGCGAGATCAAGTTGATAGATTTTGGAATTGCAAAGGCCGAAAACGAAGCTGAAAAAACTCAAGCAGGCACACTGAAGGGTAAATATTCTTATATGTCTCCTGAGCAGGTAACCGGGAAAAAGTTTGATACGCGAACTGACATTTTCTCTTTAGGTATTGTTTTTTGGGAACTCTTAGCCAATGACAGGCTGTTCACCTCAAACAATGAAATGAATACATTGAAAAAGATTAGAGAGGCTGTGGTTCCTCCAATTGAAAAGCTGAATCCAAATGTGGATAAAAAGTTAGCAGCTATTGTAAATAAGTCTTTAGCAAAAGATCCTGATTTAAGATATCAATCTGCTTCTGATTTTTATAGAGATTTAAATAAATATTTGAATACGAATTTTCCTGAATTTTCTTCACAAGACTTTTCTGTTTTTGTAAAATCTCTATATGCTTCTGAAATCATGGAGCATAGAAAAAAACTGATTGATTATTCTAAAGTGAATCCACAAGCTCACTTTAGTAATGATGAGCAAACTGTCACAATGCCCAATCCATTATTGCCTGGTGAGAACGGAACCCAACTCGGAGAAGTATCTGAGTCTTCTTTTAACTTTAAAAGCATCACGATTAACGAACCCAGATTTAAAAATAGACAGAGGCCAAGCAAACCTGCGCCGACCCCCGCCCCCGCACAAAGAAGGCGGGCCCCTTTTATGCTGTTGCTCATAGGGATTTTAGCGCTGGGGTTAGGCTTTTTATTTTACCCTGAGTACCAAGGTTTAGATCTAGGAAAGAACGGAATGGCCTCTGAATCAGATAGGACTTTGGATCCTATCGTTGATACTAAATTTATTGTTATTACAAGTGATCCTCCTGGTGCCAATATTACAATCAATTCTAAAAACACAGGGAAAACAACTCCGGCCAGGGTAGAGGTTCATCCTTTCGAGGAGTTTGAACTTAGCTTGAGAAAAGACGGTTACCTGGAATATCAAATTTCAACAGATGCTATGGAAAAAAGTAGTTTTTCAGGCACACTGCAAAAAGCAGCGATTGGATATTTGGATATTAATGTTGAACCAGCTGATGCCATTGTGTTTATAAATGGTGTGAGGCTTAAGGAGAAACTTCCAATAAGAAAGTACCGGGTACCTAGCTCTATTCCTATCACCATCAAAGCTGTAAACCCAATTTCAAAAAAATCGAACCAAACCACTATCAAGCTTAAAAGTCAGGATCATTTTAA
Organism: uncultured Bdellovibrionales bacterium; assembly: GCA_937936325.1. Taxonomy (GTDB): domain Bacteria; phylum Bdellovibrionota; class Bdellovibrionia; order Bdellovibrionales; family UBA1609; genus CALGWV01. Next base: position 162 of record CALGWV010000109.1, on the reverse strand, counting down.
AATCAACTTGAGCCCAAAGTAGTTATACTGAACATACTTAGGTTTTCCCTGTTTCTGTGGAGCGCTTTTTTGTTAAATTTAATTTGATCGCCTTCAAAATAGCTATGGCTAGTCTTTCAGGCTCACGCATCAAATTTAACTAAAAAATCACTTCCACAGAAA
>CALGWV010000108.1 GCA_937936325.1 uncultured Bdellovibrionales bacterium | reverse complement strand
GAAATTCACACTTAAACTCCTGTTTACATTGTGCTTAATTAGTTTTTCAGCGGCGACTAATTAAAGTGGCCACAAGCTCTGCCCATGCTCAGCATATGTATGGACATGTTCTCCCTCATTTTAAGCGCTGGAATGAAGCGGATAAGCAATTCACTATCGCCGATGATCTCCACAATGCTTGGGCCAAAAAAAATAAGGTGTCTCCAAGTGAAGATTGGCACTATTACCACAACCTACATTTATGGTCCGTCACTAAAATGGTTGTAGAGCCTCATAAAGTTTCAGAAATCTTAATCGAGATACAAGCACTCAATACTCAAGATTTAGTGGATTATCTTGATTATTCATCAGCCACACTGATCACTGAAGATCAAAAAAATAAATTGGAAAGACTTTTAAATCTAGCCGAAGCCCAATCGCCAGAGTTGAAAAAATTAGTTTTAAGCTCTCGACTGTATTTTAATATCGCTTTTAATCCTACAGAAAGCACTTTTCAAGAGGTTATTGCAGCTTTAAAATCAAAGACTTATTTTAAGAATAAAAGACTTCTCTCTACTTTTATAACCTTGCTCCAAACTCAAAATACTGATCTCAAACTCTACACAAAAGCTCAAAATAGAATAGTCGATGAATTAAAAACAAATTTTGAACGCGGAGGATTTGATGGGTGGAAAAAATCCGTCATGGATGCCTTAAAATATAAAAGGCTATTTCAACTCTACGGACTTAGCGATAGTTTAACACTAATAGAAAAAGACATTTTTGATGTTTACATGACCGCAATGGATTAATGACCAAACACTTTAAGCTGGCCTCATCGTGGGCCAACTTTATTCTTGAAGCCTACTTCACCTGTAAGCTGAAAGAGAACATTTTGAGCACGACGCTAGGGGGAGAGTGTTTCATGGGTTTTTACCACCGCTTATCCACGGATCTGGATTAATATACACAAGCTGCCTTCTCCTCTATAATAATCTAAAGATACACTTAATAGCCAGAATCCTGAGGGTCTCTTATATTATGAATATTTCAAAACAACAGCAGTGCGCACGTCTTGAAGTCGAGAATTCAATAAAAGCTCTAGCCTCAAACACATCTTCAAAAAACGAAACTGGATTAGTTTCTTACAAGATAAGAGTGCCCCAGCTCAGACAAAGACTTAAAGAGACTTACAGCTTTTCAAACTTGGAACCAAAGACTCGACTCCTTATCTGGGACTATATCTGGAAAACAAGCTCATGCTTTGAAGCCATGAGCCTTTGTTTATACGCCTATCAGAAAAAAGAACCCTTAAAAAAAACAGAAGTGACAAAAATTATCACGTGGGCCTCTCGGATTACTTGCTGGGAGCATAGTGACGACCTTTCAAAAATCTACGCTCAAGTTATTGAAGACAATCCAGATTTCATGCTCACTCAGCTCCAAAAATGGAATAGCTCTAAATCTCTATGGAAAAGAAGACAATCCGTAGTCAGCCTTTTAGAATATGCAGCAAAAAGAAATACAGTGCTCCCTTTTAAAACGATGATAGCTCAGGTTGATAATCTTATTTTAGACAAAGAGTATTATGTGCAAAAAGGATTGGGGTGGACACTGAGAGAAATTTATAATGTTTACCCAGAGAAAACCCTTAAGTATATCAAAGAAAATTTATTTAAAATTTCTCCGATTGCCTACAGTGCCGCCACTGAAAAGATTGATAAAAAAACGAAAGCCAATCTTAACAATGAACGCCGAGCCTATAGACTTAAAAAAACTGGGGTCTATAAATACTAAGGCCTTGAGCATTATATCTGATGAATTTTCTAGCCCTGTGTCGACTTCGGGATAAGTGTTTAGAGTACTTTTTTGATTTGATTCCAACCTGAGACATACCTGGGTGATCTAAAATTTCTATTCAACTTTATCGCTTTATCCTTAAGGCCACAGGCTGCAACCTTAATAGTCTCTGGTCCTTCTTTTCTATTGATAAAATCTATAGCTCTCATTAATCGCTCAGAGTCACCAGAGTCTGGTGTCTCAAACAAACTCATTTGAGTCTGATTTTTATCAGTAATTTTTGTCAACCTCACCCCTGCCTTCTTATATTCAAAACCGGCTTTAAATAGTTTATTTAAAGCTTGAAAAGCATACTTGATAATTTTTCTTGTGTCCGAGGTTCCGGACAAGATCACTCTTTGATCAAAACCGTAGTACTGCGAAACATTTTTAAAAGGACTTGTTCTAGTGAAAACCTCAACCGATGAACAGACTGAATCTTGCTTTCTTAATTTCTCAGAGGCTGTGGAAACGTAGTGGGCCACCCCCTCTCTGAGTGACTCAATATCAAAAACACCCTGACTAAACGTACGACTGCACATAATTTGTTTTTTCTTTTTTGGTCGTGTTTCAAGTTCAAATCTAGGGCAGCCACTGAGCTCTTCTTTTCTCTGAAGTCCGACTTTTGTAAATATTTTCTGTATGAGTTTATCATTTTTAAAGTCTTTAAAATCAAAGGCATTATGAATACCCAGGCTTTTCATTTTTGCTGAAGAAGCCTTCCCTATTCCCCAAACATCTTCAATTTTTGTTCTTTTCAGTGCCACATCTCTTAACCGAGGTTCTAAAACATTTATGATCCCCTGAGATTTTTCTGATTTTTTAGCTAGATTATTAGCCACCTTGGCCAAAGTCTTTGTAGGGCCTACACCTATGCTCACAGGAATACCCGTGTTTTTTTCTACAACAGTTTTAATTTTTTTGACGTAATCATTAATATTATGATTTTCAAACCCAGAGAGATCTAAAAAGGCTTCATCCACAGAGTAAACCTCTAAATTTGGAGTGAACTCAGAGAGTGTTTCCATCACACGGTCTGACATATTCGTATAAAGAGAAAAATTTGAAGAAAAAACAGTGACGCCATTTTTTTCACACAAATCTTTAACCTTAAAATAGGGTTGACCCATCTTAACCCCAAGGCGCTTTAACTCCTTGGTCCTAGAAACGAAACAGCCATCATTATTAGATAAAACTCCCACAGGCTGCCCTACCAGATCCGGTCTAAACAATATCTCGCAACTACAAAAAAAAGCGTTGCAATCTACGAGTGCATAAATTTTATTAGATGAGTTCTCTTGCAACGGCTCTTACCACTCCAAAATAAATTAAGTTCATGTCTTCGGTCACTAAAACCTCATCGTAAGATGGGTTATCAGAACGAAGAATCACCTGAGACGCGCTTTTTATGATTCTCTTACAGTACATCTCACCGCAGTAGGAAACTATCGCCACCATATTACTGCGGACCTCAATCGAGCGATCTACAACTAGCACATCATTTTCGTAGATTAAGGGTTCCATTGAATTGCTTGAAGCTCTAAAAAAAAATGTTGAGGCTTTATTTTTGACAAACTTAGCATCCAGAGACTGGTACTTTTCAATATGATCATCGCCAATGCCAAATAGTCCACAAGAAACAGTTTGTCCAAAAAAGGGGCGCAGCACTTTGCCCGCAGACTCATAGCTTGCGACAAGATTTTCTGACACATCTTCAGGCAAGATGAAGTCTGAGGGATCATAAGAAATTAAATTATTCTGTAGTAGCATATATTAAGCCCATTATGTCCCTAATCTAAGACAAAAACTAGGGGCTGCGGATAAGCGGCGGTAAAAACCCATGAAACGCCCCCTCCTAGCTTGGTGCTCAAAATGTTCTCTTTCAGCTTATAGATGAGAGCCAGCCTCAAGAGAAAATTTCTGCGCTAGACACTGATGAAACAGATTTTATGGGTTTTCCCCCGCCGCTTATCCGCGGATCTGGATAAAAGTTGACTTAACATAGATGAGATCAAAGACTTATTGGTATGAAAAAATTACACTTATTACTTCTTATTTTTTTTGGACTGCCGGCTTATGCAGAAGACTATAAACCCACTCCCATCGATAACATTGAAATGACTTGCTTTGAAAGAGAAGTCCCCATCAAGTGGTCTTTTTGCATTAATCAATACATCGGCAGCAGCAACCGAGATCTCATATATTATTTCCATGGCAAAGATGGTGCAGCCGCTGGGTGGAATGATCAGGCATTTCATTCTGGAAGACTCTATGAAATATGGAAAAAAAATGGGGAAGCTCCCCCTCTTGTGGTTTCCATTTCATTCGGCAAGATATGGCTTTTAACTGAAAATGAAAACGAAGTGGGAGGGGGGTTACACAATATCTTTAAGGCTCATGTCCTACCCGAAATAGAAAAGCAACTTCAACACCCCGTAGACAAAAGAATGCTTGCTGGCATTTCTATGGGAGGGCTCAATACACTTATACTGAGCATGAAGATTAAAAAATTTTACACAAAGGCTGCGGCCATTTGCCCACCGATCTCAAAAGTATCTCCGCATTCTGGTCTATGGAACATATTCAATTACTTCAGAAAAAGCAGCACAAGTATAAAAAGAGCCATCATGCTCTGGATGTTTTCAAAAAAGTTTTATCCCACTCAAAAGATTTGGGAAGCCAATGACCCTTTATTTTTATCTCAAAGTTTCGAAAAAGAAGGAGCTCCAGAAATCTACCTCACATGTGGCGCAAAAGATGATTGGGGCTGCATGGAAGGCTCTAAATCTTTAGTCAAAAATATTAAAAAAGCCAAAGGGCAAATAACCTGGGTTCCCAGAGCCGGTGGTCACTGTGATATTGAGTACGAGTCTTTTGCTCATTTTTTAACACAAAAATAAGGTGGCACAGACTTTGGGTTGACGGTATCTGTTTTTAAAATTTTTCCATTAAAAAGTGACCAGAGTAAAACGCCCACTTCTTCAGGTGTAGAGACGATGGCGCCTGCACCCATAGGCGAATTCACTCAGAAGTTTGGACACCGAAGAGGCGGATATAGGTCAAAGGGCTAGAATATAATAAGCTCGCTGCACTCATAAAACAGACACCCATAAGATGATACTAACAAAACAACATAAAA
>CALGWV010000107.1 GCA_937936325.1 uncultured Bdellovibrionales bacterium | reverse complement strand
CGGTCTCCGAGCTCAACCAGGTCTTGCTCAAACTCTCAGGCATCCAAAATGTTATGGAGCCTCGCCCAATCAGTTCTTTATTGTAGTTTTTCCAGTTAATCTTTTTCAATTGCTGCCTCTTTGATGCCTATCTTTACTTTTTTTGTCGTAAACAAAAAATATAGACTGCTGAGGCAGCAGTTTTTAGGCCCTAAGCGTCTTCATGTGCAACAACACCTCTCGTATTTAAAGGTATTTTTAGCAAAAGAAGGATAAACAAAAGCCTGAGATCCGAAAAGTAGACTCAATAGATAAATTTGTTTCATCTTTTAAGCCTAACGCGCACTAAATACTTAAGGTAATGAGAAGCAAAATAACTAGATGTAAGGCTTTCTTAATATTACTACGAGATATTTTTATCTCTAAAGATTCAAACTAAAGTCGAGTCGAGAAAAACAGATTTTATTACTCTCGCTTTTATAAAGTCATAAATAGAATTTATCTATACAAACCTACAAAGAGGCTTCTCGGTGATAATTGTCCCCTTCAAGATCTACCGAGACCATTTTTGAAACACCTTTTTCTTGCATGGTCACACCATAAAGTTTGTTATTTACGGCCATAGTATTTTTATTATGTGTCACTAAAATTATCTGACTGCGCTTGGCCATCTCTCTTACTAAATCATTGAAACGAAAAACATTGGCATCATCTAATGGGGCATCGACCTCATCTAAAAGACAAAAAGGAGAGGGTTTCACTAAAAAAATTGAAAAAATCAGAGACACTGCTGTTAAGGCTTTTTCTCCACCTGAGAGCAGCCCCACATTCTGCAATTTTTTACCAGGGGGTTTTGCTACAATATCAATCCCAGGCTCATCAGGATTTTTTTCATCCTGGACTAAAACGAGTTCGGCTTCCCCGCCGCCAAAAAGAACTGGGAAGACTTTTTTAAATCTTTCGTTCACCGAGTCAAAGCTTTCTTGAAATCTTCTTTTACATATCTTATGAATTCGAGTGATCACTTTTTCAAGCTGTTCTCTGGAATCCACCAAATCTTGCTTTTGCCCACTGAGATAATCAAAACGCTCGGCCACCTCTTTGTGCTCATCAATGGCACTTAAATTCACATCTCCAATTTTGGACAATTTAGATTTAAGCTCGCTGACCTGGGCTTGAAACTCTTCTTTATTTTCATCTCCGAAAAGATCTTTATACTCATTGGCGACTTGATTGAGGGCTTTCCCGTGGCGCTCTAGAATTTGCTCTTCAAGATTTTCAGTTTTTAAACGGATTTGCTCACACTTTAAAGACACTTCACTCAAACTTTCTCTGATTTGATTTTTTTCAGAAAATAAAATTTGTTTACTTTCATCCTTAGCTCGCAGACCTTGGCTTCTTTGCTCATAAGTATTTTGCTTTAACTTCAACCCAGCCTCTAGCCCCTCACTTTTAGCAATACAGGATTCTAACTCTAGTTTTTTTTCTACAATTAACTTTTCGTTTTCAGAAAGAACCCTTGCAGCCTGGTCAGAGTTTTGATTGAGCTCTTCTATCTCAAGTCTCACAACAGCCAGCGCAGTCTCAATACGATCTAAACCTAACTCAAAAGACTGCTTCTCTTGGTCTGCGCGAGTCCAAACCAATTTTAACTCTTCTCTTTCAGATTGAAGCTGAAAGCGCTCTCCTTCCAAGCTCTCATGAGTTTCACTTAGGGCTACAATTTTAAGCTGAAGCTCTTCCACCTCTGATTTTTTAAGTTCTAGATCCTGGTTAAGCTCTATTTGCTCTGCTTCCAAAGCTTCTATTTTTGCACTCAAGTCTTGAAGTTTATTTTTTTGGAATCCATGATTTTTTTCAAAAGCCATTTTTTCCATCTCAAACTGCTTGTGATCTCTAAGGGTGGTGTCAAATCTTAACTTCTGGGAATCAATTTCTGCGTCTAAGTTATCCATTTCGGATTTTAATTGGTCATTTTCTAACTCACTTTTCTTATAAAGCTCTAAAGCAGATTGAGTCAGCGACTTTAACTCCTCGTACTTTTTATCAAGCTCAGCCACTTGGAGACTTCGGCTTAAGAGTTCAGACTCAGCACCCTGAGCACGCCCCAAACTTACAAAACCTTTGGGATGAATACAGTCTCCTGCTTCTGTCACAAACAGGGCTTCAGAATGTTTGAACGCTAAGTCCAAGGCTATTTCCAAGTTATCAACCACAAAAATATTTTGAAACAAGAACTGAGCTTCACTGGGAATACTCACAACACTTAAAAAGCTTTGGGCCACAGAGCCTAAATCTAATTTTGGAGCTTTAAAGTCATAAGCCAAATGCACTTGTCCTGGCTGAGTTTCTCGCATCCAAGATTGAACTTTTAAAAGCATTTGTGAGTCTTTAAGAATTAAGGATTGAAGCCTCTCTCCTAATGCTACCTGACAAGCTGGCAACCAGTTTTGAGGAATTTGCAGTTTTTCGAGAAGAATATCAACCTCAAGCCCCTGGCTTTGCATCCAAGCTTTAAGTTTTTGAGTTCCCTGTCCAAAACCCTCCATCTGATCATTTAACGACCTCAAAGCCTCGAGCTGAGAGTTCAATCTAGTGGTTTCAAGCTCTTTATCTTTATAGTCTTGATAGAGTTCTTTAGATTTTTTTTGACCTAGCTCCCACTTTTCATTTTTGTGGTTGAAACTATTTTTTAGAGCGGCTACTTCTGTTTCAAAAACTAACTTTTTCTCACTGGCTGCTTTAAGCTGAGTGAATATTTTTTGCTCTGTCTCGCTCAACTCATTCATTTCAGCACTTAAACTATTTTTTTCTGAAGCATAAGTCTCATGACGCTCGGCCAAGGTTTCTAGTCTGAGCTCAACTTCTGTAATCGCCTGGTTGAGTGAGTTTTGATCTCTTTTTTGAGTGCTTAACTCTAGATCAGAATCTTGAAATTTTTGATCTTGCTCTGAAAACTGCTTTTCCATATTTTGTAGCTGAGCCTCTAAAGACTCATAGGTTTCAGCCTGGAGATCCATCGCCTCTTTATGCTCTTTAAATTCAGCAGCCAGCCTCTTTTCGCGCTCGGTATGCTGAGATAAAAAATCAGATTTCATCTCTTCACTGAGGTGAGCTTGATCCACCTCAAACTTAAGCTCTCGTATTTCGTTTTCAAGACTTTGCACATGATCTAAGGCTTCTTTATGCCGCTGCTGATCTTCGCTAACAGCCGATTCAAACTCAGCTAGCTCTGTGAGCATCACTTGCCTCAAATTATCCAGGTCTGATATTTGCGCCTCCATAGATTCTGTTTGGGTTTCCAGTTCAGATTGAGTCTTTAAAAATTCATCTAAATCTTTTTGAAAGTCTATATACTGTTTGGAACTGAGCCACATTTCCTTGTCGTGAACTTCGTCTTTAATCACTTTATATTTTTCAGCCCGAGAGGCCTGTCGAGAAAGACGATTCTTTTGCTTTTCTAGCTCTGTGATAATATCTGTTAAACGAATTAAGTTTTGTTCCGTGACTCCTAGTTTTCTTAGGGACTCTTTTTTTCTCGCCTTGAACTTAGTGATCCCAGCAGCTTCTTCAATCAGGTTACGACGATCATAAGGCTTGGCCGTAATGATCTTTCCAATTTGCCCTTGCTCAATAATACTAAATCCACGTGAGCCAGCTCCTGTATCCATAAAAATTTCATGAATGTCTCTTAAACGTGCCGGCTCTTTATTGATTAAATACTCAGATTCTCCACTGCGGTGAAGTCGCCGTGTCACCATGATTTCAGAAAGTTTCATATAAGCGACCGGAAAAGGCCCCCCGTCATTTTCAAGGGTCAGAGAAACTTCAGCCATTCCAACCGGGGCATAGTCTTGAGACCCTGCAAAGATCACATCTGACATGGAAGAGCCACGAAGATGTTTAGCAGACATCTCACCCATCACCCAAACTAAAGCGTCCACGATATTGGATTTTCCGCAACCATTAGGGCCAACAATACCCGTAATTCCTTCATCAAAAAGGATTTGCGTGCGGTCTTTAAAGGATTTAAATCCAAAAATTTCTAGTTTTTTAATTCTCAAAATAACCTACTTATGTTGGTTAGGGGCTTTAAATAGATTTTTGACTGTCCTGTGCTTGTGGGCTGGACTTTTTTTGTCCTTCCTCAATTTCTCTTTGTTCATGGGCTTCGCCTTTTGAACTCAATAAATTACAGGGATTGCAAATTCAATGTCTATATTATGCCTAAATTCTTAGCAATGGAAATATATTGTTGTCCTGTGTAGGTCAATTATGTATTTTTTGACCTAAAGCGACCTAGGTTTTGCCTTCTTAGAGCTATTTTCCCTTTTGTTTTTGATGCCAAAATCAAAAATCAGCTTAAAATGCTTCCAACTCAAATTCGGAATAGGGCCCCACAGAATCTGATTCGGAAGTCACACTTAAAACTCTAAACTGGGTACTCGGGTGCATCATGATCTCTTCTTCACGAAGAATGTTTGGGGAGATCGGGGCCACATGATTAATGGCTCTGTTATACTCCCAGCCCAATAAAGGCGCAAAAATGGCTTTGACTGAAGGCTGAGCTTTAACTACATAAAAGACTCTTACCACATCCTCTGAAAATTTGGCATGCTCTCTTTTAGGCTTCATAAATTCTTCAGCAACGACAGGATCCAATGAAGCTGAGGTGACCCCGCGAGAGTCTATTATAGATCCGACCAAGGGGAGAAGACTTTGGTTCGCTAGAACCGCTCCTCGGTAAAGCTCAAGACCCGTTAAAAACTGGGGGAATTTCTCAAACAAGCGCTCGAAAATTTGGAAACTCTTTTCGTTTATAGCCTGCTCTTTATAATAGGAGCGGCCCGGAAGACTATCTACAGCATTTGTGTGTTCCGACGAATAAAGCTCGCCCTTAAGCCATAGCCTATATGCTTCATTATCTATGATTCTTCGATGAGTCTTCATCATCATATAACTGGCAACGACTCCAGCCTCATCAGCATTAACCTGGTAGCCAACATCAATAAGATAGGCGAGGACTTGATCTGAAAGAAGTCGAACTCTTGGGTGTTGTGGCATAAGCTGTGATTTGTCACCAGTTGAATCTGAGTTTCGCTCCATATAAATCCCTGCTAATCCCTCAGAAACCAACTCCCTCTGTACGTAAGATAAACTTTCTGAAGTAACTGCAGGTGCTTCTGAACCCAAGGCTCTCCTGGCTTGTTGAGTAGGAAGAGCCACTGAATGAGTTCGTTTATCAGGGTTGAGTTCAATATCATCGTAGAGGTACTGAACTAAAGCATCTCTTCGAGACTTGAGAGCTTCTGCCATCTCTTTGGCATCAGAAGCATTGGAATATTGTGCTAACGCAACAGCTTCTTCTATATCCTCATCACTAACAGCTGCAAGCTTGCCTGCCGCCTCTCTAAATGTGAATAGAGAAATGTTCTGCCAAGCATGAGATTCAAAAATCCAACTCACGTCAAAGTCTTGATATATCTCTTTGCCAGAAATAGCTTTTTCAAAAGTTCCAATTTGAGGACTGAAAACCTGACCAGGCTTGGGGTTACCTTCTGCTCGACTCCCTAAAGTGCCACCAAAATCAATAAGGCCAATATCACTATCTGTTTCGAATGTATGCTCTCCCCTCAGCCTGTCCCAATCCTTAAGCCAAGCGGCAAAAACTCGAAGTTGCTTGAACTCTGTACTTTGATCCATATGTTTCTAAATCGATCTAACTTAAGTTCATCGCCCAGCCAGCGCACTGCTGCATTATCGCTTACCCTCAAAATAAACAATGACAACTTTAGGAGTTGTATAACCCAGCTTGCGGTAGAGTGATGATGAAATGACTTCAGCTGCAGTTTGAAGCTCAGAGGCGAACCTATCTTGCTTAAGAAGCCACCTCTTGCCATTAGCATCTTCAATCAAGATTGACGGCTGACCTCTGCCCGCATTTGAATTCAAAACCTTAACCTCAGATAAAGCAGGTTCAATATTCTGTTCCAAAAATTGCGTCAAACACTTTACATCACTTACATTTGCTAAAGCAGCCAAAGAACTGAAGACCAAAATAATAAGACAAAGACCTTGAATCAAAAAAAACTCACTGAAATGTTTATACTGAACACACTTAGGTACTCCGTTTTTCTGAGGAAGTGATTTTTTAATCAAATTTGATGAGAGAGTCTAAAATACTTGCAATAGTACATTTGAAGCTGATCAAGTTAATTTTTGATAAAAAAGCGCTCTGGATAAAGATGCGAAAAAAATTGTAAAATAATATAGACAATAATTTCAATTTCTCACAACCCAATAACAAAAGAACGGTTTATACAGACTGATATTTAGGTCTTAATGATAACTCTACAAATATAATTCTAGCCTAGGTTTAAAAAAGGCTTTTAACAAACATCTGAAAATTAAGCACTTTTATTTCTGTCCAGGACTAACGCACTATAAAAAGCTCTAGGAAGCCAAGAATAGAGGGTGGAAACCACCCTCTATCTCAATTTAGGCCAAAGCTGACTTTCAACCTTCGCTTGTTAGAAACTTTTTATTTAAGATCTGTTGTTGCGTTAGCAAGTTCCCAGTTTTTCATTTCTTGAAGTAAATAGTTTAAGCTATGAACAGGAATAGCATCTACTCGGTAAGTTCTAGATTCGAACTTGGTCTCTGGAGCAATATTGCTCTCATCAATATTTAGAGTGATCTTGTCATATGGAGATGGCTGTTCTGCGTCTGATGCTGACTCTAACACACCCGCCATCCTTGGTTGTCCAAAACCTCTGTTGTGTACAAATTGGTTTACTCCCATAACTATGGTTCCAAAGTCAGGATCAATATTGTCAGCATTCATATGTTTTGCAATTTCTCCTGTGGAAGAGAGAGCTTTCTCCCAGGCTTGAACTTCCATATGATATCCTACCTGCTCTGCCCAAAACTCTTTATCTAGACTCACAGAAGAGCCACTGTGGGAAAGTCTAGGTTTCTTTTTTTGTTCTATCAGAGATGTTGACCAATTTAAGTTCTCAAACATATCCTTCAATGCTTTTTCTGCATTATTGAAGTGCTCGTAGTTGGAAGTTCTGATATTAAATTGAGCACTTCCTGAATAGTGCATAGCATTTTTAGGATCATTGACCACTTTAAAAAGGCAGTTATCCATCCAGCTTGTAGGATAATACCTGGCCCTTACGTCATTATTAGAGCCCGTTGTCTCAACTTTCTTAAAAATTAATGCTTTTAGGCGTTGTTGCACACAGGTCCTCCTAACTTAATATCATAAATCCTAGAGAACCGCCGGACATTTGAAGAGGTTCAAAATTTTAGTTTTTATGATGGCCTCTTGGGCTTGAGCCTCAAA
>CALGWV010000106.1 GCA_937936325.1 uncultured Bdellovibrionales bacterium | reverse complement strand
ATCAAGGCCATCCAAAATATCCAGGAAAAGCTTTTCCTGGATATTTTGGATGGCCTTGATCTGTAATTAAAATAGCTCTTGAGTTTTTGTAAGATAGTGGGCTCACTCCCGTTGTGGCGGAAAGGTTTTGCCGATTTAAATGTCCGGCGGTTCTCTAGGATTTATGATATTAAGTTAGGAGGTCCTGTGTGCAACAACGCCATAACTATTTATTGATGAGTGCTTCTTGAGCTAATATAACTGAGCATGCTTTGGGCTTGGCTTTTAGTGGCTTTTGATTTTGAAGCTTTTTGAAAACTTTGGCTCGCAAGCTTATATTTTTTTTGATAAAATTGACACATTCCCCTCATGAGGTGTGCATTTTGATTTTGTTTAAATTTTAGTTTTTTCTTGAGAGCTAGCTTAAAGCTTTTCTCACAAGCTTTAAAATCTGCTTTTTGAAACGACAGATACCCCATTCTCATTGCGGCTTTGGCTGGGCCACCCTGTTTAAGGAGTTTATCGTAAGCCTCAATAGCAAGGTCCACTTCTTTAGCAGCAGTCCATGCTTCAGCAACTCTGAGTAAATTTGGATTTGTCGGCTTAAGCTTATTATTTTCCAACTCTGCCGCAAGACTCTGGGCTGCTTTGAACGGCACACCCTCAGAAAACCTCATAGCCATGAGGTTGTTTTTGAGAACTTCAGGTTTTTTTGTGTCAGAGAGCCAGGTATTCTGAATTTCAGCTCCAACAAAAGCTTGCTTCTTTTTTTTGGCCTTGGCCAAAGACACTATCCAGCTCTGCCAAAGGTTATTTTCATCTATATGCTCTGGAAGGAGCTTTTCAAAAAGTGCCGTGGCCTTCTCAGGTTGATCCACTTTAGCATACAGAGACCCCAAAAATTCTTGCCATGATTTTGGAGCAGGACTCGTTTGATTTACGGCATACTCCATCTCCTGAGTAGCTTCATGATATCTTTCTAATTGCTGTAGAACGGAGGCCTTCAGCACGCTCACCTGAGGCCTTTTAGCTCCAGAAAAAAATTCCCATTTTTCTAAAGCCTCTAAAGATTTTGCATTTTGCCCAAGACTTGCCAAAGCCTGGCCTTGAAGTAACAAAACTTCTTGCTCTTCAGAAAACCCCAAGCCTCCTACCTCAATTACTCTATAAGAAGCTTTTAATGAGTCATTTATTTGCTCTAGGGCAAAATAGGATCTGGATTTGAATTTATAAAGTTTAGATTTCTCAAAATCACTTAAAGATTTTAAGCCTAGAGAATTGTCTATAATCTTCAAAGCCTTTTTGTACTTTTCAGAAGCTAGCGCATTAGCGATCCTTTCAAAACGTCTCTGCATAAAATTTGAAATCAAACCTGAAACTCTATTTTCTTTATATTTTTTTTCTTTCACCCAAGACTCTAATTTTGGCCCTTGAATCTGAGTCTTTAAATTGAATTTAAGCTCTTCGGCTTGAATAAAAAATCCGATTAAAAACGAAGTACAAAAAAAATATAGAATGAATTGGTGATTTTTTAACATTATCTATTCTTCCAAATCAAAGCTAAAAGTATACTGATTGCCATATACGGGTTGAGGTTCGCCCTTAGAGTTTGTCGGTGGTTTATACCGCCAATCCAAGACAGCATTAATAGAGTTTTGATCAAATATACGGGCCGGCTTAGAGCTCAAAACTAAAACATTCTCAGTCCGGCCTTCGGAATTTATATCGTAACTGATTGTGACTCGACCTTTAATTCCAAGCATCTTTGCTCTTTGCGGAGTATCGGGTTGTCTTCGGACCAGACTCACCAAGCCACTGCCCGCTGAAGCGATACCTCGCCCTCCTGTAACTAATCCCGCGCCACTCCCAAAAAGACCCTTGATATTGGGAGCACTTAAAGTGATAGGTGTGATGACTTTTAATTCTGTTGAAGGGCTTGGCGACACACTGACGTTAGGAGTTTGCAAGTCAGGCATTCTTGGTTTTTCTGGCTTTTCCCTTTCTCTATTTTGGACATCACTTTCTTTAAAATTACTTAAAAATTGTATGGCTATACTTTCATTTTTGTTTTGACTTATATCTCCGGGCTCTGAGATCATATAATTCATAAGCAGGAAAAGCCCTACCGCCGTAAAACTTCCAAGTAGCCCAGCCAAAATAAATAAGAAAACTTTAGACTTCAATTATAGCCCTCACTCAGTTTTTTTCGCTGCAATTGAAATATCATCGACCCCAGCTAACTTTACCTGATCCATAACCTCTACAAGTACATGAGTTTGGGAGCCCTTATCAGCTTGAATCACTACACCCCCACCGGGAGACTCGGCTCGAAGGCGTTCAATATTGGCTCGCACGGAACGCACATCAATATTTCTTTGCCCCACCCAAACCTCATTAGTTTTTGAGATCGCAACCAGAATACTCGCACTTTCTTTTTTTTCAGCAGACTTAGCCTGTGGTTTTGAGACATCTAGACCTGATTCTTTTACAAAAGACGTGGAGACAATAAAAAAGATCAAAAGGATGAAGACAACATCAAGCATGGGTGTGAGATCAATATGGCTATCTTCTTGAGGTCCATGGTTTCTGCGTCTCAATTCAAACCCCTTTGTAGAACCTGACTGGCTAATGCCAAATATTTTTTAGATTTTAATTTTACACTATTTTCAAAGTAGAGCCCCACCAAGGCCCCCACCATACCCGCCATTGTGGGTATGGTGGCTTTTGAAATTCCTGCAGCCATAGCTCGAGCGTTGCCCGATCCTTCAAAAGCCATCACATCAAAAACACTGACCATTCCGACCACAGTCCCCAGAAGTCCCAATAAAGGACAAATTTGGACCATCAAAGATATCCAGGAAAGCCCCCCTTTGGCAAAGTCTTTTTCTTTAGACAGAAAAAACTTCTCCTGATGCTCAGGCATAAATAAATTATGTTTATTTAAAGAGGCTAAATTCCTAATTCTTATTGGTGCTTCAAGATAAAAAGAAAGGGCTTTATAAAAAATCAGTACTAGTAAAATGCAAATATGAAAAGCAAGAATCCAAAGGACCTCGCCTCCCTTGTCCATAAAATCAAAAAAGACTTGGATCATGAAAGCTCTCCGGACTCAGTTTTTCGAGCTAAAAGTCCCGAAAGTTTCTCTTCCAAGAGACTGTTCAGAGATTTACTTTTTTCGCTGACAAAGTTATGAGCTAACAGCAAGGGAATAGCACAAACTAAACCACAAACAGTAGTGATCAAAGCTTGAGAAATTCCACCCGCCATAAGCTTTGGATCGCCGGTTCCAAACAATGTGATAGATTGAAAAGTCAAAATCATGCCTGTCACTGTCCCAAGTAAACCTAAAAGTGGAGCTACAGAGGCAAAAATCTTTAATGTGCTCAAACCTGATTGATATTTAGGAATATGCTTAGACAAGACTTCATCTAATCTCACTTCTAGATTTTCTAACGAGTCATCCTTTTGGTATTTATTATAACAAAGTATCATCTCACCCAAGGGGTTATTGGACTTGGGGTGGTCTAAGTGTTCTATTTGTTTTTGAATGCTTTTTTCTTCTTGCCTTAAGTATAACCATTTCCGAATCGCCAAAAGAACACCCGCGATCAATATAGTGAAGATGACATAAACAACGAGCCCGCCATCTTTAAGTCTTTCTGGCCAACTTTTAGCTTGAATGATTGTTGATAAAATTCCACCACGAGATGGATCCACTGGAAAAACAGCGTTGGGCTGAGTCGGCTCAAAGCTGTTTAAAAGAGAAACCAAACTTGAACTTGGATTTTTTGGGAGTTCAGCAATTTGTGTGGTCTCAGGTGAATACACTAGAAACTGCTTTCCATCAGAAAGATTAAAGACACCTACTCTAGTGACGGTCTTTAAAACCTCTTCACCTGATCGAGTTAAAACAGGAGCTTGAAATTGAGCCACGTGAGACTGAAGAGTGATCTCCTCAAGCATCATCTGCCAAAGCTTTTCAAGCTCTGCAAGATCAGGCAAATTTTGAGTATTGGAGAGTTTGGACAAAAAAGTATCTCGACCTTTAATTTGGGATGAGCTTAAAGAAGACTTTACTTGAGAGTGAACTTCTCCAGCAACCTGTCTGACCACACCATAGAGCTCACCAAAAGCCCCCATCGTGATACGTTTATCGTTGGCAAGCTCTGCAAGCTTCACATCATTGGCGTCAAAACTACGGCTTAAAGATTTAGAGTTGCTTTGCAGTTTTTTTAGCTCAAGCTGAGCCGCTTCAAAAAGAGATGATCTTTTGTTTTTTTCACCTAAGAATCGCGCCTCTCGCTCTTTCCATATTTTAGAGTCTTGAGACTGCGCTGCTTTTACATCTTGAAGCAATGTTTCTAAAGTCTTCGTATTTTCAGCACCCACATTGAACGAGCTTAATAAAAAGAAAATGCTAAACACATATTTAAATTTCATTATTTATCCCCAATGAAATGAGTGGTTATAGGAAGAGGTGTAATCTGAGGAGCCACTTTTTTCTGAGCCATAGCCAAGGCTGTTTTCACATAGTTTCTATCTGACCGACTCAGAGCCGACCACGTTTGGTCTTTTTTATTCCAAATACCACCTGTTCTTTGATCAAGACTTAAATAATAAAAACCGAGACGACCTAAATTTAGGTAGTCCACAGTAAAGTTTTTTTCACCTTGAGATAAAGCCCCTCGGTACGAGTTTAATGAGTTGCCATAGCTCATTTCAATTTGAAAAGCCTCTAAAACTTTTCTGTATTTTTCAGATAAACTCACTGAGGATTGAGCCATAAGTTTTTTAAGCCGTGCTACCCTTTCTGTGCGCTCTTTTTTTAAAAACGGGAGGTCTCTTTCTACGAGTTGGTTTAAAGCCACCCACATTTTAGACGTCAATGGCGTCACTTGTGTGGAGACTTGTTTGATGTTTTCTATATCTTGCTCTATCACTTTCATCTCTTGGTGCTGAGAGTGAATCATCTCTTGCATTTTTTGATTGTAGATTTTTGTGTCTTCAATCTGTTGAGTGATTTGTTGATATTGTCCGAGCAGCTTTGTGGTCTCATCAGAATAAGCATCTACCTTTTTTTGCGAATTTTGAGCTTGGGTCACAGATTCAGTCATTGCTTTTTTTATTTCTTGAAATTTTTCTTCTGGTTTTGGGGTGTTGGCAGTTGCAAACTGACCCACACATATTCCTAGGCTTAAAATGCTCAATTTGATTCTCATATTATTCATCCTTATATTTGGCACAATCTAAAGAGGTTTCAACAAAACTATTTTATAAAAACAAACGCAGCCCCGCATAAACAGTAGGACCGCGTGGGTCATGAAAAGAATCATCTAAAGAGTTTTGAGGGCTTTTTTTATCTAAGGGGTAATCTGACATAAGTAGGTTTTTAACGCCTATATGAAAACTAAAGTCTTCAAAGCCACTATATTGAAAACTGGCATTTAGCTGATGAAAGCGATCTATAAATCCTTCTTCAAGGGAATCTTTATATTTATCCGTGCTGTTTAAACTCACGTTGACTGAAGTCACTCCGGCATAGTCCCAGCTTATTCCTAAGCTATTACGCCACTTGGGTGCAGTATGTCTCTCCATCCAATTTTCTTCTTTACCACCTTTAAAAACAGTGGATCTCGATATAATTTTCATTCCCAGGCTGTTATACAAAGTCCACTTTCCAAAACCAATGGGTAAGTCATATTTTAAAAGTGCTTGAAGACCTGATGAATAAATTTGTCCTACATTTTCATTTCGCAAAGTAATTAACTCTGATGGATTAATATAACCATTTTCATCTCGCGGAATACTGACACCCGTTGAAGCCGGAAAACTACCCTGCCCATTTTTTGCTTCGTACTGTGTGAGCTCGTACAAGAACCCACTATACGTAGGGGTTAAGGTGTCTTTTTGAGCCACAACCCAGTAATCTGCAGTGAGCGATAACTTTTGAATGGGTTCAAAAATAAAACCTGCTGACCATGAGAATGAGTTTACAGGCCCTAGATCTGGGTTACCCGAAACTTCAACTTCATATTGAGCCGGCTCACAAGTAGTAGTGTTTTCAACATTATTATCTTTGTCTACTTTGCAACCATAATTATCCACAAACCTCTCATAAGTGGTGCTCTTAGTGGGGTCTAGCAAACTCACGGGAGGAGCCTTGAATCCAGTTCCCGCTGAAGCTCTGATCAATAAGGCATTATCAAATAAAGGAAACTTAAATCCCGCACGAGGATTAATACTCACACCAAAGTCTTTGTAATAATCATCTCGTCGTGTAGAGACAAAAAATTCGGCTCCGGAATAAGGACTATAGTTGAGCTCTAAATAAGTAGAAAACAGACTCCGACTGAGAGGTTCACTAGGACCACCGGCTCCTGTCAGAGTATCTCCTCTGACAGAAATTTTGTCTTTTTCTGTTTCGACATCGCGACTCCAATGAGTGGCTCCTGTTTTTACCCCAACCGGGCGCCCGAGAAAGTTAAAGACCTCACCATTTAAATTCATTTGGTTAATAAAAAAGTCACTCGTTGTTGTTTGCCAAGTTTCATAAGCCACAGTAGAAAGATCGCCCCTAGAACCCGCTGCTGCAAAGGGCTTAAATTCCCCTGATTTCACTAACTCTGTATAACCTGATTTTAACCCATTGCCGGACGTGAGACTTTCGTTTATAGATTGCGAGTAATTTGAATTCAGACTCCACTTCCATGTGTCCAAAAAATCTAGCTCTAAACCAAGGCTTAAGCCTGTCGTGATATTTGTCGTTGTCGTATCTCTGGTTCCTAATTCCAATGTACGATAATAGATTAAGGCTCCATGATCTCCGTCATAATCAGGAATACTCGCTGTGGCCACATCATGCTCCACAGTCACTGAGGTGTTTGGAGTCGGTGCGTAAATATAATCTGAAGTTGTTCTTGAAAAAAAGATTTGGGATTTGAATTTAAGTTGAGACAAAACTTTATGCTCAAGACTCATAAACGCAGACTGTTGCTCCAAGTCGGGTAGAGCAGTGGAATAATTGGCATAATTAAATTTACAATAAACCCCTCTTTCAGTGGTTAAACGATCGGATTCTGAACAAGATGGGTCGGGTTTGAATTTTTTATTTTTATAATCAGGCTTGCCTTCAGAGTTAAGGTCAATATAAGAGCCGGGGGATCCTGTTAAGCTGATTTTTTCATCACTCCATGGTCTCTGTGAATCCAATGTCATACTGTTGCTTCTCACGCTTAAAGCTCCAAGCATTTTGGTCTTTGCTGAAGAGCTCCCACCCATGAGAGAAAAGCTCAATTTGTTTCCACCTTTAAATTCAGTAGGCAAAGTGTAAGCCACATTTGCCGTAACTCCATCAAAGCTAGATTTGGTTTTAATATTTATAGCTCCAGCCACAGCATCAGAACCATAAAGCGAGGACATATCCGTTAGATAAATAACAATGCTTTCTATAATGTCTACCGGTATAAGGTTTAAATTTACGGCATCACCAGCACCAAAAGGAATGAACCTGACTCCATCGACGAGCACCAAGGTGTTTGAAGGACCTAAGCCTCTTAAGTTGGCGTAGGCCACTCCAGAAGCTTCTACATATCCTGATCTTTCCCTTTGGGCTCCCCCCAATGAGGCTGACATATCCCTTAACAAATCTGAAACTGAATTATGCCCCGAAGCCGAAATGTCTTGTGCGGAAATAGTGATCACTGGAAGAGTTGTGGCATTATCAATGGCTTTAGATTTTGAAAATTGAACTTCACTTTGTTCAATTAAAGCACTTGTTGAGACTTTATCTTTTTTTACTGTGGAGCTCTTCGAAGCTGCTAGACTTACGGAACTCAAGAATATGGTTCCAATTAAATAACAACAAAACCCCTTCAAAACTACACCCCCCCAGGCTGGCTTTAAGAAACCAAAAAAACAGGGACTTGGTCAACAAATTATTTAATAATTTGATCCATAAAATTTATTAATGGGTCGATAAAACTCAATTTTCAACATGTAAATAAATTTAAATTTTATTTGTGCTACGGCTCAGATTGAGTAGGATGCCAAAACTCAGAATTTGGCAAAGCAAAGAGCTCCCACCGTAGCTGAGGAAAGGAAGGCTCAATCCCTTTGTAGGAAGCAGTCCTAGATTCACTGCAATATTTAAAAACACAGAATAAGTAAATAAAAACGAGAGCCCAAAGCCTAAAATTTTGAATTCAATTTTTACTTGCTTCATGCTAATTTGATACATTCTTGAAATTAAAACCCCAATAAAAAAAATTAAAAGACTAAAGAACACAAAGCCATTTTCTTCAACAAAGACGGCTAAGGTAAAATCTGTATGTGCCTCAGGCAAAAAATAAAGTTTGCCTCGTCCTTGCCCAAGGCCTTGCCCCCAAAAACCACCAGACCTAAAGCTCAATAGGCTTTGTATAATCTGAAAACCTGAACCCTGTGGGTCAGCCCAGGGATCTAAAAAGCTCATAATACGCTCATAGCGATAAGACTTAAAATAAATGAGACCGGCGAGCAGACTCACAAATCCTGCACTCGCCCCCAGAACCCAAAGCCAACGATCAAAAAAACAGAAGAACAACAACAAAGAAACCAATCCAATCACGGCAAAGCTTCCAAAATCAGGCTGGAGCACCAAAAAAAATAAAGGAGCTGCAAAAAAAACAAAAGCTATAAATCCCTTGTGAAGCTTCCACTCTACAGTTTTATAAAAACTCATAAAATAGGCCACTGAGCCTATATAACCTACCTTTAGAACTTCAGAGGGTTCAAAACGAATACCCCAAAAAAGATTTAACCAACGATAGGCTCCCCCAACCTTCACTCCCAATGGAGAATACAAACTGAGTATGACTCCAAAAAAAGAACCTAAAAACAAACTCAAGACAAAAGGATAAATATATTTTTGAGGCAAGAGTATAATAACAAAAAGAAGCCCCAACCCTAAAAGAGTAAATATAAGTTGTTTTCTAAAAAAGTAGAGCCCGTCAGAATACTGATCAACACCTAAGACGAAACTGGAAGAGTAAACCTGAACCAGCCCCATCATAAGTGCAATGATGAGCATAATAAAAAGTAAAAAATCACAATTTTTAATTTTAGAAATTACTGGGGACATATTTAGGCCTCTCTCATTC
>CALGWV010000105.1 GCA_937936325.1 uncultured Bdellovibrionales bacterium | reverse complement strand
TCGCTTAAGAGAAGTTTACTGTTTATTAGAGTGAGAAAATTTTGAAACTTTAATCTCAGATACTGATCAGCTGGGTGCCAGTCTCTATAAACTGACTCAGTCTATCTGCCCCTGAAGCCGGGGGGCCTTGGGGCCTGGATTGTTCCTTGAACCCCCAATTTTAGAAGAGAACCATAATTTTGCTGAAACTATAGCAAGCTCGGTTGTACTTTTTCTAGGTGTTGTTGCACTGTAAATTGGCCTGAAGTATCAAAATAATGAACATATGGTTGAGAAAATTTGAAAAAATATCTCTAACCCCCAAAGTATGGCCTACATCTTCAAAATGGCTGTGCAATAACGCCCTTTTTCTACCTGTGGGTTGGAGGTAGAGGGGCGCCAACAAAGAGCTGGGCGAATCTGTGATTGTCTAAATACTGGTCACTCATATCAAATCTTTACAGCTTAAGGGCCTTAACTCCACTCAAAAGGCCCCTTGTCTGGTCTGAAACTTGTATTGATTATACTGAAACACAAATTAATTTAAGGAGTACCCATTTTATGTTTAAAGCTATTATTTTCATTTTTACACTTGTGCTGATGTCCTGTCAAAAATCAACTATTGATACTAGTCATGTTTCAGGTGGCGAACCACAGGCTAAAGCCAAAACTGGCTCTGAGCCTGAACCAGCTCAAGTTGCTGATGTGCGACGGACCGATGCTCCATCACCTCAACCAAGTAGTGGAGTTGATACAAGCAATTCGGCTGCTACACCTAAAGCAGAAGAAAAACCTAAAACAAAAGATGAAAATGGAGCTTCCAATCAAGTTACACATCAAAGACCAGATCCCAGTTTATTAGCTTCTGGAGATGGGGATGCTGACTCTAGCAAGTTGAGTTTGACTGATGATGATGAGCCGATGACAGTGATTCAAAATAAACTCATTGAAGAGAATGAAAATTTTGTATTTTCTCCAATTTCATTTTACATGTTTATGGACGGAGTAGAAAAAATAAGTGTGGATGCTCCCGATTTGAAATCATTAGCCCAGAAATATAAAAAAGATACAGTAAGGGACATATTCACTATAAATGGACCGAGCAAAGAGCATAATATCATTTATAATAATTTCGCTATGGGATTGAACAAGGTTTTGGAATCAGAAGAAGACTTGAATACAGGAGACAATTTAGTGTTAAGTGTTCAAAGCCAACTTTTAATATTTGATCCTATTAAAAATAAGCTCACAGATAAAGCAAATAAGACTTTGACACTCGATGAGAACAGTTATTTTACACAAGCTGATGTCCATGAAAAAGTCAATGATTGGATTGAGAAAGAAACAAATAATAATATGTCTGATGTTTTTATCTTTGGCGATTTTACCATAAGAGCTTTCGTGCTGACTCAATTAAGCTTTATTAAATCTCCTTGGAAATATAAATTTAGTCAACGTGAAAAAGCTGAATTCACTCTGCAAAACAAAGAAGTGAAAAAAGTGAAAATGATGGAAAGAAAAGACATCAGCGTCCCCACTCGTTATCATTTAACAGAAGACGATAGAATGTATTTGTATCTTCCTTTTGAAAGCCTTAAATCAAATGGTGAGGCTAAAGTTGACTTTGGAATGGTTTATTATTTTAACCCAAAAGTGACTTTGCAGACAAAATGTGAGTACTCAGTGGCTTCTGTTGGAAATGTAAAATCTTTTTATGGTCAGTTTATTTCTTCAGATCTACCTGAGTTTAATACAGAATTTTCTGAAATGAAGCACATCATCGTACCCAAACTTGCGCTTGAGCAACGACATGATGAAAAACTTGTAGAAGCCATGCAGGAGTATGAATCAAAGGCTTTTCATTTTTTTAGACAAGATGCGGATTTTAGAAGTTTGTTTGAACAATCCACAATCGATAAAAAACTTGACTATGGTTTGGGTGAAGTCACTCAAGTTCTTAAAATAGATATTGATGAAAACGGAGGCTCAGCTGTGGCTGCAACAACGACAACTACTGGGAGATCAATTGAAATTCCCGATCCAAATCTCTGCTCCATCAACCTCAACGGCCCCTTTGCTTTTGCAATTGTGGGACAGCTGAAAGAAGCCGGCGCTCCTATGGTGCCTTTGTTTCAAGGAATGATTGTAGATCCAAGTTTATAGGACTTCTAAATGCACAATGCTGGGCCGGCCTTTTTCAGGGGGTGTGGTCTGGCTGTTGTCAGGCAAATCAGGTGGGCCTTTATATTGAGTTCTTTCTAAAAATAAGGCATTGCTCAGTTGGTTTAAATCATAATTATAATCGTACACATAGGCTTTGATATTCACCTCAAAAGAGCGGCCGACACCGCTGATTCCTTCAACAATAAAATTGGGTTGGCTGCTGAAAACAAATGGAATTCGTTTTTCAATGTCTTCACCGTCAATACTATTATCTGTTAAAAAATCCTTAAAACTTGTGGCGCTCCAGGGTCCGTGGTTTTCTGTATCGTTTCTGAGTGTGATTATTTCAGTTACTAGATCTTCAGTAAAAGTATCATCCACACTGAGGAGTATTTCTTTAGAGGCCTTGTTTATGTTGACTCCTAGTTGTCCAAAAAGTTGTATGTGAGGCAAGAGCAATTCATAGATCTTGTCCGTCATACCTTTGACTCGTTTAATTTCTGCCAAAGTATTAAAGGCTTTGTTAGGGGGGAGTTTTTCATCACTATCAGAAAGGTTGTAATCGCTGGATTCAGCTCCTCCACCTTCACTCACTTCACTATCATCATCCACCCAATCTTGGAGGGCTCCGATGATTTCGGCCACTGATGTTTCTTCAAAGAGCTCTTCGAGCTCTTCATTAGATTCAATTTTGCGATCTAGAAGTCGTGTGAATTGCTGTTTAGTCACCTCTCGCATGCCTTCAGAGGGGGAGCCTAAATTGTTAATGTTAATTTTTTCTTCGAGATTCGTAATCAGTGATAAATATTCCACCCCACTAAACAAACTCTTTTTGTTGATATCAGCAAGTTCATTTTTAAAAACAGCTGCTACACCATCCAGGCCAGCGATAGGCCATTTAAAAGGGGTGAGCATAAAGTCATCCACGTACTTTTCAACTTGTGTTATTCGAGCTTGAGCCTCCTGAGGGAGATTGCCTTTATACTTTGTGCGCACTCCATCAAGCTTGGCTTTAGCTTGCCGAAATGCTTTTACTTTTAAAAGTCCCATTTCTAAGGCAGCTTGCGCTGAATAGTAAGATTGAAGTTTTTTTATATTTCGATTTGAGCTTTTATAAAGCATGAGCGTATCTTTGGCGAGATCAAAAATTATAGCACTGGTTATAGTCATAAAAAATAAGGCAAGAATGAGAGCTGTTCCTTTTTGTTTTTTCTTGATATTTGTCATTTTTTTAAAGTACTCCTGGTGGAAGCGTAGGTGCCGTGGGCAAGGTGGGTACTGTTGTTCGATCTGTATCGGTTACAGGTTGCGTTGTAGCACCTGGCAGAGTTGGAGCCGTTGTATCTGGTAGAGTTGGAGTCGTCTGTGTCTTAGTTGGAGGCGTCCAGTTATTGGGATAATTTAACCTAAAACTTGCAATATGAGTTTGTGAGTTTTTGTCATTTTTGGGATCCACTATTTTTAGTTTAAGTCTGACGGCTAGTGGAAATTTATCTTTGGTTTCAGGTTTTGGGCTTTCGGAGCTGGACCAGTTGGTCTCCCAAGAGGGCTCGCTTTCATCACTATTAAAGTGTAAATATTTAAACTCAGCTTCTGAAATATCAGTGAGTAAGATAGTGGCTGTGCCTCCTTCATCAAACTTATCGTCAATATATCCGCTTTGTCTTCTCCATAGGCACTGTGATGAGCGTCTTTTTCCGGAGCGAGTAAAAAGCTTGCAATCGTCAACAAAGTAACCCACCTCAACTTGATCGCTTAAGCTTTTTGATTTTTGAAAGTGCAAGGAGTTAAGTGTTGTGAGGTTTAACTTAGTGGAGGTCCCTTCAAAATAAGATAATGTTTTTTGGTTATACTGTCTGGACTTTGGCTTCGGGGGCAGAGTTTTAGTTTCAGTAGGTTTTTTTTTATTATGGTCTTGTATCACTTTTTTAAGCTCTTCATATTTTTTAGCTATGCTTTTCTCAGCTTCGTTATAGAGGTAGGTGTTAATGTCTTTGGCATTAAGGCTTAAATTCACATCCTTACCCATGAGGTCAAAAGCGGATCTTATCTGGTCGATTTGCTCGCTTTGAGAATTGAGTCTTTCGCTGCGCTTAATGGATTTTTTAATCAAGCTTGTAACAAAGACTGAGATAAAACCGAGCAAACCAATGGAGAGCAAGAGCTCTATAAGGGTGAACCCTAAAATTGACTTTTTAACTCTCATTTATATTCCCAAGGGAATATTCATTTCCCGGTCGTAGTCCACAAAGTAAGTAGATAAACTGTAGCTTAGAGGTTCGGCAGTAGCATTTCTTTGGTAGCTGACTGTGAGTTTGACCTCCATCACAGACTGTTTGAGGTAGTTTGTCAGTGACTCTAAAAACTTGGCAAGGTCCTCGTTGAGAGTGCCTCCACCTGCGGCCAAGGCTATGGAGGAGAGGTCTGGGAGCTCTAGCTCTTGGGCTACAAAGACGTACTTATAATTTTTGAAGTCACTTCCAAAGTCTCCAGAGTCTTGCTCGGGTATTTTACGTTTACCTTCTTTGTAGATGCTTTCGAGTTCAAGCATTTTAGTCTGGAGTAATTGAGTCACTGTGATTTTTTGTCGTGAAAGACTCAGGCGTTTAATGCTGCTGCCCATTCCTTTTTGAATGACAAAAACCACGCCGGACATGATGGCCATGGCCATGATCACTTCAATGAGGGTGAGCCCTTTGTGACTAGGGCTTACTTTGCAGTTCACTTTCAATCTCCTTTAAATCTTTGTGTCCATCGATACGAATCAAGCGACCCGTTAAGCTCATTGAAAACAGGGTCCATTTGAGCTGGCCGTCTCTGGCGCTAAAATGCAGGGCCACACTTTCCATAAGCCCTTCTGGGAAAAAGTAAATAGGGACTTTATAGTCCTCTTTGACGGCTTCACTTAAACCAGAAAAATGGATTTCATCAAGTTTAATATCTAGTGGGAAAGAGATAGATTTGGGTGTGAGCCGGGTTGTAGGTGTAAACTGAGGAGCTGGGGCTTCAGGGTCTTTTTTGGAATCTTCTTTTTGGGCTTCAAAGCGATCTTCAAAACTCCCTGGAGTTATTTTTTTACTTGCATTCTCAACATACAATGAGAACTTGCCTTTTTGTCTTTGGAAAATCAGGCGATGGGTGTTTCCTGTGATTTGAGATCTGTTACGAGTTTCTTTGGTGAGCCTCGATAGGTTTTTGAAAAAATCATCATAGATTTTAGAATCATTTTTTTTAAATAAGCCAGACATCATCGAGGTGATGGCCGCGATGATTAAAATGACAAATACGATTTCAAGGAGCGTGATCCCTTTTTTCGAGTTTGATGTATTGATTTTTAGGTTCATAATTTGCTTCAACAAATTGAATGCTCCATTGGATAAGCCGACCTACATTATCTGCTTTTAAGTCCGCAACCACAAGAGTCCATGGACCAGGTGGTTCTGATGAAAGGCTCATTAAGAGGTCTTGTTGTGGAGATGTGAGGGAGTTTTCATCATAGGGGCCAATAAGATCCAACATATCGCCTTCACCATAGTCTTTTAAAATGACACTTCTTTGGCTTGGTGTGATAAGCCCAATCATAAGATCTTTGGCGTCTTCATGGGAAATAAGTATATCGATGAGGGGCCAGGTATTTGGAGGTTGTTTTGATAAATCGAGGCTTGAGGCCACTCCGTGAAAGTTTTGGTCTGGAATGTTAAGGTCGGCTTGTGTGTAGCGGGCCTGAAGAGTCGTAGCCCCTTTGCTAGGTGTCTCATTGTCTGTGGGATTTAAGATAGAGTCTATATATGAAAGCTTTAAAGAGGTTTCTCCGGTACAACCAGCATCTGTGCACTGATTGGAAGTAGCGCAACCGGCAAAATTTAAATCCGTTTCACCGTCTATAAGCATTCCCAGCACAGAGTGATCTTTTTTAGATAACACAGGGGATCCAGAGGCCCCGGTCATGGTATCTAGGTTGGCCGTAAAATCTAAGGATGTTTCAGCTCGTATATAGGCTCCGTCTGAATACTTCATAGGCATTCCGATAGGGTGCCCTAAGGTGTATAGGGCTTCGCCCACAGGTGTTTGAACTGACTTTCTGTAAGTCAGGGGTTTTCTAAAAGCAGGAGGCTTTTGTTTGAGCTCGATGAAACTGTAATCTTCTGCTGTGTTTTCAAGCTTATGCTTTAAAAGTTGTCCGCACTCAAAAACCGAAGATTTAGCCACTTTATTAGTGCCTATGGATAAGATACTGGTTTCATCGTAATCAAAAATGATGAGGGCATTTTCACAATCAATGGGATCGCTAATACAATGCCCGGCGGTGAGAAAGCCTTTTGAGCTTTGGTTTGTTTCCACGAGAAATCCTGTGCATAGGGCAAAAGAGTTTTGGGTATGAAAGCGTTCTGACTCACAAAGGATGGGGAGAAAATCGGAAATCTCATAGCCGTCAGAAGTTTCAGTTATATTTGTTTGTCGTTTATCAAAAATAATAGCTACAGAATTTTTTTGAGCTTTTACGATGGGGTCTGTGACCTGGGTGGCCTCAATGCGGTCGTCTTCCCCGTAAATGACGTCGGCTTTAAAGTGTATGGGGGAGTTTGGAGCTGTAGAGCTAATGTTTTGAGAGCAGGAAAGACTTGTGATCAAGAGTAGAGAGCTCAAAATGTAGCCAAATGTCATGAAAAGTCTGTGAGCGTGTTTCAATTTCAAAATAGGCACCTTTCCTCCGTGAAAGTTGTGACGAATCCGAAAACTTAAATTTTAAGAGGAGACAGGTTTATTTTGTGGATCAGGTCATTTATGAAAGCCGAATCGTTTGAATAAGCTATAAAATTCATTTTTATGCCACCGTTGCAAAAACCTTAAGAACAACCCCTCTATATATAGGTTTTCACGACTTAAGGTCAGTATCAAATCAAGAATCGGTTTTGACGTTCCACTCCCTTAAAACTTGACTAAGATCTAGCTCTTCTGCGCGTGATATTCAACTCTGTGTCTTATGGGTAGTGCTTTGGCAGGAGGTAGGTAAGGGTTTTATACTAATTCGATTATGAGCCAACCTGCATTTGTCGATATTTTATATGATACTCATTGGAAGCCCTGCCAGGCTTATGGAGATAAACTTCGTTCTAATTTTGAGCAGCTCATCATCGTTGGTGTTGGTGGCAGCCGTTTGGGGGCGGAAGCCTTTCATGATTTATGTGGTGTTACAAATACGCTTCTTTTTTCAAATTTGTGTCCCGTAAATTTCAAAAAGCAGTTTCAAAAAATTAAATGGGAAAAGTGCCATTTTTTGTTTATAAGTAAGAGTGGAGAAACTCTAGAGACGGTCAAACTTGCAGAAATTTTTTTAGATGAGCTTCAGTCTCGTGGTTTAAAGGCCAAGGAGCGAGTGACAGTGATCGGTGATAAAGGCCCTTCTTATTTAATGGAAAAGGCTCATCAGAAAGGAGTAACAGTATTCTATATCCCTAAGAGATTGGGTGGGAGATTTTCTGTATTTTCACCTGTGGGTTTAATACCGATGGCTTTTTGGGGGATTAAAGTAGAGCCCATTCGTGAAGCTTTAGTCAAAGAAAATGAGCAGAAAGTTAAAACTCAAGAACTCATTCATTTTTTTGATAAAAACTTAAATCCTAATATCCTAATTGTAAACACCTGGGTTTATGGCACGCCACTCATTGGATTTGGAAAATGGCTCTGCCAACTCTGGTGTGAGTCGCTGGGTAAAAACACAACTACGACTGGTGAAGCCGTAGATTACTTTCCAATTATGAAGCTTTGTTATGGGGGGGACGACCAGCATAGTTATGCCCAACAGAATTTAGCTTTTGCACCTAAAATGTTAAATTTATGTTTTGTAATTAAAAATATAGATCTTGAGAGTTATAGAAATTTAATTATAAATAATAATAATTATGGAAAAGGTTTAAAGAAAAACAAGCATGCTGAATCTTTAATAGCACTGACCGAAGCAAATGCCTTAAAACTAAGTTCAGTCTTTAAGCAATTAAATGGTTCGTCCAAACTTATTCCAATCATACAGTGCCCGAAAGAATTATCTATAAAAATATTCAGTTTCTTCACGCTTATACACAATGTGGCCGTGAAGAATCATATGGATCCTTTTAATCAACCGATGGTACAGGTTTTAAAATATTAAACATGATGATCACTGGACGGACTCGGTTTATGAACTTCAAATTTACGAGAGATTTTTTATTTTGTTGCAGAAATCATTAAAGTTCTTTTTTTCATTAAAATGCTCTAATTGGTAGTTTTTGATGCGCCCTCTTTCTTCTCTAGATTTAAATTTGCCAAGGACAATACTCTGTATGGCTAACTCAACTCCTTTTGTCTCAGATCCAACATCTAGAAGGAACCCAGTGTCTTCGTTAACAATTTCGCTCACACCGCCGACGTCTGTCCCTATTATAGGAATTCCAAAAGACTGGGCCTCCATCATCGATACTGGTAAACCTTCTGAAGAGCTTAGTGAAATGAAAGCATCTATGGGGTTTTCTTTATAGAAATTAAAAATATAATCATTGGAAATCTGCGCAATATGTTTAAAAACTAAATTACTCTCAGCATATGATTTTATCTTTTCTATAAGAATATCATCTTTTTTCCCACCTATGTGTGTCCAGAGTAGAGGTTGATTTATTTTTTTTTGAGCCAATAACAAAGTGGAGTGGATTAAACTAACACGCTTTAAGGAAACAAGGCTAGAGCATGAAACAATGTGGAGTTTTTCTTTGAGTTTTTTTTGAGTAGATTGATTTGTAAAAAGGTGTGATGTTACACCGAGTCTGCTTAAACTAAATTTATTTTTGAGACCATCATATTTTTTTTCTAAGTACACTTGGCTTGCTGAGCTAATTAAAAAAACTTTGTCTAATCTAGAAAGAGTTTCAAGCTCATATGGTATCCTGTTTCCGGGGTTGCGTTCCGAATAAAGGTCGTATCCATGAGCTCTGCTCACAATAATATTCTCAGAGTTCATAAATGTTAAGCCAGTTGCAATGTGATTTTTCCAGTAAGAATATAAGATAACATCTTTAGGTATATTTTTATTAGCCCAGTCTAAAACCTTCAAAGAACCAAGTGTATATTTTATAGAATGGAATAAAGAAGAAGGTTTTAGGGTTAGGGCTGCGTCGAAAAGTTCTCTTATGATTTTCTGAAAATTTTTAAGTGCAAGTCTAAATAACAGTGACAGTTTGTATTTAGGCTCTTCAAAGTCTTTCAAAAGAGAGTTTGATATAGACACGTTAGAGGGTAGAGGGTGAACAAATTCACTCGTTTTAATGTAAGGGAATATTACTATCTCATCAAATCTGCTTGATAGTCTTAGGATTTCATTTTTTAAAAAAGCGTCTTCCCCTTGGCTTAAGTATGGGTAAGAGTATGAAAAAAGATAAATTTTTTTTTTATGCTTTGTAGTCATGGTTTGAATTCTATAGTGAAAATAAAATTACTGAATTAAGGCGTTAAAAGAAGAGTCTATTTTATAAGTTAAGAAGTCTTCTGAAGACTTCTTAGGGTAAGGGAAGTTGAAAAACTTTGTATATCCACAAGATATTAGGTAGTTCTTAAGTTCAAGTCTTGTGTATCCAGCAGCATTAAAAGTTTCATCATTTATTTCAATAATAATTTTTGGTAAAAATTCTTTTAAAGTTTTTTCAGCCCCTTTCAATGCTTCAAGCTCGCTGCCTTCAATGTCTATTTTTAGCCAATCGACTCTTTTTAACTTGTGTTGTAAAAAAAAATTATCCAGAGTCGTCAATTCGATAGTCTCAACCTCTTGGGCTCTGGTGGTTGTTTTGTAGACTGTATGAAGACCCTCGTGAAGTCCTCCGTGAAGATCCATTTCGTTAGATGTGTAAATGGGCAATACTTTGTCTGAAGACCAGAGTCCTTTTTTTGATATTTCAACATTAGAAAAGTTATTTAACTCAACATTTTTTTTAAGATCATCAGCGATTTTACTTTGAGGTTCAAAGCAAAATATTTTGCCATTTGGTGAAATTTTGGCGGCTAAGAGGGCGAATTCTCCTTGGTTAGACCCTATGTCAATAAAATTTTCATGATCTTTCATATTGATCTTAATAAAAGTAGTTTCGTGATAATGATGGTATCCTTGCCAGTAAATGCAGCCGCTCATATAGTTAGATCTGGATACGATCATTTTAGTATCGTGTGTTGTTTTGACTTCAGTTTTGCCTGAAAGCCTTAGGAAATTATAAAAGAAAACCCTTGTTTTGCTCGCGAGTATTCGAAAGATTTTCCATGGAATACTCGCCTCTTTAGTGTTTTTTATGGCATAACGATAAAATGAAGAGAGAGTGTCTGCAGTAATATTTTTCATAGTTCAACCTTAAGCTTACGATTTATTTCTGATCGGTAGAGTGCTTAATGAGTAAAATATAAATCTATGCTTTTGTAAATAGGATGTCTTTTTTGAACCAGCCACATGTTCTATTCTTGCCTTCTTGGTATCCACGAGATAGGAATGACCTAAACGGATGTTTTTTCCGTGAGCAAGCCATTGCTCTAAAAATTTCAGGCGCAAAGGTCGGAGTTTTGGCGCACTATCCGGTGAGTCTCAAATTTGCCCACAGGATTCTTTTTAAGAGTTCTATAATAAAATTTGAAAATGATAACGAAGTGCACACCTATAGAAAAAGAATTTGGTATTTGGTACCTAAGTCTGTTCTATTTAAGGAACTTTTTTGGATTTTCGTCGGAAACAGGCAGTTTAAAGCTTATATTAAGAAAGAAGGTATTCCAGATGTCATTCATGTTCATTCACTTGTTTATGCTGGGGCACTAGCTTTTTATCTAAAAAATAGATTCAAAATACCTGTTGTAGTGTCAGAGCATAGTTCAAGCTTTCTAAAAAAGACTTATCCATCACAAGCTCTTCATATGAGTATAAAAAAATGGTGCCAGAAAGCAGATAGACTTTTTGCAGTGAGCTCTTCACTGGCATCATCCATGAATAATAAAATAACTGGCATATCTAGAACGTGGAATGTCATGCCAAATAGTATAGATGAGCGTTTGTTTTCTGACTCTCTTAGTGGTGAGAGATCTCTAGGCTCGACTAAATTTATTCATGTGAGTTTATTAACTCATAATAAAAGAGTTGATCTTATTTTAAGAGCTTTTGCTATGTGTCAGGTAAAAAATCCAAATGTGGAACTAATTATAGGTGGGCCGATAGAGCAGACTTATCATCTAAAAAAATTGGCAGTGGATCTAGGTGTTGAGACTAGAGTCAAATTCACAGGGGTTCTAAGTCGTGAGGGTGTTCAGAAAGCAATAGCGTCAGCCGATATTTTTTTGCTTGCTAGTGATCAAGAGACTTTTGGAGTTGTAGTCATCGAGGCTCTTGCTTTGGGTAAGCCTGTGGTTTCAACAAGGTGTGGTGGTCCAGAAGACATACTTCACACAGAAAATGGAATTCTAGTTGATCGAGGTTCTACGTGGCAGTATGCTAAAGCTATGCTCAGAGCTGCTGCTAAAACATACGATGCTGAAGCAATCTCTACTGATTGCAAAAGGCGCTTCGGAACTAGTGCATTAACTTCTAAGTGGAAAGAGATTTATAAAAGTCTTTTTAACCCTTCTATGATTTGATTTAAACAGTTTTAAAACTTGAAGTTATACTTTGACGCAATTCATCTGAATTTTTAATTTAAAAAACGCTCAATTGATTTGCTTGATATACTTTATAAGCTATTTTGAAAATTTGGTTTATATCCTATTTGTAAGGAAAGTAATTTAATGAAACTAATTCACAAATTTGAAAACAAAACCGCCAAAATTGGGGTTATTGGAATGGGGTACGTCGGCCTTCCATTAATGTTGAGATACTCTAAGATTGGATACAATGTTTTGGGAATAGATACAGATCAAAAAAAAGTTGATGATATTAATTTGGGACAAAGCTATATTGAACATATTT
>CALGWV010000104.1 GCA_937936325.1 uncultured Bdellovibrionales bacterium | reverse complement strand
CTTTAACATAGCGGTATTTCCTTTCGGGCTTTTTTACCCGGTTTTTAGTTTTTTGCAAAACTCAGGATATACCGCTTGTTTTTTTATTCAATCCACAACTTTCTGGAGTTTCTCTGTTTACCTACACCTTTGTTCGGGATGAGCCCTTAAAACTACTTGTTAACATATTTTGTTTAGTTTTTTATGCATTATTTTTAGTGCTGACTTCTCATGCCTCGATGGAGCAGAACCAACAAGCTCTATGTGATGCTGAATTTTATAAAAAATTGCCAATTCTTCCTACTTTGGCCTTATTTTTGGAAGAAGTAGCTCGACTTAAAGAAGAAGGACGTTCTTTTACAGCTAAGAATTACAACAAACTCTACTATAGCGGTATAAGGCCTAGCACCCCTGGTTACAGGTTTCCAAGTGATCCCCTTCGCGTCTATGCAAAAGAAATTGAGAAACTCGGAATAGTGCCGAGCTGGCGCGCGATTTACTCTAATCCACCTCTTCCTAAAGATATTAATGTCATGTCTGAGGAAAGATTTACTCAAGAAATTAGAGCCTTAGGTTTGAATGTTACAGCCTATAGATTACACCGTAAATATAAGACACTTCCTGTTTATGCAGATGTTGTCTTTCCCAGTGATCCACACTTTTATTACAATAGAAACCGTGACCCAAGCCTTCCAAAGTTTTCCTGGCCCGAGGATTTATTAGACCCTCCTGAGTTGGATTTGCTGCCACCACACTTATCTCACAAAGTTTATATGACTTTTTC
Source organism: uncultured Bdellovibrionales bacterium (assembly GCA_937936325.1). Classification (GTDB taxonomy): domain Bacteria; phylum Bdellovibrionota; class Bdellovibrionia; order Bdellovibrionales; family UBA1609; genus CALGWV01. The sequence continues at coordinate 9,395 of CALGWV010000104.1, read as the reverse complement.
TGAGGCTATGGAACTCTTTAATTCACCTACTTTTGATAAGATTTCACCAAAGAAACGAGCTCATTACCCTCTACCACCAAACCCTGCTGAATACTACGCGGCTGAGTACGCAGATGAGTATAGCTTAACTCTTTTTAGTTTAAGTGATTTTAGAGAATTTCTTTTAAGCAATGAAATTTGTAATCTTGCCGATTACCTTTTTGATTTTACTCAAACAGACACTTATTATGGTGTACTCCCAATGGATCCTGAAAAGGTCTACGGAATCACCTGGGCGGAAATAATAGGCACAGCACCCATTCCTCCCGCAATTCTTGAGTAAGATCTAAAAGTTCTAAGCCCCTGGCTGAAGTAAGGCTTCACCAAAGCCAACAGAAAACTCATCACACCATATTAAAGCATGGTCAAATTTCGAATCAAAAAGGTTAGCTTTAAAATCATATCTCAATGTTCCTGACGTAGACTTGAGATCACCAAGGTCTAAATAATTTCTAGGGTTAGGACCCTCAGATAAATAGACTCGTAAAGCAGGACCATTTTGACTAGAAAAATTTTCAAAAATTAAACTATAAGTCTCGTTTTCGGGTGAGAAAATCAGCTCAACCTTTCCTGAAGACCTGTGGCCAGCAACACCATTGAGCTTACCGACCCCCACAGTTCTTTGATCCATAGTCATTAAATCAGCAATGTCATCATTAGCTGGAACTTCCGAGACTTTGTTCGTGTCTTCGCACGCCCCAAGACTAAAGACCATCATTATTATTAATAAACTTTTAAACATTGAAGCCCCCCATGAGTTTCTTTAACTGAGTTTAAATTTATCTTTACCACTCCACAAAGTCAAATTATATTGAATGTCGTTACATTCTTAATAGGAATACTTTTAAAAGTGAGTAGGCGCCACCCATGCCTTAACTTAATTTTCACGTTTTCCCTTCTCTTATCATTTAAGTAATCATAGGAATGAAGTTTCAATATAAATTAACTATATTTAGGACATAATAGTCCGTCATAACCCCCTTTGTGTGTCTATATTTTTTCTACACGTTGCATTTTTGGGCCAAAGCTTCGCTTTAAGCTAAAACGACTGTCATATTTGAATTATTTTAGTTAGTTATGATTTTATTTTTTTTTATCTACAGGATTGAAACATAGGCCAGCTGGCCATTTGAGGAATCTATCAGGCGTGTTTGAGCTAAATTTAGACTTGAGTCTAGGGGTTTAAGCACAACTGTAGAGGTAGGCCTAGACGTATGGCTTAAAATAAACCCCCCGAAGGCTGTAGGTTTTTCAACAATTTCACCCTGGGCATTAAAGTAGACCACGCTGTAGGAGCTTGTCGGATTTTTGCTGTAAGGGCTTTCATCTATGTATGGTTGGTATAAGTCTTCGTTAAAATAACCTAAAGCCAAATGTCCATTTAGGTTTTGTTTTTTCTTAATCTCATCAAACCAAGCTTTATTCACCATTGGAAATACTAAACTCTTAGAACGTTTGGAGGCCAAGTAGCTCATGCTTTGGTATTTAGCATTTTGAGCCTGGATGGACATATGTACAAAGCCAGGCAGATTGCTTGTTTCAAAGCCTTTACCTGAGTGAGAGAACCAATCTTGCTCAAAGGTGGTTACCCTTGAGTTTATATCCTCATTTGTAAAAGCATTTGTGGCTCTAATTTGCATACTCTTTTTTGAAACCTGAGCTTCAAGATTTATAGCCGTTGTGAGCTCTTGGTTACTCCATACCATTTCACTGGCAATCTTTTTAGATGCGTGGTTCCCCACCAAAGTATAAAGAGCCTCATGTTCTACCTTGATTAAATAGAGTCCATTATTATAGGTCCCCACTTCTGAGCGACCCCATTTTTTACCATCAAAGTAATAAATTTCAGCCGAAGGGTCTTCTGCTAGAAAAACTCTCACTTGAGATAAGGCTCTTCCGGCCTCATTTACCTGACCAAGTATCCAACCTTTTGAGCCAGTGATTCCAAGGTCTGTTTGAATTCTTTTTTTAATATACTCAGGGACAAGCTCTACTTGCCTATAACTTCCTGATTCAAAAAGTCCGGCTCCACTTTCAAAACCAGCGTGATGAAAGTTTGTAAGATAAGATGAACCAGGTTGGGAAGGGCCAAAACTAAAAGATGAATAAAATCTAGATTCTGCATTGCCCATGGCCAAAGCATCCACTTGTATTTGAGTGTATCCCTCAGCAGGCGGCATGGAGTCGTTACCTGTGAGATCTTGAACAGCCACTTGCCCCACAAGACTTTGCTCTTCTGACGGGCTCATAGTAAGAGTCAGTTTGTCTAATTTTTTATTTACTAAATCTATTCGGCCATGGGCAACCACAGCTCCTGACAAGTGGCGCAACTCACCACGAAGCTCTCCAGCCTCTTCAACAACAGGAAGAGTGAAGCTAAAATCATCTTCATTAAACTTTCCAGAAGCAATGAGTTTTCGTCCTTTATAATGGTCTAAATAGAACTGATATTCTTGTCCAAGATAAACGGCTCCACGCACTAATTGAATTTTAACTTTTATGTTTGTGAGTTTGTGAGCTTTGCTTTTCGTAAAACCTGTTAACGAAGGGGCGCTCGCAAAGGGATCAAACTTAAAAGTGGATCCTAAATTTCCTACCGGTGTTAATCCACCACGGCTGAACATCACCTTCTTACCATCAGCAAAACTTAAAGTTTTAAAATGAGCCGGATTGACACTAGAAGCTAATGCACGAGACACAGCTTGAGCCTTTTGACGAAGCTTGGGTCCACTATAGCTTATACTCGGCTCGAGCATATGGCTTAAATCAGGATTAAGACTAGCAAGTAAATGTGTCCCCACTTTATAGCCTAAAGAATTACGAGCAATTAATTTATTTTGTTGTGGAGATGGAATGTTAACCTGAGCTAACTCAATTCGGATAGGTTCAAGCTCACCACTTTTAAGTTGAAATGAATCTTTTTGTCTTATTTTTTTATTTACCGCTTTAATGGAATGGGCTAATTGAAGAGCTGCAAATGCAGGTGTGCTTTTGGCTCCTGTAATTCGAACCTCAGTCAGTCTGCGCACATCTTGTTCATTTGTATTTTGAGTGAGCAAAGCCACTCCGCCAGCGAGGCTGAGACTTAAAATTACTTTGCTAAAAAAGGTGGCGCTAGATCTTGTTGTCATGTCTTATACTTAGTATCTCTAAAAGACCCTAAACCCGTCAATCAATTCCGACTCTTCTCGACTTTGTGTTAAGTAGGCTTTTAGCCTAGCCAAAATTATCTTGGCTATCCTATCGTCTTGCCCGACCTCGATAAATTGCTTATTCACAGACCTCGGAGCTTGGGCTCGATAAACCGGAACCTCAACTTGGACATGATAGGGGCGGCTTGTCCCTAAGATTTTGATCTTCGCTCGAGCTTGAATTTTTTCATATCGGGCTTCTTTGAGTTGCCTTCCGTACCGGACAAAGTACTGGGTTTCGAGCTCACGTCGACCTTCGTCAATAAATTTCATTTTCACTGGAATCGACTTACGAATCGCTTTTTCAATAAGTCTTGATGAGTAATCCAAGCCCTCCAACCTGTTGTGGGTGGAGACGCATGAAGTGAGTAGGCAAATGATTAGGTAAAATAGAGCTTTCATTTAAGCCTTCGGGATACTCTGGGCGTCTTTGAGGAACTGCTCAAGCCCAAGGTCGGTGAGTGGATGCCTAACCAACTGCTTTAAAACCTTATAAGGAAGGGTCGCAATATCAGCTCCAATTTGAGTGGCTTGAAGCATGTGCATAGGGGATCTTACGCTAGCGACCAAAACTTCAGTATCAAAAAGATAGTTGTCATAGATCTGACAAATCTGCTCCACAAGCTCCATACCTTGATGACTAATATCGTCTAATCGTCCTACAAAAGGACTGATCATTGTGGCTCCAGCTTTTGCTGCAAGCAGAGCTTGCATCGGAGAAAAACAAAGAGTGACATTGGTCTGGATGTCTTCTTCTGTAAAACTATGAACCGCCCTTAGACCGTCCTCAGTTAAAGGAACTTTTACGACGACATTAGAAGCTATGGCGGCAAGCTTTCTCCCTTCAACAAGCATGTCTTCATATGAAGTGCTTAAGACTTCAGCCGAAACTGGACCTGGCACCATCTCACAAATTTCAGCAATGAGCTTTTCCATAGGCTTACCTGATTGAGCAACAAGAGAAGGGTTGGTTGTGACTCCATCGACCCAGCCTTTGGATTGGGCTTCTCGAATCACATCTGTATCTGCTGTATCAATAAAAAATTTCATGGCTCACCTTTTGTTTGATTTTAGGGTTTTAAAATATCACCCATACTATACACACCTGGTTTTTGTTTCACTAACCAATGCACCGCCATGAGCGCTCCTTGAGCAAAAGTATCTCGACTCAAAGCCTGGTGTTGGAAAACCAGGTTCTCAGACTCACCCAATGCCCAAACCTGATGTTCGCCAAAAACACTCCCTCCTCGAAAGGATTTGGGGGGCTCTACTTTTAACTTTAGACTTTGAGCCATATAAGTCTCAAGACTTTTGGCCGTACCACTAGGGGCATCTTTTTTCTCTTTATGATGGACGTCTAAAATTTCAAACTGAAACTGATCCTCTAAGTTTTTAAAAGACTCTAGGGTTTTTTTTAAAATTTGAATCCCTAGACTCATATTTGAATCCCACAAAACAGGGATCTTTACATTATCTGAACTTAAATGAGGCTGAGGAGTCACTCCACTCACAAGTGGCAGGTGATTTTTTTGTGCCCAACTTAAATGCTCCTCAAATTTTGAAGCGACACTGAAATCCACAATACAATCAACCCCTTGAGCAGAAATTGGATCTATAGATTCTCCAGATCCAACTTGAGCTGCTATCTCAATGCCTTGGTTTGGAGCTAGACTTTGGATGGCCTGCCCCATTTTTCCGCTTGAGCCTAAAAGTAAGATTTTCACAACAACTCCTTTATAAGAGGCTCAAGAGCCTTTTGCTTTTCAGGATCCAAAGCCAACAGTGGCAGCCTTAAGTCTGGATGCTGAATGAGCCCTGCTTTTGAAAGCATTTCTTTAATCATAATGGGGTTCGTGTCCTTGCCCACAATTTTATAGGCTTTTTTTAATTTTTCAGACACCAAAGTTGTTTTTAAAGACTCATCAAATAAATTTGGAAATAAATTTGAAATCACAGATATACACCCATGCCCTCCTAATTTCATAAAATCAGCGGCAGAATCATCATCACCAGAAAGCCAGAAAAAATCTTTTGGAGTTTGGGGCTGATACTGCTTTAAAAAATCTAGATCTCCTGACGCCTCTTTGATCCCAATAATATTGGGGTGACTGGATAGTTTGACGAGCGTCTCACCACTTAAACCCACCACTGTCCTGGACGGAACATTATATAAGATAATGGGTTTTTCAGAGGCCTCAGCTATTTTTAAAAAATGAGCCTCAAGCCCTCTTTGATTGGGCTTATTATAATAAGGCACCACAACCAGGAGGGCATCTATATATTTACTTTGAGTTTTTTCGATAAACTCAATAGTTTTATCTGTGGAGTTCAATCCGGCCCCAAAGATAATCTTTTTTTGACCTGCAACCTGAGAGCCTATTTTTTCAACGAGCTCTTGGACTTCTTGTAGGCTTAATGTGGGGCTTTCCGCTGTGGTTCCATGAATCACAATACTAGATATGTTGCTTTTTAACTGATCGTTAACTAGATAAGACAAGGAGTTCCAATCAATTTCTTTAGATTCTAAAAAAGGAGTGACTAAAGCCGTACTGACTCCTCCAAACTCTTGGGTCATTTTGTCTCCTTTTCATCTTCGTCAAGACTAAGGCCCTCAACAAACTCCTGGTCCGGCGTGTCTTCGGAGATGCTTGGAAGAAGTGGGGTGGGAATAGATTTCACCCCGCAGGAAGTATTTACAGAAACTAAAAAAAATAAAATCAGTTTACTCATAAGATCTCACTAGCACTTTTCGGGGCTTGCTGCCTTGAGATGGACCCACCACCCCTGCAGTTTCAAAGTCTTCAATTAAGCGTGCCGCTCGAGGATACCCTAGTCGGAACTTTCTTTGTAGCATTGAGGCGCTGACAGACTTTTGGGTGGAAACAAAACTGAGAATTTGATCATAGAGTGGGTCCAACTCTTCAGACCCGCCCCCCATACTTTCTGGGTCTTTGATCTCACCGTTTTCATCCACCAAGCTTGGGATATATTCTGGTTCACCCTGCTCTTTTAAAAAATTCACCACTTTGCTGATTTCATCTTCAGACACATAAGCGGCATGGGCTCTGATGGGCTTTGAAACCCCTGGAGCCAGATAAAGCATATCTCCACGAGACAGCAGCCTTTCTGCCCCGGACTCATCTAGAATAATTCTAGAATCTGTTTTGCTGGCCACTTTAAAGCTGATTCGCCCTGGTATGTTTGTTTTAATTAAACCTGTGACCACGTCTTTTCTTGGACTCTGCATAGCTAAGACCAAATGGATCCCGCAGGCTCTGGCCATTTGCGCCAATCTTACAACTGCACTTTCCACCCCTGACTTATCCACAGCCATGAGATCTCCGAACTCCTCGACAATAATCACAATATAAGAAAGAGGCTCAAAGTAATAAGATTTTAAAGGAGCTTGGTCCTTATAAATTAAATTTGTTTGCTTGTGCTTTTCAAGCTCTTCTTCAGTTAATGAAGCCAGGGCCTCGTTCAACCCCTCAAGATCTCTTACGCCAAACTCAGACATGGACCTATAACGCTTGTCCATTTCTTGGATGGCCCACTTCAAGGCTCTTACTGCAGATTGGGTTTCTCTTATCGGAGGGCAAAGCAAATGAGGGACGCCATCAAAAACAGCCAGATCCACTTGCTTCGGATCTACTAAAATAATTTTAAGCTGATCCGGAGTATGGCGGTATAAAAGCCCCATCAAAAGAGAGACCACAAACACAGACTTCCCCGATCCCGTTGAACCAGCAACCATAAGGTGAGGCATTTTTCTAAGGTCCACCACAAAAGGTCCACCATCTGCTTTGCGCCCGAGCCCTATTGGAATAAACAAAGGGTCTGCCCAAAACTCATCTTGGCCGATCACATCATGATAATAAACCATCTCTCTATGTGCGTTGGCGGTTTCAATCCCCACAACATCCCGCCCTGGGATGGGGGCAATGATTCTGACGGACTCACTCGATAGAGCTAAACAAAGATCATCTGCCAAATCTGTGATGCGGCTGAGCCGTACATCCACCTCTGGCCTGAACTCAAAAAGGCTCACTGCTGGGCCGGATTTTACTCCAACAACCTCGCCAGTCACATTAAATTGTTTGAGCTTGTTGGTTAAAAGGTGAGTCATTTTTCTCACCTCCAAATCAGACATGGTTTTTTTAGACGGTGGTGATTTTACTAAAAAATCAATATGGGGCAGAGCCCAGTTCCCTGTAGTATTTTGAAGCTTTGGCCTTTTAGCTTTGACCACTTTTAACTTTTTCTTTTTAAGTAACCTTTGTTTGCGAGCAGGTACTTTCGTCTCTGATTCTGAAACGAAAGACTCCTCTGGGAGCTGTGCTGCTGGACTCAAGCTCCCCTTCCAAAAATTAAAGCTCTGATCATTAACAAAAAGATAACTTAGAATAAACAGCGCTAAACTCAAAACTAATTGTGTGCCCCAAAAGCTGAGGCCTTGATTCATGAGATTAAAGATTTGTATTCCAAAAAAGCCAGAAAGACTTTGCTCTCTCCACGCCCAATTGTAAGAGCCTAAAAATCCATAAGAAAATGCAGCCATTAATATTATAAATAATGCCACTAATAAAATAGAACCTAGCGATATTTCGCCCCCTTTGAGGCACCCCCAGCCAAGAAAGGCCAAGGCCAAAGGTATGCAAAATGCAAACAGGCCAAACATCTCAAGTAGGCTCCCTGAGAGGTAGGCTCCTATTATACCTGCAAAATTAAAAATTTGAGCCTGACTGGTGGCTACAAAAAACGAAGGGTCCTCGGGACTAAAGCTCAATAATGACAAAAGTATAAAGGCCCCAAACCCTATGCAAGACATACCTAAAACCCAATTTGATATCTTCGTCATATTGCACTCTCCTTGACCGCATTGGCTGATTTAAGATACATCAACTTAAACATGTTAAAAATTAATGAAATCTTTTTTAGTCTTCAGGGGGAAAGCAGCCTTATGGGCTATCCCACCGTTTTCGTACGCACATCAGGCTGCCACCTTAGATGTCATTATTGTGACACGAAGTATGCTTATCATGAAGGCCATAAAATGAGTCTTGATGAGCTTATGACAAAAATTGAATCCTATCCCACAAAATTTGTTTGTCTCACCGGTGGAGAGCCCCTCCTCCAAAAACATATTTATCCCTTGATGGATCAATTGATCTTAAATAATTATGTTGTTTCCCTAGAAACTTCAGGAGACAAAGACTGCAAAGATGTCCCGTTGGCTATTCATAAAATCATTGATGTGAAAACCCCAGACAGTGGGGAGACCGGCAAGTTTCATCCCGAAAACTTAAAATTTAAGTCCGACCCAAAGACCGAATATAAATTTGTCATTTGCTCTGACAAAGATTTGGTATGGACTGATGAATTTTGCAAAGAACAAGACCTTTATAACTCCCCCTGTGCCGTTTGGGTGAGCCCAAGCTTTGAAGACTATGATTTAAAAAAATTAGCGGAAAGCGTACTTCAACACTATCCCCAATTAAGAATGCAAATCCAACTGCATAAACATATTTGGGGAGCCGAGACCACTGGAGTTTAGAGTGTATCCTGAAATGACAGATTCTGATTTTATAAATATTAATAATGCGAGTTTAGAAGAATTAGTTCACAAAAAACTCAGCCTCTTGTTTGATCAACAAAAACAAGCCCGGGTGGAGATCGATGGACTGCACAAACTCATCATGGAGCAGGTCGAGCGCCCCCTTATTCAGCTCACACTCAAAACTTGTCAGTATAATTTTTTAAAGACATCCCAGGTGCTCGGCATCAACCGCAACACATTGAGAAAAAAGATGGAGTACTACTCTATTGAAACGGGCCAAAGGCACAACAAGGTGACTTTGACTTAGAATCAAGGTTTTTTCTTCAGAGTTTATTTTCTAGGAATTCCAAACTTAAGGCTTAAAAAAAGAAGTCCACTTTCGACCGCAGAGCGTCTCCCGGAATGCGCTATGAGTACATATCACACACCACGATACGCGCTGCCGCGACGTTCGAAGCTTCTTTTTTTGGTTCTCTTCTGAAATTGGGGGTCAGCCCCCTGTCTGAGCTTTCAGAGCTCGGACCAGCTGAAACAGGCAAGCGCCCAAGTGATCGGCTTTTTCGGCCAGTTTCTGATCATTTATGAGCTCTATCAAGCACTGTGTTTCT
>CALGWV010000103.1 GCA_937936325.1 uncultured Bdellovibrionales bacterium | reverse complement strand
TCAAAAGGGGACTGGGCACCAAAGTACCACTAAGCCTTGCCCCATTTTTTAAGCTGTGAGCTAATTTAATTAATAAGGAGTGTTGACGTTTCGTTAAGGCAAAAGTCAACACTCCAGACTCATTTATTATAAAAAATAGATTGTATACTCCTGGGGAGCCTTTTATGAAAACTCGTCTTTTAGGTAAAAAATCTTTTAGCCATATCGAAGTCATCTTAGACCAAGGTGACGAGATCCACGCAGAGTCCGGAGCCATGGCCTCTATGGATTCGAAAGTGGAGCTATCAGCTCAATTTAGAGGAGGGTTTCTCTCAGCTATTGCCCGTAAGCTTTTTGGGGGTGAAAGCCTTTTTATGAGTGAGTATACCAATGAGTCCTCAGAGCCCCTAAAGTTAATATTAACTAAGCCCACACCTGGTGAGATTGTAGAGCATGAGCTAGCTATAGATGAAATACTCTACGTCCAGCCGGGTGCATTTATTGCCTGTGAGCCTATGGTGGGATTTAAAACTTCATATGCGGGTTTTAAAAGTTGGATCTTAAGAGAAGGCCTGTTTCGCCTTAAGTTTGAAGGCCCAGGAAAGGTCTGGTACGGAGCTTACGGTGGGGTTGAGGAGAAGAGCATTCAAGGGGAGTATTTAGTGGATACAGGGCACCTGTTGTCTTATCCTCCGGGGATCAAAGTAAAGCTTCAATTCTCTGGTGGGGCCTTTTCCACTTTATTTGGAGGGGAGGGTTTGGTCGCCAGACTCGAGGGGCATGGTAAGGTGAAAATCCAAACTCGTAGCCTTGGAGGGACATCAGGTTGGCTGAACTCTAGGTTTAGAGCATAAGCGCCAAACTTAAAACCTCTTTGACTTCAGCTTCTTGTCAAACCCAAAAGAGTTGTGTAGCTTAAGCCTTTAATTTAAGAGGTAAAATATATGGTTGTTATCAGATTAGCGCGCGTCGGTTCTACACATAAACCTAAGTACAGAATTACAGTTGCAGACTCTAGAAGAGCGCGTAGTAAGAAATTCATTGAAATCATTGGACATTACGATCCTTTAGCTAAAGAAAATAATATCACTATGGATATGGCTAAGGCTCAAGAGTGGATTGGTAAAGGAGCTCAACCCAGTGACCGTGTGAAGCGTTTAATGAAGAATTATACGCCTGCAGAAAAAACTCAGTAATAGGAACTAAATTATGAGTGAAGAAAAATTAAAAGACCTAGTTGAATATATGGTCAAAAGCTTGGTCGATAATCCTGACCAAGTTGAAGTCAAAGTTCAAGGTGAAGAAACCATGGACTTCCGTCTCAAAGTGGCTAAAGAAGACACGGGTAAGGTCATTGGTAAAGGTGGAAACACGGCTAACTCAATGAGAACCATTTTGAAAGCAGCAGCTTCAAAACTCAATGTCCGAAGAGCCGTCTTAAATATCGACGAATAGTAAGTCATCATGTCTTGGACTGAAGTAGGCTGGGTCTACGAGCCCCACTCTATGAAGGGGCAACTCAAAGTGGCTCTTATACAGCGCTACAAAAATATCGACTTGAGCCTCTTTAGTGAGCTTCAGGTCGGTGATCAAAACTTTAGAATCAAAGATCTGAAATCACAAAAAAAATGGTGGATTGTGAGTCTTGAAACTCTAGACACTCGTGACGGAGCAGAAGCTCTCAGAAAAAAACCAGTTTCTCTAAAACTCCAAGATGTGCAAGAGCAAGTATATTATTTGGGTTTTATTCTTAAAGACAAAGAGCACAATACTATCGGGCGAATTGTAGACGTGATCGAATATGACACTCATAAAAATCTCATCATTAAAACTCAGCCTAAGGTGAAAATCATTGAAGTCCCCTTTGTGAAGGAATGGGTTGTGAAGGTCGACGAAAATCAAAAATATCTTATTATGGATTTGCCTGAAGGGCTGGATCAACTTTAAGGAACTCTTATGAACATTGGTATAATTAGTTTGTTCCCTGAAGTCTTTCAAGCTTTAGACGTGGGCCTAATCGGAAAAGCTAAATCTTCTGGGGCCTATCAGCTCTATATTGAAAACTTGAGAGACCATGGAGAAGGCGCCCATAAAACTGTAGACGATTCCCCTTATGGGGGCGGTGACGGCATGATTCTAAAGGCGGAAGTCTTAGCCTCTGCCACCGATGCGCTTATAAAAAAAATGTCGGATTCGGGCCTCAAACCCCATGTTTGTTTGTTAAGCCCTAAGGGGCGACTATTCCATCAGGATCAGATACAGCCTCTTGTTGAACGCCAATCCTTAATATTCGTATGCGGCCGCTATGGGGGCTTTGATGAGCGTTATATAGAGTCTTATTGTGATGAGGTCTTGTCCATAGGTGATTATGTTTTATGTGGAGGAGAGGTCCCTGCTTTAGTTCTCATTGAGTGCTTAGTTCGAACTCTACCTGGGGTTCTTGGTAATAAAGAATCTAAAAATGAAGATAGTTTTTCAGGAAGAGATCATCAAAATCTATTAGAGGCTCCGTCTTATACAAAGCCCCAAGTTTGGCGTGAACAAGAGGTACCTGAGGTTTTAACAAGCGGTCATCATAAAAATATTGAGGCTTACCGTAAATCAGAAAGTCTGAGACTCACTCGCTTGAGGAGACCGGAGCTTTTAGATGATTGAAGTCAATATTGCGTTAGTGCATTATCCTGTTTTGGATAAGGCCAAAACCAAAGTAGCCACTAATATTACGAATTTTGATATTCATGATATCGCTCGCCTGGGAACCTGCTACGGGGTTAAGAACTACTACCTGGTTCACCCGATGAGGGAGCAACTCATGTTTGTGGAAAGGCTTAAAGACCATTGGATTTGCGGCACGGGGAGAACTTATAACTCACTACGTGGTCCCTCGCTTAAAATTGTAAGACCAATAGAAAGTCTTGATGCTATTCGAAGCCTGAACCCAGAATGCGAGTTTTGGGGGACCTCAGCAAAAGATGATAGCCACCGCTTAAAGATTAGGCGGGCCAGAGAGCGTTTGTTGGAAGGCAGTAGTACGCCGAAGTCAGTCTGTTTAGTTTTTGGAACTGGCTATGGTTTATGCCCAGAGATTAAAGAAAGTATGGATGAAGTCTTAAGTCCCATTGAAGGGCGGGGCCCCCAAGACTTTAGACATCTTTCTGTACGCTCAGCGGTAAGCATATATCTTGACCGGTTATTGGGACAGTGGTAATTCTTAATCCTTTGGAGACATGAAATTATGAATTTTGTAGATCACGCTGTAAGAGATTTTAATAAAAAACCCGACGACTTTCCACCAATTAAAACAGGCTCAACTGTAGCTGTTCACGTTAGAGTGAAAGAAGGGGAGAAAGAGCGTGTTCAGGTTTATAAAGGAACGATCATTAAGATCCAAGGTTCTGGAGTTCACCGTGCATTTACTGTACGCAAGATGTCTTCTGGGATTGGTGTAGAACGCTCTTTTCCGTTAAATACACCTTCCATTGCTAAAATTGAGCTTTTAGCCCACGCCAGAGTTCGTCGTTCTAGATTATATTTCTTAAGAAATTTAAAAGGACGTGCAGCTAGGCTTGAGACTGAAAACATCAAAACAGAAAAGAAAGCTAAAAATAAGAAGAAGTAACCTTAAGCGGGTGTAGTACAGTTGGTAGTACGCAACCTTGCCAAGGTTGAGGTCGCCGGTTCGAGTCCGGTCACCCGCTCCATTTCAAAACTGAAAGAGTATATGGCACTTACCGGAGGTATGCTCTAGGTTTCTTTAAGCTGAAAAGGATCATGAGTTGATTCTATTTTCGTGTCAAAATCCCATAAGTCATGATTTAAAAAACTAACCCCTTTAATTCAGCCTTTCACTTAAAGGCTAATCTTTGACTTATAGGGCAGAGCTATGATTTTTTAATTAATTAGATCATGGGTGATATCCGACACTGATCACGAGATGGTTTTTCAGGGGATTGATCTGTGGAGCAGGACTTCGTGATCAATGTCGTCTATATAATAATGAAAAGGAAGCGATGATAGATAAAAATTATAATATGGATTTTAGTAAAAACTTATGGATTAACACGAACTGTTTAGATTGGGTCTGTTCACCTTCTCCTTCTGTTTTAAGAAAACCACTAGAAAGAGAAGGCAAAGAGTTCGGACACACAACATCTGTTGTGCGCTATCTGGCGAACTCCAAATTCAAAGCTCACCCCCATCCATTAGGAGAAGAGATATTTGTTTTAGAGGGTGTATTCTCAGATGAGAAAGGAGATTATCCAAAAGGAACGTATATAAGGAATCCTCCCGGTTCGAGTCACAGTCCTTTTAGCAAAAAAGGTTGCACAATTTTTGTAAAACTTAATCAATTTAAAAAAACAGATTTGCAAAGTATCATTATTGATACGAATAGAGCTTCATGGCTCCAAGGTGCAGGAAAGCTTCAAGTGATGCCTTTGCATAGCTTTAAATCTGAAAATATCGCGCTTGTTAAATGGCCTAAGAACGAAAAATTTACTCCTCACACACATTTTGGGGGGGAAGAGATTTTCGTTTTATCAGGTGAATTTAAAGACGAGCATGGATCCTATCCAGCAGGGTCGTGGATCAGGTCAAAACACCTCTCCAGACATCATCCTTTTGTAGAAGAAGAAACTATAATATTAGTTAAAACAGGGCATTTAAAATATTAAATCGTGCTATACCCTTATGAGCCTGATTTTAAGATGCAGCTAGACTGAGTCCATTTGTAGAGGTTGACACTGCTTAAGCTGGTCTTTCCTGTATCTGGGCGAAAAACTCAATTTAGACCACAGGGCCACTGGACTCAGAAGACTTAAACTGAAGTCTGAAATCAGTTTATAGAATTTGATCTCAAAAAGCCGAGCCAGCCTCTAAAAGTTGACTTTAAGTCTATCTTCCCTTGAAGCCCGAGGGCCTCAGGTCAAGATTATTCCTTGAACCCCCAATTTCAGAAAAGGGTCCGTCCCGGAGACATAGTTTACAGATTATACCGGAGACATGCTTTACACTTTTGCCAGTCCAAAAGGATCAGTGATTGGCTCCACCTTTTTACTCTTATCGTCAAAATATCCTAAATCATAATCTAAAAAACTAACA
>CALGWV010000102.1 GCA_937936325.1 uncultured Bdellovibrionales bacterium | reverse complement strand
ACAACCTAATATTGAAAAACTCATGATCGCCACCAAAGTGCACTTCACTAGTTTGTTTAAACTTATTATTTCTTTCATCCCTGATCCCCTCATATATTCATCAATATTATATATGTAAAAAATTGTTATCTTTTCTTAATCCTACAGGATCATATCGACACCCAGGCAAATAGACTTTACGAATTCAAGACTAAAGATTGGTTTTGTTTAGATTATCTCTCTAAAGAAGTTTTTCGGCCTTCAAACTCCTTTTAACTGATTAGGCTATTTCTAATAGATAATATTTGTGATTTTAATTTATCTTTAATTTTTAAGGGGTTTAGTTTTGATACAGAGAAGCCTTTCTCTTGATAACGATAGCGTCATAATCATCAGTAGCGCAGCAATTCTTTTGGGGCTTTTTAAATACAATGAGCTAGTAAAAAAATAGGGATCTTTCATGAACCTAAAACCAAGCTCAACTTGCCCTTGTTATTTTTAGGTTTTTATAATCTCTTCTGCCTCTAACTCTAATACTGAAGTGGCTAAAGCAAAACAGGCTTTTTCCTGAGCTTGAATTTCAAGCGGAACGTTCTCACATTTTAAAATGACTTGATATTTATAGTGATCTGCTTCAGCTCCCGCTTTAGGGCACCCTGAACTCTCATAGCATGAGGTTTTAGTGACTTCGTGGTGTTAAGCTCAGCGGGCGGTCTGAAAACCCCAAACCGTTTATAATCATTGCCGCTACTGCTTCTCCAGATGTGACTTCCTCCTCTCCTGTCTCTAGCTCTTTGTCTATGTATTCTATAATTCCTAAATCTTGGATTACTGAAGATACAATCCCATGGTGATCTAATCTTTTTGATGTCACGTCTTCGACTTTTAACATTTTTCACCCCTCTTTAATCAGGAGTTTAATGCAGTTTTACTTTATCCATTATTTTTGACTCAACCCATGATCAATGTCGGACGTTTTAGAGATTACATTTTATAACTCAAAATCAGTTAAATCTTGGTTGGCAGATTTTGTTGATTTTGATTATGAAGGTTTAATTGAAAAGCCTGGAAGAGGACGCAAACCAAGACTTCCAGTTGACCAAGAGGAAGATTTTAAAGATAAATTAACTCAACTTCAGGATAATAAAAAAGGTGGCCGAGTGTTGGCTGTCGATATTCAAAAAATGCTCACAGACTCATTTAACTGTCGCTATGCTTTATCTGGAGTCTATGCATTGCTTGATCGATTAAATATTATTTGGATCTCTGGGAGATCTAAACACCCTAAAAGCTCTCAAGAAGCAATAGATCTTTTTAAAAAAACCTTTCCTTCAGAGGTCGAAAATATAAAATCATATTTTGACACAGATAAAATTGAGATTTGGTGGCAAGACGAGAGTAGAGTCGGGCAACAAGGCTCTTTATCAAGGGTCTGGGCGGCTAAAGGAACTCGCCCAAGAGTAATTCGACAACGTCAATTTTTATCAACGTATATTTTTGGTGCAGTTTGTCCGGACAGAGATGAGGGTTGTGCTTTGATTTTACCAGAATGTAACTCGGGCATGATGCAAATCCATCTAGATGAGATCTCAAAAAAAGTAAGAAAAACTTATCATGCAATAATTTTAATGGATCGGGCTAGCTGGCACACATCAGAAGCCTTAAACGTACCACAAAATATAAGTTTACTACCACTTCCACCGTATAGTCCTGAACTTAATCCCATGGAGCAAGTTTGGCAGCAGCTTAGAAAAATTAAGTTATCAAATACAAACTTTGAAAACTATGACCACATTGTAGACTCTTGTTGTGAGGCTTGGAATACGTTCTGTGATCAAGATGGAAATATTCAAAATTTATGTACACGATCTTGGGCTCAATTTTAGGGAATTATTTTTTGTGTTTGGTATAATCAATACAACAGCACATTTTTTATTATAACATGGGCAAACATTTAAGATAAACAATTTTATTTTGTCGGTATCGGGGCTTTTGTTTTTCTACTGCTTTTTAAAAAACTTTTTTGAAGTTCTGATTCAAACTTTGTAAAAAATTTTTTGAGTTGGAATCACTTTATAAAAATCAAAAATAACCTGAAGCCAACTTGTAGCCATTGCTCCTTTTTCAGCTTGGCTACTTTTGGCTACAAGCTCTTTTTTTGTTATGTCACGTAATATTAATTGATTTTTTGTGGGATCCAAAAAATCAACTTTTTGTCTTCAAGCGTGTAGCCAAAATAAAGCCTTTAGCTATGGAACAATTTCACTATAGAAATTTGCAGCGGTTTTGTAGGCCTCATTAATATCACTAACCAAGCCAAGGCTGCTGGCCATAGCTGCAAACTTATTTTCCCAAAAAGCAGGAGGTTCAGGTAATCCTATAGGCCTTGGCACATCAAACCTTTTCTCGCAGAGAGTTTCAAATGCAGTTTGAAAGTTTCTCCTATTGATATTTTCTTGTTTAAGAATCAAATAAATGTCCACAAGGTCTTTTACTCTCGAATTTGGCGTATCTCTTGGGGTAAGGTAAGCAAAGTATTTTTCTGCTAAATGTTGCTCAATATTTACAACAAGAGCGGTTTGAGGTGATAGGCCTAGGTCAGAACAATTATTTGTAAGTTTAATTCTAGACTGTGGCTCTAACCAAATATCTCCAAATGCCACGTCTATTGAAAATTTACTAAAAACCTTACCATTTACAAAGGAAGATACAGATAAACGCACTCCACCATGAGGGGGGTTTTCTATTTCAGAGGATAATGGAGAAACTTTAAAATCAAAAAAATCACCCAAATCAATTTTTGAAATCCTGATCAATTCTTCATAAATTCTTTCTGATTTTTTTTCAAAACTACCACGTGCTACGGCTATATCTTTAAAGG
Source organism: uncultured Bdellovibrionales bacterium (assembly GCA_937936325.1). Taxonomy (GTDB): domain Bacteria; phylum Bdellovibrionota; class Bdellovibrionia; order Bdellovibrionales; family UBA1609; genus CALGWV01. The sequence continues at coordinate 1,287 of CALGWV010000102.1, read as the reverse complement.
CCAAATCAATATCTTTCGTAGCTCTTGAAAGCTGGTATCGTAACTCCAAAGCTAATCCGCCTTTTAAAGCCCAAAGTTGTTGATCATTATTCTGAAAGACTCTGTCAAGAAACTGTGAACATGCTGTTTGCCTATATAGCGCTTGGATATCGGCATTTTTAGTTTTAGAAATATGCAACAGTTTATCTTGTAGAGCCATTCTAAAGTTTAAGGCACTTTTATACTTTTCTTGTGCTGTTACAAAGCCCATTTTGCCAGTACCTCATGTTCGAAAAGATGTTTTTTAGTAATCAGCCCCTGATTCAATGCTTGTTTCACAGCCTGAGAAAGAAATTCCGTTGAAAAAAAATCTGCTTTTTCTAGGTCGACTAAAGTTTTTATAGGAGACGTAACTTTCATTCCTTCATACAGCTCTATATCAGATGAAATTAAATCATTTCTCATTAAAACAAGGATTTTTGGAGTTTGAGTTTTTCTAATTCTTTCAGAGAAGCTTAAGTAAACTTCAGTAGACATATAGTCAGAAAGCCCATAAAAACTAAGGGCTGTTGCGTGAGAAAAAACACCCTTAGGTTCTCCATCTTGTCCATAAGCCCATAAGTATAGTGCCCAGTAAAAGGTCAACTCATTCACCGGCAAAGAAGCAAGGCGGTAAACTCCACGATACTCCTTGATCCAATTGCCTACTTTCAAGTGATAACTGTGATTATTGCGTACTATGCCAAAATCTATGGCTTGTTGAGCTGTAAAACACCCTCCTTGCTGAGCCGCAAATTGACTGATTTTTTTTATTTTTGATGAATATGACATAATATTTATGTATTTTAAGTCGTTTTTTAAAAAAATCAAGTTTTTATAGCATAACAATAGAATTATACATAAAACCACATTTTTTTGATTTATTGAAAGTTTATGTATATTTTTGATCCATTCTAAAGATCAAAAGCAACAGACTCTTATCTGGACTAAAGCAGATGCCATCAAGTAGCACTCAGCCTTTCCACAAACTCTAAAAAGAAGGTTCTCTTCTAAAATTGGGGGTTCAAGGAACAATCCAGGCCCCAAGGCCCCCTGGCTTCAGGGGCAGATAGACTGAGTCAGCTTAAAGAGACTGGCACCCAGCTGATCAGCATCTGAGATCAAAGCTTCAAAATTATCTCACTCTCATAAACAATATACTTCTCTTAAGCGACCCCAGTGCTATGAAGTAATATCGCCTTCTCTCTTTATCAGTTTGCTTTGCACTTCCTTCAGCTAAATTAAGACAGATACTGAGGCTCGCTCTTA
>CALGWV010000101.1 GCA_937936325.1 uncultured Bdellovibrionales bacterium | reverse complement strand
GGGATGAAATCAACTCATCTTAAAACAAATTTCTTATAAGTCCATGTCCAAAGCAAGGCTCGAAGATCTTTTGAATCAGTTGTTTTGCAGACTCTCAATCTGATAGTCTGATAGGCATTTCTTTATCCAAATCCCAAGATTTACTAGCCTCAAGGCTTAACTGCACTTTGAGGAACTAGAATCAACTCTTGACGGGAATTGCTGTAGCGAGGAAAGCTCAATTGACTACCCCGAAGATGACTACTACGAAGAAGAAGATATTAACCATTAAGTAAGTCTTAGCAAGAAAATAATGTGAAGGCTGGAGATTCTCTATGATTCGAGCGCTCGCTAAAACCCTGTTTTCCTATGGAACACAATAGTTTAAAGTTATTCCTTATATACTTAAATAGCACAGCACAAGACAAGCAATAAACAAAGTACCTTAGGTGAAAAAGCAGACAAGTTGCTTTTTTTAGAAGTTTTTGAACTTCACTTAATAGAGTGATAAAACTTATTAAAAGAGAGGATGGCTTATGAGAAAAACAGAAATCATTGAACCCGAAAGCTTCGAGCAAGAAAATCATTTTTATCCTAAAGCGCTGAACGCTCAGCTTCATGCAATGGTGAGTTACTTTTTTAACCTAGATCAAAACAGATTGATGAAGAGATACATTCACTTAAATCCTCAAGTAGATCCAGAGGCTTTGAAGAGTGTTCTAACTTATCAAAGCAAACATTTTCATTGGGGAGGCGCAGATTTATTCTACGTCACCACAGAGACGGGTAACCGTAAAATGGTTGTTCTAGAAACCAACTCTTGCCCTTCAGGACAAAAATCTATGCCTGCACGAACAGATGCTGATGAATACAGGGGGTACAGATATCTATTGGAGAACTCTTTTTTACCTGCGATGAAAAAGAAGAGGCTACCTAAAGGAGCTTTAGCCGTTATATATGATAAAAACTATATGGAAACTTCTGGTTATGCATCCACACTCGCTGATCTTACAGGAGAGAGGATTTTCTTAGTTCCCCAGTTCAACATTGAAGATACTGTTGAGGAGCAAAAAGTCACTTTCGAAAAGGGTGTGATGTTTGTTAAGGATGAAGAGGGTTTTAAGCATCCCATTAGAGCCGCATTTAGATATGTGACCCAAAAGCCGTGGAACCGTATTCCTGTAAATTCTAAAACATTCATTTACAATTCCACCTTGGTTTGTCTCTCTGGTGGTAGAAACAAACTCTTAGCTAACAAAGCCTACGAACTCTACAATTCAGAAGTAGCAGCATCAGGGCTTAAAATTAATATGCCCGATACTATTAAAGATGTCTCAAAACTAGAAGTGCCACTCTGGGTTCAAAAGTTTGGAGGCAAGGCTGTTGTGAAAGACCCTTACTCGAATGCGGGGCAGGGTGTTTTCACAATCACTTCAGCACAAGAGCTTGAGGCTTTCATGGAGGGCGATTACCAATATGATCAGTTCATCGTCCAAAGTCTTATAGGTCATTATGAGTGGAGCTCTACGAGCCAAGATGGTAAATTTTATCATGTTGGAACAGTTCCTAACAAAAAAGGAAAAATTTTTATTTCAGACTTGAGGGTCATGGTTTACTCTTCACCAGAAGGTTTTCAGCCCTGCGCTATTTATGCAAGAAGAGCCAGAACTCCACTTGAGGCAGCTGTTCCAGAAAGCTCTTGGGAGGTTCTTGGGACCAACCTGTCTATTAAGGTGGGTGAGAATAAATGGGACTCTGATACATCAAGGCTTATGCTTATGGACAGCAAAGACTTCAATGCACTTGGTATAGGCACAGATGATTTGATCGAGGCATACATTCAAACAGTTCTCACTGTCATCGCGATTGATAAAATGGCTCAGAATCTTCTCAATAAAAAAGGACAGTTTAGAACTAAGTTGTTTAAATCTTTAGACAACGATGACTCTTTGATGAGTGAAATTTTATTAGGAGCAGAATAAGTGTTTGGAAGTAAAGTTATAAAAACTAAAGAGGAGCTAAACCTTTCAAAACTAAAGAGCGGCGAGGTGCACCGAATGCACATGCACCTCACAGACAACTCACTAGGTGTTCCATGGCGTGTGCCAATTGTTGTTATTAAGGGAGCGCACCAAGGGCCAGTACTAGGACTCACTGCGGCTCTTCATGGCAATGAGCTTAATGGAATTTCAAACATCTTTAAGTTGATCGAAGAAGTAGACCCCTCAAAACTTAATGGCTCACTCGTGCTGCTTCCGATTAGTAATGTGCCTGGATACTTAATGAACCAAAGAGAGTTTTCTGACGGTTTTGATTTGAATAGAATTATGCCGGGCTCAAGTAAGGGGGCTACAAGCAGTCTATATGCTTACCATTTTACAACAAAAATAATTAGTAAAATGAACTATTTGTTAGATCTGCATACTGCCAGTCATGGACGCGTAAACAGTTTATATATAAGAGCTGATTTAGACATTGAGGAGACAAGAACTCTTGCATACCTTCAGAACCCTCAAATCATTGTCAAAAAACACGACGAAGAAGGCACTCTAAGATCATGGGCTAATGGAAATGGCATTCATGCCATAACTATTGAAATTGGAAATGCAAATACGTTTCAGAATGCCTTGATCCATGAAACTCATGACGGAATCTTAAACACGCTTAGATATTTAGAGATGATTGAAGGAGAGGTCGAAGATATGATAGCCGATGCTACTGTCTGTGACAGGTCTTTTTGGATATACTCTAACAAGGGAGGGATTGTAGATGTTTTTCCTGATCTTGCAGACTTTGTAAAGAAGGGCGAAGTGATAGCACGCGTTTATGATGTTTTTGGGCAAGTCAAAGAAGAGGTGGTCGCAGACATGTCCGGTGTGGTGATTGGTAAAAATGTGAGGCCTAATTGTGATGCTGGAACACGAATACTGCACCTTGGAGTGAGCATTATTGAGCCAGAGTCAGAAAATATTCCAGGACATGATAATTTTGAGGAGTCTTGATATGGATTAGGCCGAAGATTCTAAGTGATTGAAATTTAAAACTTTTTACACTAAGCATGAGAAAAATGAGAATCAAATTAAAATTATTTTGACATAATTAAAGATAAGCTTATTATTTTTATGCCTCTAGTTTTTTTATATTTAATACGAAGACTTGAAAAGGATTAGAATTACTAACGGAGGATTAGTAATGCTTTGGCCCCCAAAGCAATTTTAAAATGCTCAAAGACTACGCTGAATTATGGACACAAAAGAAGGATTTAATTCTATGTGGGCGACTCAAGCAGTGGAATCAGGTATCTATCTAAAAATAGCCCGTTCTTTATAACATCCTTCACAAAGGTTCGAAAAGAAACTGACTCCAAAAATCTTCTAAACTCTATTGCCAAAGATTTAAGTTAGCCTACCAAGGGCTTTGGCGCCAACTTACTCCTGCTTTTTAAACTGATTTTAGCTTTATAATACGTTACGGGCTTTGTCCCTAATAAAGTTAACAAAAGCGTTAAAAGTCGCTGTATTTGCTACGGCTTCAACTGCTGTATTCCTGCTACTTTCATCTTGATATAACTCCCCACAAAGACTGATTTTACTCTGTGGGGAGCTATATCCAATCAAATTACTGGGTATTCGCAATTCCTGAGCCACATTATATAAAACTAAGAAGGCTCTAGTATTTGTATATCCACAAAAAAGACTTGTAATTGTAAAAGTCTCCTCAGAAACAGCTGACCGACCATTTCTCCACCTAGAAAAGTCCTCCGTGATCGTGTTTTTAATCTCTGAACTTAGACTAAGAAGATCAAAAGAATGAATCAGCTCTTCAACAAGAGTTAAAATGAATAAGGCATTGGCTGTGTCATTATTTAAACGATATCTATCGGCAAGTTGTCTCACTGTAGAAATTCTAATGACAGGCTTACTCTGTTGAGGTTCTGTTATGGCAGGTAAACCAAGCCTTTCAAGATCTTCTGGAAGCGATGTAATCTCAACAACATCCCTCTGTAGTACAGCATTTAGGTTCTTTAATACAAGTTGGGCTGTCCGCGAGTGATTAAGAGTCCTGAAAGCATTATCAACATCCACTTGAAGCTCATTTCTAAAATCATTTGAGTCAGCAGTATTGATTTGACTATTTGGATTGAGTTGGCTCGGCAAATTAAAATTTTTATTACTAAAATCATCAGCATCGACAATTTGAGAGTTTATTGCTTCCCCACATCCAATTATAAATAATGCTAAAGTTATTATTATGATTTTGTAAACTTTCATACCCCACCTCTTTGTTACAACTACTCTTGCAAGTACGAAGCCTATTCAAAGAGCTTCTAGTGACAATAGAGTGAGCAGAATTTATACATATGAGTTATAATTAGACAGCATAAAAAATATCATGGCAGTTCTTTTGTGGTTCTCGAGACATAGTGGACAAA
>CALGWV010000100.1 GCA_937936325.1 uncultured Bdellovibrionales bacterium | reverse complement strand
GCCCCGCACCTGAGCGTATTGCGACGCGATACGCTCAGGTGCGGGGCACCGATTAGCAGCCGGGTTTGAACTTGACCATGATGATGTCGTGGTCGGAGATTTTGCCCATATAATCTGAATTGATTTTTAGTACTTCTGATTCTAGTTTGCAGGAGTCTTTTTTGAGCTCTGAGCTTACAAATATATAATCTAAGGCTTGAGAGTTTCCGTTATAGTTTGTGGTGTAACGCTCATTCGGAGGGAGCATATATATAGTGTTGAAAAACCCCTCGCCTTCGAGAAGTTTGAGGGAAGATTCATCCGGGAAGGCGTTAAAGTCACCAAGCAAAAACACAGGAGCTGATTTAGGCTTTTGACTATTTAAATAATTAAGGTAGTTTGCAATTTGTGTAGTGAGCTGTGTCCTGCGGTTATCAGAAAGAGCCAAGAAGGGCTGTTGATATCCCCAGGGGTTTCTGTCACCAAGTTTAGAGTTAAGATGATTTCCAAGCATATAAAAAGGAGTGATCTTTTTTGTTTGCGGGTTTTTAAACTTGAATTCTACGATCAAACTCCGTCTTGTGTTTTCAAAGGCCGGGTTTTCAGGTGTGATGCGACCTGGGTTATTGGATAACTTTCCATTTTTTAGGACCCTAGATCTTTGACCTGAATCTCTTGTTTGCCTGGGATCAAAAGTGACGCGAAGGCTGTCGTAAAGCATAGCCACTCGTATGTTTCCACCAGGTTGTCCACCCTCATTATTATTAAGAGGGTCGATGTTAATAATTTTGTAGTTTCTGTTTTTACACTCTATACGTTTTACTAATCTTTCTAGAGTCAGCTGAGCGCCACTTCCACCGCTAAAGCCAATTCCATTAGCGTCTTGTATTTCAACAAGGTTGATCACATCAGGACAGTTCATTGAAAACGAAATAGCTAAAGCCACATCATCCATGCGCTCATCATCTGCGCCTAAGTTTTTGAGATTAAAACTCCCTAGGCTTAAGGCCTCAGGGTCGTAGATCTTGCTCTCATGCTTTGGGTCATGTGTATTAAATTGGCTATGGGGCCTATTAAAAAGCTCTGTAAAATTAGGAGATATTTTTTTTCCCCTTGGGTTATGAGTGTTGCGGTTAATGTATGTAATTAGAGGCTCTTGAATCTGGGGCAGTACTAATTCAAAAGATCCATCACCAAAAATATTTTCACCATAGGTCATCACGCCTTGGATGGGGCCTTCAAGCAGGTCGCCCACTTTAAAAAAAGTATTTCGAAGAGCTACCTTTTTACCGCCAGTATCGGTGAGGTGATTCGTACTCAGACTAAAAATTTCTGGGTTTAAATCACCGACGAGTGGTTTTGTGATCAGCCCACCCTTAGGGGTCTCATCTGTGGGGTCAAACTTTCCTAGCTCATCACCAGCGCTGACGTAAAGTGTGACATAACCCTTAGCCCCTCTATCAATTTTTTCATCTTTGCCTCCTCGGAAGCCTCGAATTTTTAAATTATGAGCTTCGACTCTCATGCCTTCAAGAGTTTCGTAATAGTCTAAGCCTTCAGATGGGTTGAGTCCCTCTTTATCATTGATATTGTTTGTGCTTGAATAGCTTGAGATGATTTCTGTGGGAATGACTCTGTTTTTTGAGTTCAATCGGATAGGTGCGGGGAGTGGGGCGTTTTCTTTAAGAGTTTTTATTGAGGTTAAATGCCTCAATTGTGTTTCAGACATTCCGTTCACACGAAAATCCTCAACCACTGTTCCGGTCACCTCTATTAGATCCCCAATTTTAATTGCATTTATAGGCAAGAGTTCAGCCTGGTTATCAATGACTAAAGCTAAGCCTTCAGAACTCAGTATAGACTCATCAGCTTCTATATCTGGGGTTTGGATATAAGCATGCAGGCTATAAGGATACCAACTTTCATTGCCTAGGGCTGTCACCACACCGCGAGTTTTAACTTTGTGTCCACGAAGCTGAGAGAGATGGCTCTTACCTTGAATTTTTGAGATGGGCTGGAATCCTGAATCTTTGATTATATGTTGCTGAACTGCTGGCAAGTCAGATCTGAATAGTGGAAATGTAGTTTCAGACTCAAGATATTGGGTTAATGTTTTTTTTAAACTCACACCCAATGTTGTCGTGTTAAAAGTAAAATTTAAATTTTTAAGTCGGTATCCAGGAAAAGAGCTCAGCCCGTACATGGATTCACTGAGGGCTATTGAATAATATCGCTGATCTTCAAGGGGAGATCCAAATTCATCCACAAAGTTAGCGCTTGAAATCTCACCTCCAATAAAACTGATGGAGTATCTGATGCCAGCAGCCTGGAATTCATTTTTGTATTGCTCTCTAGCTCTTTGAAGTAAAAACTTTTTTAGGTCCTTACCCTTGATGGTGCCCATAATTAAATTATCAGGGTTATCTTCACGGAGTTCAGTCAACTGCTCGATAAGAGCGACGTTATTAATACCCGGGTAAACAGAGAGAGCAAAACTCTCTTTCAAATAGTGACTCGGATAAAACACTCCATCCAAATCATGGACCTCTTTGATGGCGTGGGTGATCAAGGAGCCTATTGATGAGTTTCCATGTTCACTATTTTTCGCAGTGAGGACCTGAGCTTTTTGAGTAATCACATCTGGACTTTGTATCGGGACACAAGAAGCTAGAAGAAAGCCAAGTGAATAAATATATTTCATAGATTTACTGCCTGACTCTATAAACTGTCTTTTCGGTTTGACCAGGTAAGAGTAGATCATAGGTGATACCTTTGAAATAACGTTTATCAATTTGTGGAGTTTCAGTTAAGGCTTCTTCAGTTTGGAGTGAAACGCTTGAGATTTGCCAAAGCTGGTCCCATGTTTTTCCGGTCACACCTTCAGGTAGAATGTATTGTGGCGCCTCAAATAAAAAACCAATTTGATAGCGACCGGCCTCAAAGTCTCCAAGGTTCAAATTCAAATTCTGAGTTTTAAAGTTACTGGTACTAGTGTAAATATCATTTTGGTTATTTCTCTTGAGATTTTGGCCTACAAAAATCCCATCAGAGTTTTCTTTAAATAATATTAATTTAAAATTTTCAAAATATTCGTCTTCATTAATATTTTCTGTGGATTTATTAAAAGTTTCCCTTAGATTAAGCCAGACATTTTGACCTGTATTTTCAGTGAGTTTAATAATGGGGCTTAAGAGTAAACTATTTGTAGGTTTGGCAAAATGATTTGTAACTTTAGCATATTTATAAGTCTGTCCTCTTGAAGTGTGCTCAGACATTTCCCAAACCGAGCCTGCAGTTCCTTTAAGCTTAAACCTTTTAAAGTCGCCAAGGCTGCCGGAGCTAAAGTCTCCCTCTAAAAGTGGAGGCACTGGCGGGATTTGAGCATTGATTTTAAGCTCACCCTGTCCATAGATAATAAAATCATGAATTTGCCAGGTTAAATATTGTGAACCAAACTTTTTTTCAGGGCTTTCAAAGACAAAAGCAAAGCTCACATTGGGCTCACCAGCGTAGTCTGAGAGGTCAATGAGGTCAGTCCAGCGCTCTTGAAAGTTTTTTCCAGGAGGAAGTTGGTCTAATGGAATATCGAGAGTCTCCCAAGTCGCATTATTAATTTCAGCTTTGTCAGAAATAGGATGGCCCGAGATATATGTCTTAGAGACTTTAAGTCGAAGTAAGCTTTTAAGAAGTGCATGGACTTTTGAAACGTCGGAACGCTTGGTGTTATTGCTCAGCGAGGAAAGCTGCTTCAATTGAAGAGCTGGATGCTTAAGGTTTGAAAAATTAAAACTGGGACTCACAAGCCAATCATAATTATCCGTATTTGAGATTTCAACATGATTGTTATTATTGGCGATGATACGGCGATACCAAACTCCAGGAAAGCGTCCATCTTTTAAGGACTGCTGACAGAATTGAGTTTCAATGGCCAACTCATCGAAGACTCTGCAGTCCCCAATGCCTTCACTAAAATCAGTTAAAAATTGAGGGACACGTATGATGTCTTGGTTTTTTAAACCCTGAGCATGAGCAAACTTCATAGTGTAGGCAGAAATAGATTTAAGCAGATCAGCAACTACGGCTTGGTCTCTTTGGTGGATAGGATGTTGGTTTAAAATATAAAGACCCTGCTGCATTTGAAGGAGACTCTTTTGTGGATCTTCACCAGATAAGCTAAAAATGAGACCACTGCGGACTTTGCGCAGCCCCGTGCGAAACTGACCTTGCTGTTTGGGGGTGGATCTCTTGAGAACTCGCTTTCTATGAATTTGGTTAGAAAAATCATCGATTTTTAAAAGCAGAGGATCCAGTTGGAGTTGAAATTTTGTGGTGGAATCTTCAGTGTTACAGCCCAAGCCTAAAAATAGAGTTCCTATGCACAGAGCTGATATTAAAAAAAAACGCATTTTTTTATCCCCTTGAAAGCAATCTAAAAGTCCCAGCTCCGGTAGGTTGTCTAAAGAAGTAAGACGCCTTTATAGAGAAGTAGAAATCTTGTTTTTTAAATGCGGAGGTGAAACGAGCTTGTCGAATTTGCCCTTCGCTTGAGAATACAGCTTCATTGGCGCTTAAATATTCAAACTCTGCCTGAATCATCATTTTGCCTGCGTAAAAATGGGACCCTAAAGCTAGGCGGCTTAAGCCACCATGGGAAAGCTCAAGGTTTTTTGTGCGTAAGAGGTGGGCGGAGTTACGTCCTTCGTAAACAAAGTTTGTATTCTCAAACTTGTATCCAAGATAAGGTGTGAAGCCCTTAAACTCTTTACCTAATTTAACTGACATCCCCCACCCCCATTGATCGAGCCAATTTTGTGGGGCTCCAGTATCGTCGGCATATATTCTGTCAGGTTCGGTGACAGTGGTGAGGGTGCTGGGGTCTTTGTCCTCAAAATATGTCCCGTCAGAATTTAAACGAAAGGCTTGTGCGCCATTTTTATGAAGTCCCACTTCAGCTTCTACCATGAAGTTTGAGAGCAGAGAGCTCAGCCAATACATATTCAGAGATTGGGATAGCAAAGAACCGGTCTCTTCACTTTGAGTGTGGCCAGTCCACTTCATTAAGAAAAAATCCTTGGGCTGAGTCAGAAGTGCAGAGAGTTTATAGCCAAAATTTTGTTTACGCTCCCATGTGAGGCTGGTTGAAGCTTGTGTATATTTAAAGCCAGGGTTTTCAGGGTAGAGATATGAGGCGAGTCCAAATCCCACTTTAAGCTCTAAACCATAAGCTTTACTATCAAAATTATCCCAAGTGACATCTATGCCTGGAAGAGTTTTTGAAATCATCTCACCCTCTGTGGGGGCAAAAGAGGTGTTCGCACTGAGGCTCAGAGGGGCTCCAGAAATGTAATAGAGTTGAGCCACATCGCCTGTTCCAAAATTTAGTCCAGAAGAGGTCTCTAAATTAAAGGGATAAAATTTAAAAGAAACATGTGAAGTCGGGGAGTACTTTAAAAAGCTATCTTCTGAGTCTAAATCTAAACCTATTCTCATCCCGCCGGTGTTTGGGTGATCTGTGATCCACTGTAAGTCAATTTGAGCTGTGAGATTATTGTAAATATACCCTGCTCTGAGCTCCAGTTCTGTGGCGTGGTTCGAGGTGCGCTCTGATTTAGGATTGGTTCTAAAGCCTAAGGCTAGCCAAAGATTATCTTCAATTTGATAACGAAACCGGGCCCCCAATTTGACCCTGTCCCCGATCTCAGTTTTTTTTGAGCCGCTGTAAATAACTTCTTCGTAATTAAAAACTTCTAAAGAGTATTTTTGAGAAACAAGGGCTGGAGATTCTGTGAATAAGGTGCTTACAGGATTAAAGGGTTTAGGGGCGGGGGGGATTTCTTCAGCTGCATGGGATACAAAAGTTGCGAACGTAAAACATAGAGCCAGAAGAATAGCTTTCAAATTACCCCCTAAAATAGTACTCGAGTCGAGACTTTGATGCTATTCAATGAGGGGGAAATCAGTCAAGTTAGAGTTTGATTGGGGCGGTTGAGCCATGAGAGTTTTTAATTGCCAAAATCAAATGGGCATGGTTTGAAAAATTATTTTTTAATACAAACTTAAACCCAGATCCGCGGATAAGCGTCGGTAAAAACTCATGAAACGCGCTCCCCCAGCGTCGTGCTCAAAATGTTCTCTTTCACCATACAGGTGAGTACAATTCAAGACAAAATTCTTCGCTAGACACTGCTGAAGCACGTTTGATGGGTTTTTCCTCGCCGCTTATCCGCGGATCTGGATTTTAAAAAGGCATTCATCATGGGTGCCTTTAAAATTTAGATTCTTGTTCTGTTATTTTTTATACCAGCACGCAGGTCTTCCATATTGTGGTGTAGAGCAATGAGCTTGAAAGTCAAAATTATAAAGTCCGAATGTGCTATAACGTTGTGACCTGACTACATTTTGATCGCTGCATAAAGCTCCTCTAGCCATGGTGTCTAGGCGACATTGAGCTTGAGGGTGTGTAGATATAACAGTTGACGAAACCACGCTGGGATCTTGTTTGTTTAAACTGGGTTTGCTGAAATAACCAAAGTAAGGGTTAGCCACAGCATGGACGACATTGGCCATAGAAACAGAGGCTTTAAGGCTGGCTAAGCAAATTTTTAGTCCTGTCGGGTCATAGTAAAAATTGTACCTACAATGATCTTGATAGAGTTGAGGTATTCCAGAAACGTTTTGGGGTAGCAAGGCTGGAAAGCTTTTATATACACGTCTCATACAATCTAATGTGGCAAAGTAATCAGCCTGGCCCTCAGAGCTAAGTTTGCGACCAGGATATTTAGGACTCATTCCCAATGTATGACCGAATTCATGACATAAAGTGATTAATAGACCACCAAAAGTCATTTCGCGATGACGGGCCATTCCACCATGCATATCAACATAACCCTCGGCGGCATAAGCATTAACAATTGGACTATCCCATTTGTTTCGTATGCTCACGTGTGTCCCAAGTGCGTTTAGCAGGGGCTGCATGGCTGTCTGTACAGACTGTATCGCTTGATCAAATCGTGCTTTTGTCATTGAGTTGGATTTTTTTGAATTTGCCGGAATTAAAATATTGTTTTCTGGCATTAGCCCATGTCTTTTATGATCATGTTTAGCAAACGCCATAGAGTGGCCAAAAAATAAGAATGTAAAGAGTATTATCGCCTTCATAGTGGTCTCCTGTGTCTTTCATTGAGGGTATTTTTTTTCGGAGTATTTTGGCAAAGTCTATAGATGAGCCTCAGTGGCTCTAAAGCAAAGAGAGTTTCAAGTTTTGTTTATAATTTTGAGAAAATAATTTTATTTTTAAAGCATTTAAATTTGAATAAAAAATTTATATTAGTATTTGCATGAAGTATTTTTTTTTAAATTTGAATGGCTGGTTTGAGCTGGTAGAAAAGGATCTCTGGAGTAGGCGGAAATGTTCTTTAGTCATAATTTGTGTGCAAAATATTATATTAAAAACACTTTTTGTACATAAATTAACTAAAACCAAAGAGCGTGAAGCACTTATCTTAAAATTGTATTTTAAGTAAATGGAATTTAAAGAAAATAGACTTTAATCCAGTCAAACTCAACTTTAAGACTGTTTGATTTTGAGAAGTTAGTTTTTTCTTGAAATTATTAGAATCTCAAACAGGAAGCTGTTTTTAGCTCAATGAGCGTTTCTTTAGACCTTCTAGGGCTAAAGTTTGGAAAGCGGGTGAGGCTCATTATTTATTAAAATAAACCCAATAAAAAATGATGACTAATATAATGAGTAGTAAAACTCTTTGTGTGAATTTCCAAGACATATTTGGCATTAAATGAGTATGTCAGCTTTTTTAGACTAAAGGCAAATTGGGCTCTCATCTCTAAGAGCCTTTAATCCGATAGAAATTTATGGGTCAAACAAAGAAAACATCACAGAAAGGGCAATTAGTTCTGGAGTATATTTTACTCATGTTGGTCACGGTGGGTTTATCTTTAAGTATTTCAAACCTATTGATTAAAAAGTCTGCGGACCCCCAGGAACAAGGGCTGATTATCAGCGTTTGGTCATCTACAGTAGCAAAGATAGCTGCTGACTATGCTGGTGAGTTATAAAAATTGACAAATAATTCATTCTAGCCCCCAATACCCCTATGGAAAAAATTCTAGCTATTGATATAGGGACAACGGGTGTGACCCTAGGCCTTGTGGATTGCCGTGGGCGTTTACTTTGGACTGAGACTGCTGCTTTAAAAATTAGAACCCCACAACCAGGATGGGTTGAGCAAAACCCCCAGGATTTTTTAAAGGTGACAGCTCAGCTTGTAAAAAAATCTTTTAAAAAACACTCAGTTAAAAAATCAGAGATTCTAAGTATTGGCTTAACAAACCAAAGAGAAACAAGCCTAATGTGGGACTCAAAAACTGGGGAGGCTCTCGGACCTGCCATCAGTTGGCAGTGTAAGCGCACCCTGAGTGAATTAAAAAAGTTAAAGCACAGTTCAAAAGATGTAAAGCGCAAAACTGGATTGAGCTTAGATCCCTATTTTTCAGCTCAGAAAATGAACTGGTTAAAAAAACATGGATCTGCAAAAAATAATTTTTGTTTGGGAACTGTAGACTCTTATATCCTTTGGCACCTCACTGGAGGAGATTCATTTTTTACTGACACCACCAATGCCTCACGCACATCTCTGATGAACATCGATAAACTGTCTTGGGATAAGGATTTACTCAAACTTTTCAAGATTCCTGGAGCAAGCTTAGCTGAGATTAAGTCTACGGCGGATCACTTTGGTGCGGTTCGTTCTTTTATACCAGAGCTTAATGAGCTTCCAGTGCAAGCCATGATTGGAGATCAGCAGTCGAGCCTTTTTGGTTTAGGTGTTTTTAAAAAAAATCATTTAAAAATCACAATGGGGACCGGGGCTTTTGCTCTGATGAATACAGGTTATCTGCGTGTTCGTCCAAAATCTTCACTTTTGTCCACGGTGGCCTGGAGCATTAAAGGCAAAACCACCTATGCTTTAGAAGGCTCGGCTTTTATTTGTGGGGCCTTGTTGGATTGGCTGGCTCAGGACTTAGGCTTAGCCCAAAACACGAAGGAGCTTTTGGGACTCATAGAGCAGCTTTTGCCAAGGAAAAATTTGAGAGTTATGCCGTATCTCTCTGGTATGGGAGCGCCTCACTGGATCCCGGAAGTTCAGGGGGCGATCTTGGGGTTGACTCGAGGTGTGAAACCCCAAGACATAGTGCTTGGGGCTCTTTACAGTTTAGCTCTTCAAAACCTAGATCTGTTAGAAGCTTTTGAAAAAGAGTCCGCCCAATCCATAAAAAAAATCTATTTTGATGGGGGAGTTTCTCAAAGTAAAAAGTTGATGGATATTCAGTCGTATGTTTTAAATAAAAGATTAGCTTTGCCAGGTCCAAGAGAAGCTACAGTCTATGGGGCTGCACTTATGGCGGGGGTAAGCTCTGGGCTTTGGACTAAGACTTCCATTGAGAAAATAAAGTCTAAGGAAGTCCCAACAGAGTATAGGTTTAAAGCCCCTATGAAACAAAGAAACCAGATCATTAAAACTTGGAAGAAGGACCAAAAGTTTTTGATCAACAGCCTAAACCTTTAGAGTGAGAACCAAAGCTGGGTGTCGGTTTTAGACTCCAATCGGGCTTCGTGTTTGTCTTCAAGGTCTGGGAAGTAATCAAATCCAGTGATTTCTTCAATTTCGTCAACAGAAACAACATAAGGGCGAAGATCATTTTTGTGTCTTTTGTTCTCCATTAAAAAAGCAATCATAGAGTCCTTTTTCTTGGAGTAAACAATTTTGTAATACCAGTTCGGGATGCTTAAGCCAGAACGGGTTTTCTTTAAGCCTGGCTCTAAAACTGGACCTGTTACGATTTCAAACGGCCCAGCTCTTTTGACCCACGACCGAATTTTGATTTCTAATGTGTTCCAAATTTTTTGATTTAAGACCCCACGCTGAGGAGACATATTAGACATATAAAAAGTTTCTCTCATTGAAGTCTTATTGAGCTTCATATCACCAGCCGGGACCAAATGTCCTCGGTTAAAACCTGTGCCCTTAAAGTCTCTTTTATAGACAATGGCTTTTTTGAGTTGAGGGTCTGGCCTGAATCTTTTGCTTCTTTTTGTGCGGCCTTTCACCATCTTGTCATTGAGTTTGTGATAAGTCCAAAAAGCCTGCTTGTCTGAGTAGGAGTAGCACAAGCTGTAATAGTTATGCTCAATAAACTGGTCGCAATCACCTTCAGGTGTATTATTTCCATAGGCTACAGTACTTAATGTTCCTAAGGTAAATATAAAAAAAAGCGTTTTAAACACGGTCCCTCCCTGGAACAGGTAAATAGTATTTATTTGTTCTGCAGAGGAATGAATTTTTGAATTTCAGTTTTTTTAAAGCCCCCTCCAATACCTTATTCAACTTGAGTTTTAGCCAAAAGGATATGGAGAGTTTGAAAATAACGCTGACTAGTCAGTGCACACCGAAAAGTCTTAAAAATTTGTTTATCTTTAGTTAGGAATGGGTTTGGTTTTTTAACAGAGCTGGTTCATTTTGAAAAATGATGACATTTAGGACATGCAATCGCCAAAGAGAGTGTTAAAAACGAAGCTAAATGTCTAAAGTCTGTTGATATGTTGCTGGAAAAAACTGCAATCTAAATTGGTTTAAATCATAGTTTTCTTTGAGTAGGGCTCTAAGGATGCCAAAGGCCTTCTCAATGAGTTCATCTGAGCTACAAAAGAGCTGTTTTTCTTGAGAAAGATAATCCTGTAGAGCCTTATTTACAAACTCATTAGGTGTCTGCTCACGAGGACTAGGAGTATAAAGATGCTCTAAAATGATTCCTGAGAGTTTATTGTGGTCCATACTATTGTATCGGGGGATTCGAATTCAGACTGAAGAGGTCAGAATGACTCTATGGGTTTGACAGAAAATTGAAGATACTGGATAAAGAACCACTACTATAAAACTTAAGTGGGGCTGTAGCTCAGTTGGGAGAGCGAGTGTCTGGCAGATACTAGGTCGCAGGTTCGATCCCTGTCAGCTCCACCATTTTTCGGTCATAAAATTCTAGCGCTTGACCGAATCCTGTCGCGCATTCGTGGAAGCGGGAAGTCGAGGCTGTTTTTTCAAAAATATCTTTTTTAAAAAATTTAAAATATCTCAAATTTTGAGATTTTTTGTCCTATCGACAAAATTTGTTTATCACCGTCCTTTTGATGAGTGGAATTACACCGAGCGTGCTCACCGTCAGGGCTCAGCGAGTGCGTTTGATCTGCATTTTAGGCGCACTTCTCCTAGTAAGCGCTTTTGGTTTTTACGCTTTTCGTATCGGGCGTAGCTATTTTTGTCGGTAACGCGCCTGTCTTGAGATTCTATCCGCTGCTCCTGTCACAAAGCC
>CALGWV010000099.1 GCA_937936325.1 uncultured Bdellovibrionales bacterium | reverse complement strand
GCTAAGATAAGCCCGCCCCGTGTTAGCGAGTGCTGTCACAATAGACGGCCCATGATTCAGGGCAATCACTTTTCTCATTTTATCATTGTATTCGTTGACAAGCTTAAGCTTGCGCTCTACTGCTTGGCTTTGAGCCGTTGGCTCTACCGGGATTCTTAAATTTAAAATTTGAGACAAATCTTGATCTGACATAAGAAGATAGGCTTCACTAACGTAACCTGAACTTTCTGAACTTGGGTTAGAACTGTATTTCGAAATCATATTAGAGAAATAAACCTGTTTCATCCCTGGCTCCAACTGAGCCTTTTTATAATTTGTAAAAATATATTCTTGTGAACTCAAATTAGGTTGTGCCAGAATTTCGCTATAGTAAGCCTGTGCTCTACTCTTTTGGCCCGTGTTTTCAGCCATTGTTGCGAGCCTCTTTAAAAGAACTAACTTCTCTCCTGGATTTGAAGATAAATATTTTCTAAAACTGCGATCAGCTAAGCCCAGGTTTCCATAAGCTTCCCAGATTAATCCTGCATTAAACCCTGCATTGATCGCATCAGGATCTTTTGGAGCCAGATCAATTAATTTGTCGTATGAAGTGGCCGCATTTTTTAAATAACCCATCTTCTCATAGGAACTTCCTAAATATTTTAAGGACAAAATACGCACATTTTGATCAAGCTTAGGTTGATTTAAAACTTCTTGATATAAACTGACTGCAGAAAGCATATTCCCCGACTTTTCATATCCTAATGCCGCATTGTACAAAGCTTCAGTATATAAAGGGCTTCTTGGGTATTCTTGAGAAAATCTTAAAAATGATGATGAAGCCATTTTAGGGTTTGTCTTTAAAAGTTCCAAAGCCTTGTTAAACTTTGATTTTTCAACAACATCGTTCACTTTACCCAGAGTCTTACTCCCAATGGCACTCCCTTGGGTCATGAGAAGCTGGCCGGCTTTTTCAAGGCCTTTATAATCTTTTCTTAAATTATAACTGTCTAGGATTAAGTTTGCTGAAAACTCAGCATATTTACCACCAGGATACTCACGGATCAGCTTTTGAAAAAGAACTTCTGAATTTTTAAAATCATTGTGAGCATACTTTAAAGAGGCCAATCGATACAAAATTTCTAAGCGTTTTTCTGTATTGACTGGTGTCGAGCTCACAAATTTTTCAGATGCGGAGGTGAATAGTTTTTCCTGTTCAGTGTAACTAATAAAACTTGTACTTTTTCCCGCTCTTTTAAGCAGAGTTTCAGTTTCTGGGATAAGCCGATCTAAGGCCAGGACTCGATTTAATCTAGACTTGAATTGAAATGGCCCCTTCTTCTTTGTTAATAAACTATAATACCTCGCAGACTCACGGAACTCAGACATATCATAGAGAAGTTCAGCGGTGTAAAATGCCATTTGATCATAGTCTGAGCTGCCTCTAAAATTATTCAAATATAATTTGTAAAACCTTAAAGCTTTGATTTGATCTGTTCTAGCTTTGCTGACCTGAGCTTTTTTATGAAGATTAATTGAATGGGAGCCTAACATATCCTTGAGAGTCTCTATTTGAGATTTTGAAAACTGTTTAGGGTTAAATTTCGAAAAAAGAGAAAGTAAACTTCTTTCATATTCAGAGGAGTAACCTTTTGCAGAACTGAGTGTTAGAAGTTTAATTTTATAATCAGAAACACTGTTCGAGCTCTCGCCACCTATTTGAGCTAGATAAGAATACATCATCTTAGCCGCTTGCATATTTCCCTGGTCTACATATATTTGGGAAATATCTTCAGCTACACTTTTGCGACTGGACTTTGGAATTGAGGTTTGAATCATTCTTAATGCTTCTTGTGGTGTCCCTCCATAAGAATAAAAAGTGGGGACCTCAATCACAGCCTGCCTTGCGATTGCAGCTGCTGATTTTTGCCTATCATCGGCCTTAAAGCCTCTTGTAATCACTTGAACAATTTCTTTTTTTGCTTGTCCAAACTGACCCAACTTAAGGTAAGTCCAAGCTAACTTATATTGGCCTAACAATGACATTCTAGATCTTCGATCTCTGTTCACGGATTGAAATAATGGGAGTGCGTTTTTGTAGTCCTCTTTGTTGAAATAAAAATCACCTAAAGAGTAAGCAGCTTCTGTTTTAAATGTTGAAGCTGTCGAAGAGTTCACTAGTTTTTTAAAATATTGGGCTGCTAAATTTGGCTTGCCAATACCTAAATAGTTATATCCTAAATAATACAAAACTTCAGGAGTCTTTGAGCTGTTTGGGTTATCCTTGAGATACATTAAATATAACTCTAAGGCTTTATTATTATAAAATTGCGCTGAAGATAAATTCAAACGTGGTTTAGAAGACATTTGTCCAGATAGATATTTTTGAATATTTAGATCATATCGATCTTGGAGCTTTTTTTCTATAAGAGCTGATTTCTCAGTATAGGCTTTAGCCAAACGAAGCCATACAACTCCACGCCGACTTTTTGTTTGAAGACGTTTTGAAATTAGGAATAGCTGTTTGATTTCGCGATTTAATATGAGCTCATACTCGGCTTCATTTGTTCCAGCTGGGTAGATAGTGCTATTTAATTTTTTTGGATTTATCGTTTGAACATTAGCTCTTCTGAGTGTTTTTGTATTTGATGTCCGTGATTTAAGCTGGAGCTGATCAGTTTTTTTAATTCGATCAATCAAA
Source organism: uncultured Bdellovibrionales bacterium (assembly GCA_937936325.1). GTDB lineage: Bacteria > Bdellovibrionota > Bdellovibrionia > Bdellovibrionales > UBA1609 > CALGWV01. Next base: position 12,304 of record CALGWV010000099.1, on the reverse strand, counting down.
TCACCCACAGTGGTCTTAGCATAAACTGTAGTGGTAGATAAACAAAAACCTAAGCAAATCGCAATAATAAAAGTCTTTGTTTTGTAAAATTTATTACCCATGAATTTCCCTCTAGAGGCGAACTATTTAATTCGCTACTCTTTCTATCGGCATCTTCCTCCACCAACAAAATGGTAGCTGCCTATTTCATCAGCCCAGTACTCCCCCTGAAAAGGCCAGTATTCATAGCCATTTTTGACATAAAAGTTTCTAGATATCTTCTCCCCGACCTTAGTCTCAAGGTTGCGTCCCGTAATTTTTTTCTTAACCTGTTCTTTTCGGTTATTAATAATTTCAAATCTCACAATTTCTTTTTGATCGTTAAACTCTTTGAGCTCTTTGTAGATTTCTTTTATTCTTTGACCAATTGTTTTCTTAACTTGATACTTTGACTTTTTCATCTGAAGCTTAAGGGCTTTCTCTGAATACCGTCCAATACCAGACCTTTGCCAATCTTTATCTAGACGTTTAAAACTTACATTTTGTCGGTTAAGCTTATTGAGTGTTTCATAGGCGCTATTGACAGAACCATCTTTTCTAAAACTCCGAAGCATCAAAATATTATATGTTAAAGTATTTGTTTCTATGGGAGATTTTGCTTCAAGAGCATTGTTAACATAAATAAAATCCTTAAAAAACTGATCTGGCAAATTTGATCCGTACTTGCGCAGTGAACGAATATCTTTAGCGACTGGATTATATAAACTTTCATAGTATTTTAATACTTTTTCTGCATCTTTATAACGACAGATGTAAAGATAAACTATCGACCTCAACAAATAAGACTCAGGGTTATAATTGTACTCATAGAACTTGGAATGCAAAGACTGAAAACTACTCAGTGCGGATCTAAACTTACCTGATCTAAGCATCGCCCAACTGGATTCAAAGTAAGCATCTGGCCACATATAAGAAGCTCTGGGCACTTGCTTATAAGCCGAAATAGCCCGGTTCCATTTTTGAAGTTCGTAAAGAGTTCGAGCACGCCCGAGTAAGGCTCCAATACGCTGGTCATCTTCAATTCCCTTGGGAGCTCTGGCATTAGCACTACGAGTGAAACTTCTATACGCCGACTTAAGGTCATTAAGTTCTGTAAACACAACTCCTAGACTATATTGAGCCAAACCGTATAAGTTAGACTTACTGGAGACTCTTCTTAGATATGAGGCTGACTTTTTAAGGTTTTTTCTTTCTAAAAAAGCCTCACCGATTCTATAGTTCACAATGTCTCTAGATGCTTTTGGAATTTGATTCACATCAATTTTTGAAATCGCATAACTTAAGCTCTGAGGATCACTTCCTTGAAAAGAAAGTTCAACAATTTCAGATAAAGCCTTATCAGCCCATTTAGAAGAACCTGCTTTTATTATTTGAGCAAATTGAAGTGTAGCCACCTGGTATAGCTTTAAGCCTTTTAAAGCCTGACCTAAATAAAATCGTATTTGTGGCTTTTCTCTTGCATATCTAGGGTTAGCTAAAAGTCGATAAAGTTTTTCACTTGAATCTAAGTACTCACCCTCATTTATTGCGGCCATAGACCTTTTCAACGCCGAGGAAAGAGCCCATGTATTTTGAGTAGTAAAAGTTAACGCACATAATATAGTTAGTATTTTCATTCACTTAATCCCGGAAAGAGAAAACTCACACCCAAACTGACATTAATCGTATAATTAAATAAGGACTTGTTAGCCTGAACTCCATTTAAATTTTGTTTGCCGTTAGCCACAAACATGTTTCCACCCACACGCCACCTCAAAGCCAAGCTGTCGTTAAGAGGATGAAGCTGTCCAATTCCCCAGCTCCCGGCTCCTACAGATTGAGCATCAGAAGTTTGTACAATACCTCCGCCTAGAGAAAACGAAAGCTCGTAGGGGTTAATAGATCTCTCAAATAAAGACAGTTTTCCATAAATGGGCGACCACTGGATTTCTAGACCAAAATAATTTCGTTGAGTGACAAAACCCACAGTGTCTACGCCGTATTGATTTTTTAAATTTGTGGTGATGTCTTTATTAAGCTCGCCTTGGTATAGACCGACAAACTCCAACGCCCAACGCTCGGAAAAATGATAGGCCAAATGAGCCCGTCCACCGAAAGAAGTCAAAAGACGATTGTTCACTTGGGCATAGCCTCCAAAAAAGAATTCAAATCGCCCAGATTTGGGATAGAATTTTTTTTGAATGACAACAATATCTTCTGGAGCCTCAATGTTTAAAAGTTGAGCTTCTTGCGCAAAAGACGAAGACGCCCAAAACAAAAGCAAGGGGATAAATAAATATTTTTTTTTCATAATAGTAAACTCAATGAAAAGTGAACGTTAGTATCTATCAAAAGACTTCGATCAAAATCAGATGTCACTGGCTTAGTGTTAGTGACTTTACTTAAATCTTTGCCTGCTCGGCCGGGTTTATCAGCAGTCGATGTAATATCAAACCCTGAATAAATTTGACCAATGAGGTCAAGACGAAGGGATAATTTTTTAGTCAGATACAAACTTTGACCAAACCCAATGTTAAGGCCTGGCGCAATTTCACCCCCAATCATAAACGCGTTGGCTCCCAGAAGCCCAAATAAGGAAAGATTCACAACAGAATTTTTGCTGATGCTGAGTTTTCCATAGTAAGCTGTTAATTGATAATTGACTCCTAATTCATATTCTTTAGAGGGGGCTCTGGAAACAAATATATTTTGAACACCTGTTCCACCAATATTGGTGATTTGCCCTGTTTCAAGCTTCTCCCCAGTACCCCCTAGCCCCTGCATAAAATAGGATCCATAAAATTGAATGGCATGAGTATTATCAAAATAATACCCCAACTTCAAACCAAAGTTATATGGAAGATATATGGCTTCTGATAAAACCACTCCGGAGTAAATAGAGAATTCAAATTTCTTTTTATGAACGATGCGTCGGTTTAAAACCACTTGGCTAGTGTCTAAATCTGGAATGGCAGCCTCATCGGAAAGTTCATAGACTGGAACATCTAAGCTCTCAGCCCCAGCACTCTCCCAACTCAAACATAAAATAAATATTACAAAAATAAATCTCACAAATGAGCCCCTCGCAAGTCGAAATACATTTTACAGCTTTATAAATAAATTTTATTTGAATTTAAATTAGCTATATGAATATTTTGGCAGCAAATCCGAGGAGGGTCACTGGACCTAGACTTAAAGGGAATGACTTTCTCAATTAATAGGGGCTAGGCTTGAGCATTCAGAATCATCTCACAGACTTCTCGAACGGCTCCATGTCCACCGGCATTTTGAGTCACGTAATCTGATGCCTTTTTAATGGGCTCAAGGGCATGAGGGACTGTGACTCCAAATCCACAGGCCTCTATTGCAGGCTGGTCAAAAAGATCATCGCCAATATAACAGACTTGCCCTAGGTCTAACTTGAGATTATCAGCCATCTCTTTCATAACAGCTAACTTATCAAAGCTTTTGTCTTTGAAATAATCTACTTTTAAATATTTAAACCTGGCTCTCACATCATTAGCATCAGAGGCTGTGATAATCCCCACTGGGATTTTGGCCCGCATCAATCGAATAAGCCCCATGCCATCGTATACGTTAAAAGTGCGGATCCAATCTCCATTGGGACTTTGTTGAACCGTAGCATCAGTCATGACACCATCTACATCACTCAAAAAGAGTTTAATTTTTCTTAGCGCCCCAAGATGTGGGTTTTGATTTGTATTCATATTTTAAATATCTCATGCTCACCTGAGTTCGCCAAGGGGACTCAAAAGATGTTTATGCCTGAGGCTGTGCAAAAATTCACTTTGGATTGTAAAAACTTTAGGTTCAACTGAATGCAGACTTGGCTTTCCAGAGAGAAGTGGCCATAAACTGCTTTCAAAATAGCTTGGCGCAGTCATAGTACAGGCTCATTAAAGACGATGTTAATAAAATGAATAGGAACATTTAAAGTCCCAAAGATCACAAACGATAATTTATTAAGTCTTGGATATGTAGCAGCCCTACAACTTCTAAATCTTTATTTTTGACAACAAGACATTGTATTCGGAATTTATTCATCTGACTGAAGGCCAACTCTGCTTTCGCGTTTTCTAAAATATACTTTGAGTTTGAACTCATGATATCTTGAGCTTGTAGTTTAAAAATAGAGTCCTCATTTTCTTTTGTTTTTTGAAGTGCTCGCCTTAAGTCACCATCAGTGATCACGCCACTTAAGTTTGAGTTATCAAAAACACAAACAAATCCCCTCACCTCCCCTGAGGACATCACTTCAACGAGCTCTAAAAGAGAAGCTTCAGGTGTCACTCGAGGCCACTGTCTTACCATGACATCTTGAACCTGAGTTAAAAGTTTTTTGCCGAGACTCCCCTTAGGATGAGCTTGGGCAAAGCCCATGGAATCAATATTTTTAATCTTCATTAAAGTGAGCGCTAGAGCATCACAAAGAACTAGACTTGCTGTTGTAGAACTAGAAGGGGCTAAGCCCAGAGGCCCGGCCTCTTGAGATACTGAAATATCTAAAACAACTCGAGCCCTATCCCCTAAAAAACTTTTTGAATTCGATGTGAGTGCAATAAGTGGAATTTTATTTTGCTTACTATAATCCACTAACGCCAAAAGCTCTGAGCTTTCGCCGCTATAACTGATCACTATAAAAACATCTTCGGGTTGAGCCGCGCCGAAATCACCATGGGCTCCTTCTGTGGGATGAAGATAAAAGCTCGGCGTTCCTGTGGAGCTGAGTGTCGCTGAAAGTTTTTGAGCAATAATTCCAGACTTTCCCAAACCAGAAGTAATGACTTTGCCTTGAGTTTTTTTCAAGATACCTATGGCCATTTCAAAACTAGGCCCCAGGTTTTTATGAAGCTCGCCCACGGCCTCAATCTCTGTAGCAAAAACACTACGAGCAAAATCTAACTCGACACTCATTTTTGGGATTCCTTTAGCGCCACCTCAATTAAATTTTGGAACAAAGGATGAGGCGCTCTGGGTTTAGACAAAAACTCAGGATGAAACTGAACAGCTATAAAAAAGGGGTGATCTGACAGTTCAATCACTTCGACTAATTCGCCTTTTTTATAATGCCCTGAAAATACGAGCCCTTGTTTTTCAAGCTGCTCTTTATATTTATTGTTAAACTCATAACGATGGCGGTGACGCTCGTAGATTTGATCTTTGGCATAAATTTTATGAACGTGGCTTCCGGTTTTGAGTTCACACGGGAAAGCTCCAAGTCTCATCGTGCCGCCCAAACCAGATTTTTGTTTTTGGTCTTCCATAAGATCAATGACAAAGTCTGTTATTTTTGCTTCTTCTGAAGATTCAAACTCTCGACTAGACGCCTGCAGTCCGCACTCATTTCTAGCAAACTCAACCACGGCCATATGCAGGCCAAAACAAATACCTAAGTAAGGAATGTTATTTTCTCGAGCATATTTTACTGTCTGTATCATTCCTTCAGAGCCCCTTTGGCCAAAAGCACCAGGCACAACCAAGGCCTGCACATTAGAAAATCGCTCTTGGATATTAGATTCATTAATCGTTTCTGAGTCCACATATGAAATATGTACACGAGTTTTCTCTGGCAGCCCCCCGTGCACTAAGGCTTCGTGAACGGATTTATAACTTTCTTTTAAATTGACATACTTCCCGACTATGGCGACTCGGATTTCATTTTTAGGATTCTCTAAAGAATCTACAATCCCGTTCCAGCGACTTAAATCAGTCTTTTTAGAATCCAGCCTCAAACTTTTTAGAACTTTGAGATCCAGCTTTTCTTTAGCAAGCTTCAATGGAACTTGGTAAATATGATTGGAATCTGGCGCTCCAACCACATGCCCCAACTCAACATTACAAAACAAGGCCACCTTTTTTTTGAGCTCTTCCGGTAAAGGATGCTCAGAGCGGCAGATTAAAAAGTCAGGCTGAATCCCAACGGACCTCAGCTCTTTGACAGAATGCTGAGTGGGCTTAGACTTCAACTCTCCCGCGGCTTTAATAAATGGAACATAGGTCACGTGGATATAAATACAGTTTTCATCCCCTAAATCTTTTTTAAGCTGACGAATCGCCTCAATAAAAGGTAAGCCCTCAATATCACCTACGGTCCCGCCAATTTCAATAATTGAAATATCTACATCTTTTGACGCTGCCAAAATCCGTTCTTTGATTTCATTTGTAATATGAGGAATCACCTGAACCGTCCCCCCCAAATAATCTCCTCGTCTTTCTTTGGCAATCACTTTCTCATACACACGACCTGCTGTGAGACTATGCTCTTTTGAAAGCTTTACGTTTGTGAATCTCTCATAATGGCCCAAATCCAAATCTGTCTCAGCCCCATCATCTGTGACATAAACTTCACCGTGTTGATAAGGAGACATGGTGCCGGGATCCACATTAATATAAGGGTCGCACTTCATCATAGACAGTTTGTAATCATGAGCCTCAAGTAAAGAAGCCAAGCTTGAAGCCGTGAGCCCTTTACCAATACTTGAAACCACTCCACCTGTTACGAAAATAAATTTTGTTTTTTTATCCAACTGATGATCCTGTTTTTTTAAAAGCAAAATACCCATTCTATTAAAAAATTATTTAACAGAATGGGTATCAGCCCTCTTATTTAAAATGCTCTCTACTTTTACAATGTCTTCAACACGGTCTACTCCATGGAGTTGGTCTTGAATCTGATGCACATAAATAGGCACCCCCATCTCTAAGGCCCGCAGTTGCTCCAAAGACTCACTTTTCTCCAAAAAGCCTGGAGCTGTCTTTTGAAAATCCTGAAGCGCTTCAAAACTATAGGCGTAAACACCAACATGTTTATAAGCCTTTTTGCTCGGAAATTCCATTATTTTCTGACGTGACATGGGAATCGGATATCTTGAAAAATATAAAGCCTTCCCCTGCCGGTCCTTGACCACTTTTACACTGTCAAAGCTCTCAAAATCCTCTAAAGACTCAAAACTTTGACTTAAAGTCCCCCAGAATGGCTTCAAACTTTTATACTTTTGATAAAGCTGAACCAAAGAATCAATATGCTGAGGCATAATCAGGGGTTCATCTCCTTGAACATTGATCACACAATCAGGTGGGGTTTGCATTTTGGAGATCACTTCCCAAATACGGTCCGTGCCAGACTGATGCTCTAAAGAGGTCATTTGGGCCTGATATCCTGCTTTTTCAACGACCTGATAAATCTCTTCATCATCAGTAGCCACAATAATTTGATCCAAAAATTTGCAATTTTTTAAGGCCTCACAAACCCTTAGAATCATGGGCTGGCCCAAAATTAAGGCCAAAGCTTTATTTGGAAAACGAGTAGAGGCTTTACGTGCAGGTATAACAGCGATGATAGACATAGACTCACAATATAACGAACCCGATGGCTTTTAAAGCTTTAATAGCTGATGCTACATATTTTTATATAAGCTCAATTTGTCTTAAAATATAATTACAGCTAACATAATTCTGTTTGATAAATTAACTGGAGTTCTCAGCCTTGATTAAAAGCACACTTGTGACAATGGTATTATTTGCGGTTTTTGACTTTATTTGGTGGGGCGTTTTAATTAAGAATTTTTTTACGAACAATATGTCTCACTTGATGAGAGTGAGCGATGGCCGTTTAGATATTTTTTATCCTTCTGCCATTTTTGTTTATTTTGTGATGAGTGTGAGCCTCACCTACTTTTGTGTTTGGCCTAGCCATATCACAACCCCTCTGCAAGCCGCAATGACTGGAGCTATTTTAGGTTTTTGTCTTTTTGCCACTTTTGATTTTACCAATCATGCTCTAATTGCAAACTATCCTATTAAATTTTCCATCGTTGACGTGTGCTGGGGTACATTTATGTGTGCCTCGGTGAGCGCTCTTGGCTTTTGGATGACCCGAACTCAAATAAATTAGATCATAAAGAGCCCTAAAATTAGACTATTTAAGATCGTCCTTAAGGTACTCGTCCCAAATAAAGCTTTTAAGCTCATCCACACCGCTTTTTTGAAGGGCTGAAATCGACTTTACGGGAAAGCCCAGCTCCTTAATGGCGCGGGGGGCTTTAGTCTTAATGCTTCTATTGGCTTTATCTATTTTATTTAAAACAACAACCACAGGCTTTCCAATATGGGCCATAAAATCACAAATTTGAGACTCCTGCACAGTCCAATCTCGTCGTATATCCATAATTAAAATAAGAACTCTGAGCTGGGAGCGGAGTGAGAAATAATTTTCAATCATTTCCTGCCAAAGTTTTTTCTCCTTAGTGCTTCGAGCGGCAAAACCATACCCGGGCATATCCACTAACCTATAACTCCCACGCACGTCAAAAAAATTCAGCAAGCGAGTTTTACCCGGCTGAGAACTAATATGGGCTAGTTTTTTTTGATGAAACCAGGCATTCACAAGACTGGATTTTCCAGAATTAGAGCGACCTACCATGGCCACCTCAGGCATCAAGCCCTCAGGATAATCCTTAGGTTCAACAGCACTTTTAATAAAAGCAGAATTTTTTTTAGAGCTCATAGGCTATGATTATTTTATTTGCACGTATTAATCAATGACTTAACTAGAAATCATAAAAATGCCTTGGTGAAAACCATCCGCTTTTCGGGCATAAATTCGTATTTAAAACCCTTAAATAACGCCTTTAGCCTCACTCCAACTGGCCCATAAGCTGCAGCCCACTCACCAATGACATCCATGACTTTTAAAATCACTTAATATAGCATTTGGCAAATTTAATTTATCAAATCAAGGAAATCCTATGGAACGCACCCTCCGTATTGTTCACAATCACGCAACAACCCAAGAACTCAAACTCATATGCGCCACCACTGGTGAAGCTTATGAGCTCACACAGTTCCACACTATTGGACGTGATGAGGCCTGCCACATTCAACTTTTTGACCCTAAGGTCTCAAAAAGACATTGCCGCCTTGAGAAAAAATCCAATCAGTATTTTATTAAAGATCTCAGAAGCACTAACGGAACCTGGGTCAATGGGATCTCAGTCATGGAAGCTGAGGTCTTCCCCGGGGATCAAATACTCATCGGGGATACAGAACTTTCTCTTTCAGATGCGAAAGCAAAAAAAGTCTCAAAAAAAGAGCTCTCCTCCAATGCCCCCCTCTCATCGCATAACTTAAAATGGAACAAGGAGCTTTCAAAACTCCCTAAACTCTCTCGTTCAAGCTTACCCCTTTTAATCTTAGGACCTACGGGATCAGGTAAAGAAATCTTGGCCGAGAGCATCCATAAACTTTCTGAGTTAAAAGGGCGGTTTGTGGCCATCAACTGTGGAGCCATCAATCCCTCACTGATTGAAAGTGAGTTTTTTGGACACAAAAAAGGAAGTTTCACCGGCGCCATAGATGATCGACAGGGGGCCTTTGAGGCCGCTCGAGGAGGCACTCTTTTTTTAGATGAAATTGGAGATCTTCCATTAGACCTTCAGCCCCAACTCTTAAGAGCCCTAGAAAATAAAGAGATCAAATCCGTGGGCTCTGATCAGTTCATAAAAACAGAGGTGCGCATTGTGGCAGCCACCCATAAAAATTTAGAAAACAAAGTAAAAACTGGAGAGTTCAGAGAGGATCTCTTTTTTAGACTACAAAGCTTTATCCTGCGGCCTCCGGCGTTAATAGAAAGGATTGAAGATTTTGAAACTTTTGTGTTTTTGTTTGCCAAAAAATATAAAATTTCAATTTCTGCAGAAGCTATCTTAAGATTAAAAAAGCACTCCTGGCCAGGCAACATCAGAGAACTCAAACAGTTTATTGAAAAAGCAGCAGTGCTATCAGACACTGGAAAACTAGAACTCAAAGAAACCGAAGAGCTTCTGCCTGAAGACAACTCAAAGCTCAAAGCCTACGGCAGTTATAATGAAAAAACTTATACTGGGCTACCTCAGCTCAATACTCAGAATATTCCTCCAGCCTTAAAGGATATAGAAAAAGACATCATCTTAAAGCGCCTCAGAGACAATAATGGCAATCAAAGAAAAACAGCCCTAGAGCTTGGCCTTCCTAAATCCACTCTTTGCGATAAGTTAAAAAGGTACCGCACTCAACATGAGGCTTAAAAGCCTCATCTAAATCTATCTAAACTCACTTCAAATACAAAGCATTTTGCCCCAGAGACATATACAACTATTTAAACCTATAAATAAGTTTGACAGTAAGTCACACGACCAATAGAAATGAGTGTTCGTATTCATGATTTAATGATCCTAAAAAAAGAGAAAAAAAATGAATCTATTATTAAATTAGATTAATATGGAGTTGCTTGTTTCATCCAGTTAAAACTTTGCAGAAACCCTATATCAAGTCGAAGAAACTATTTATCAACAAGTTCGCAATCTCCCATTAGCTTGCCCGATATCCATCTCTTTAGTTGGAAACTCTAAAGAATCAAAATACTGTGCCGCCCTCTTAATTAACAGTTTAATTCATAATGATATAATCTTTTCATTAGAAGACCCTATAACTCATGAATAATCGAGACCTTAGTGAACACACTTAAATACTTCTTGAGTCTTCTGATCCCCAAGGAGTTCTTTAATTTCATGTTTTATATGTGAAATTTTAATGGGCATACTGCCTTCACTCGATGGACTTAAATAAAGGGGCAATGCAGTGCTTGTCATGCCAATCACATCAGATTCACTATTGAGTATTGGTCCTCCGCTCATACCTATGTTTGATAACCCAAGGACAGAAAGTTTTTCCTCCGTCATAATTTGATCATAGTAAGCAAAAGAAGCAGCCCCTCCTTTAGTCAGTATGTATGGGTATTGACTCTGAAAGCTAGGAACTACCTCTCCAACGCTGACAAAAAGCTTTCTGTTTACATTCGGCATTCCATTATTTAAATCTTTAGCTGGATAACCTAGGCCAAATGTTTGCTCTCCAACAGGTGATTGACCTGATGTCTTTAAACATGTGGTTTGAGTGTCATACTTTAAAAGAGCCCAGTCCCCACCGGAAAATGCTTTTTTTACTGCTGGGATGCTATTTTCACGAGGTTGACCAGGAAACCATCCTGCCCCTATGGCTAAAATTTTGGGAGTAGGAAGAGAGGTCAGCCCTGCAAGGCTGGCTGAATACACTAAGTCAGGTGTAAGAGGTTTTGAAAAATCCTCTAAAGTCGCACCAAGGTAATTGGCCGATGGAGCTAGTAGCCCTCCTATTCGTCGAAGCTCGTTTCCTGCACCGGTAGTCAAACTTTGTACAAAATCAAGATTCTCAAGCATGGCACTAATGCAATGAAGAGCTGTCAAAAAATGTCCTTCATTTGATACAAAAAAACCAGAACAGCTTAACCTGTCAAACTTTCTAACAGAACTTTTAATTGTATTTATATTCTGCATAGGGAATTTTTTTTCAGGAAATCGTTCAATATTATAGGCCTTAAAAAATGGCTGATTCTCAAGTTTTTTAAAATATCTTGGCATATTTTTTTCTGTCAGCTCAATCACTCGAGGCGCCTTCATCTTTTGTAACTCAAGCAAGCCTTGAGCACTCAAAACTTTTTCTGTGAGTATTAAATAAAATAATGAATGATTTTTTAAAAGAATTATTTTTTTCCCAGATTTAATATCAAGAACTTCAAATTGTCTCTCAAAGGTTCGTACTTTATAAAATCTAAAATCTGATTTTGATCTGTAGAAAATTTGGGGTTGAAGTAAGTAGTTCTCTAAATCTTGAAAGTCGATGTTATCATAATCAAGAGGTGAATAATTCTCAAACAAATGGGTATTGAACTGCCAAAGCTCTCCACCAGAACTCACCGGAGTATTCAGGCTCACCTTAATACTAGTAGGTGAACTCACATCCACTGAAATAAAATCGACACTAGCCCCTGCATTGTGGCAGAATATATAGGATATAAAAAATAAAAATTGAAATAATCCCCTCGATAACATTCTCCCCCCCAGAAAAAAATCTACTCGCCCAAAAGCCGACTCTACAAATAGAAAAATCAAAACAGAAATCCACAAGAAATACGAATAAGACCTGAATCTTCTATATGAGTGTATATTTTATAAAGAATATCATCAAACAAAACCAACAAACCGCATAAAGCACCCACTCGCCTTAGGGCCATAGAAGCGGAGAACAGAGATTTCTAGAAACTCAGGGGCGTGTCGACTCATAAATAAATGACACCGTAGAAGCTAAGTACTTGATCATGCTACATCCTTTAATTTTTGTATTTTTCTTAAGAGTTGATTAAATTCTTTAATCTTTAAATCAAGCTTGGCTTTAAGCTTAAATGGGTTTG
>CALGWV010000098.1 GCA_937936325.1 uncultured Bdellovibrionales bacterium | reverse complement strand
CTCTGGTTGTCTCATATCTTTACCCCTGTTTTTGACGTTCGAATTTCTAAACAGAATACGGTGCAGGAATTTTGGGGCAACCATGGGGTTTTTCATATTCATGACACCGTACCAAAGTGGCATTACTTTTGGTCCCATGCGGTAAACCATTAAAATTGCTCACTTTTTGGCTTCACAGATAATCTGGGCTAGAAATTTGCAACAAGGAGTATAACCATGAAAAAGACAACAAATAACACTTTTAGTTTCTTTATCTTCTCTACACTATTGCTATTGGCAGTAGGGTCTTTGGCCTATGTTTTTTATGCCAAATCTGTTTCAGAAGAGCGGATCATGCAAGAGCTCTTTGTAGATGATGTATTTCCGAGTTTTAAGCTTAAAAACTTAGCTACAGGGGCAAATGTCGATTTTAAAGACATAAAGTCAAAGATAGTTCTCGTTAACTTTTGGGCCAGCTGGTGTGAGCCATGTGTGAAAGAGTTTGAGTCCATGATGAATTTAGCTGCTGAATTTGATTCAAAAGACTTGGTTTTGATCTTAATAAGCCAGGATGAGACCGAAGAGAAAGCAAAGTCATTTAAAAAGTCATTTGGAGCTTTCCCTTTAAATATTGTTTCATTATATGACAACACAATTGAGGATTTAAGATTCTCAAGAGAAGTGGGCCTATCTGCATTACCAGAATCTTTTTTACTTAATCAAGATAGAAAAATTATTAGAAAAATTTCAGGACTTGAAGATTGGGACCACCCTAGGGTGATTGAATTTATTAAATCTAAAGTTGAAATTGAAAAGGCCAGGGGAAGTTGAGTTTTATGAAAGTCTTCAACAAACACCTCATAATAGGTCTTTTATTTTTAGGCACACTTTCTCATTCTGGTGCTTCGCTACAACTTGTAGATGAACAAGTGAGTTTTAAAATTTATAAAAGTATCAAAAATCTTTTTACTTTTTCAAGTAAAAAGAAAGCCTACCAGTTTGAGAAATTGAGTTTAAAAGCAAATTGGCCCAAGAGAATTAAAAGAAAACTTCGTGGTAAAGATATTATTCGTCAGTCTCTTGAACAAAATGCAGCCAGTTTTAATCTGCCAGTCGAGTTTTTTTCTTGCTTAGTTTATAGAGAGAGTCGTTTTGATCCATTAGCCCAGAGTCATGTTGGCGCTCTAGGTTTGGGACAAATTATGAAAGGCACTTATAAGTTTTTAATTGTTATGCTGGAGCAGGGAAGAAAAAATACACAAAGCTATGATAGATTCAGGTCTGTCGAGGCCATCAAACACAGTTACAGAAAAAACGAAAAACTTTCACATATTACATTGTGGAACCACTGGGTATTAAGATGGGGCTGGGAAGCTGAGAGAAAACTTAAAGAGTTAAAAAGAGGTTACTTCGTTCTAAAAAAACCTAAAATGAACTTAGCTGTAAGTGCCACTTATCTTAAATATTTGAAATTAAGACTCCTAGCCGAAAACAAAGTGACTACAGTGAACAAGCAAGCTCTTCTCGCTATTTCCGGAGCTTACAATCAAGGACCTAGAATTCTATTTAAGAATCCAAAATGGAGCCTGAATAGAATGATAAAAAAGTACTCCAGAGTCGATGAAACCAGAGACTATATAAAATTTATTTCCAAGTGTATGAATAAATGGAAACCTAAAAAAAAGATTCAAAATAATCTTCTGACTAAAATTTAAAATTATCCTAGACTTAGATCTCGATCATCTTTGTTGAGAGGATAAAGTAGAATAATCAAAAAAACCAATGCCCCACCCACTTCCATCAGTTCACCTCTGCGGCTTGAGGCCGTAAACTCCACCATAATGAAACAGAGCGTGAATGTAATGATATGGTGAAGGTCCGGAACAGGTATTTGGAAGTGTGACACCCAATTCTGAATTTTTTTATATTTTTTGTACAACCATGGAAAAAGTAAGAAATAGAGAGCCAGAAAAACACCTAATATTTTTCCAAAAACCAATTTATTTATTTTAACGCCACTAATTTTTAAATTATGGAGATTGGTTTCTTTTTGTGCATTGTTTTCAATGAAAAACTCACTAGATTGAATGTTGAAAATTCTTTGCCCCCAGCTTATTTCTTCTCCCAAGCCAAATACGAAAATTAGAAATAGAAAAAAGTAGGTCAACTTTGAAGACCGATTTCTTATACTGAAAGATAGCTTTAAACAAAGAAAAGCGCTCATTAAAAAGACAAGAACAGTGAGAGTCTCGGTGAATCCATCTTCTCTAACATAATTGTAGAAGTTTTGAGCTCTAAAATTAGAAAGCCAAAACCCATAAAAAACAATAGCTAATGGTATAGCACATAAGCTTAAGTTTAATTTTTTTGTCATATTTTAATCCCTCGCTAGAGTTTAAATTTCTAAATATTTTTTACCTTTCATATAGATAAGTTTGTAGCCAAGAGCTATTGAAATCCCTTGTAATAAAAGTGCAGTGCTTGTTTTTCGATCGAAAGAGATCACTATCGTCAAAAACAAGAGGCTCATGGCTAAGCTAAATAAAAAAACCTTTTTAAATTTGGATTTTGACTGAAATGAACTCTTCAAAAATAAAAGGAGTGGATAGAGATAAAAAAGAAGGTAGAGAATAAATGTGGGAATACCAAAACAGGTTAAAACTTCTATAAAATGGTTATGTGTATCAGAAAAATGATTCCTATCAAACAAAATCTGAGGAGAGTCATAATGGTATTTTTTCATAAAGTTCTGATCCCAAAACTTATCATAACCAATTCCAAGCCATGGGTGCTCCGCAGTGGCACGTAAATGGGCCTTCCAGGTGTGCAGTCTATAGTTAATGCTATAGCCCTTAAAAGATGAGAATTTAACCCCTCTTCTCAAAGTAGGACTGAAGGAAATCAGGAGTGGGAACGCCACGAGAAATCCTAGAATAGTTTTTCTGTAATTCGAAAATACACTCATACTTGCACAACAAAAAATAATAATAAGAGCCAAAATACTGGCTCTGGTTTGGCTGAGGATCGTCATGGATGACAAGCAGATCAAGCAGGTGAAATAACAAAATTTATATGATTTTTTACTAAACTTAAGAATCGGGAGAAGGAGAGCCAAAAGTACCGTAAGATATCCAGTGATATGAGAGAAAGGGATCGGGTTTCTGTAAAAACCAGTGGCACGGTAGTAGAGGTGTTTATAGTTTGTCCCTTGGAGTTCTCTAATAAAATTGCGTCCTATAGTCACTTCGAACACAGATGAAGAAAAAATAATGAAGCAGGTCAAAGTGAGGAAGAAAATTAAAAATCTTTTAGCTAAATAAACTTCCTTTAGACTCAGGCAACAAGTTATAAGAAGAAAAATGACAAGATATTCATAAAAATCATCACTAAATGCTAAGTATTGTTTAAATGTTGAACCTTGGGCCCACATGACAGCCAGCATTATGCAGATCGTAACAACAGTAAATGAAAAATAAAATTTAACAGCTTTAGGGAAAACTAAATTCTTATTGAAGTATAATTGAATAAATGAAATTAAAGTTGCCGTGCTTAGAATGACTAGGCCAAAGTTTTTTCCGAACCTATTATAAAAAGAACAGATTATGCAAAGAAAGAGTGAGGAGTAAAAAAGTAGAGACATTTGTTTGTTTTTTAACATCTAGAGCCTTTTATGAGTTATTCCAAAAAGTTGTGGATTTGAAGTTTTAAGCGGCAGTATCCTGAGCTTCACCTGAAGATGTTTTTACCACGATACCATCTTTAATTTCAACTCCTTTTTTTAGATGCTCAATATGGTAACGTCCAAACCTTTCTGTAAATTAAAGAGTCAATTTTAATCCTTCGTATTTTATTTTATTACTTTATTAAGAACTCTGGTCTAACATATTTCCTTGATTTCCAAGAGTCATCGACTTCAACTAATAGTGCAGTTATCAATCTCAAGCAAGAGCTTTCATCAGGGAAGATGGAAACAACTTTCGTTCTTCGCTTTATCTCACGATTTAGTCGCTCCAGGGGATTTGTAGTTCTGATTTTGTTATGGATACTTCGCGGCCAATCGTAATAGCTCATAGATTCTTCAGCGTTTAACTCCAGCCACCCCATAAGTTTTGGGTGTGATAGAGTGTCTGCGCTCACTGTTTCTTTAAGCTGCTCCTCGGCATCATGCTTGTTATTACAATTAAATATTTTTCGCACTAGCTCAGTTATCAAAACTTTTTCCTCTTGATTCGAGCAAAACTTTGTGCATTTTGTTGAAGATGGAAAAAACACCTCTGCCATGGCACATGGTTTAGCGTGGATTGGCGACCAGCCCTTAACCCCTTGTGGGCATCGCTTACGATAAGTTTCACACCCGAGAGCCCTCTAGTCTTTAATCCTTCTAAAAACTCTCTCCAGTGAAGCTCAGCCTCTGAAGTAGATGTTGAAATTCCTAAAATCTCTCGCTCTCCTTGATCATTAATACCTTTGGCAACTAAAACACAGGCGTCTCTTATGCAGCCTGCTGACCTCACTTTTTGGTACTGAGCATCTAGGTAAAGGATCGGGTACTTTTTTTCAAATTTTCGACTTCTAAAACTTTTAAAATCTTCATCTAAAGCTTTAAAGCAATTAGACACATGTGAAGAGCTCACACCACTTCCACAAAGTCTTTTGACTAAGGCATTGACCTTGCGAGTGCTTACGCCTGAGATATACATTTGAGCTAATGTGGCATTCAATGCTCTTTCTGAGCGAAGTCCCTTCTCTAAACACTTTGGATAAAAGGGCTCGCTGCTGCCGCGAACTTGTGGGACGTTGACATCGATCGGCCCTGATCTTGTTTTAATTTTTTTCTTTTTAAAGCCATTGGCAAACCCATCTCGTTCGGGGCTTCTTTGATAGGCTTGGGCTTTAATATGGTTTTGTCTTTCGACAATCATCAGTGCATTTAAAGCAGATTCTAAAAGTTTTGAAGCCATTTTTGGATCTTGCTCTAAAAGTCCTTTTAAAATCTCTTCGGATAACGTAACATTTATTGGAGTCATATTTTTTTCCTTTTGTTTTGTTGAACTTATAGGATTAAATATCGACTCTTTTTTTTCAGCTTCTTCTCAGGACTTTCGTCCCAATCCAGCACACTGAATTATTTTGAATTTACAGAAAGTTTTGGGCTCTATCATTAAGTTTGAAAATTAACACTTTTATCAATGTAAGAGAATTAAAAAACATGAAAAAGAACAGGCCTTAAGAAAAAATTAATACTAGCCTAATTAATGCATAGAAATACACCCCACCTGACTCTACCAAGACGTCGTCTGGGGTTAAAATCATATCAAAAATCCAAAGCTGTTGACCAACAGCTTTGACAATAGTCCCCTCCCCCAGGAAAAAAGAAAAAGAGAATTTTTGATTGCCAACCCAAGAATTCGATCATGAAGAAAGGCTCTGAACTGAAGCCTCAGCAGAGTGTGCATGGCGTATCTTGAAGCGCAGCATTTACAAATAATGCCCTTCGGGAGACGACATGCGGCCACGAGCGCGCTTCACTTCAGAGTCTTTCTTCATGGTCGAATTTTTGGATTGGCAAACAAGACAAATCGACACTCCGCTTTTTCCATCCAAACACTCGGCGTAAGCCGACAAAACTCACAATCAAAATCTTGTGAAAAAGAAAGTAAGTTTTATAAATTAGGTAACAATTTACCAGGATTTAATATCCCCTGGGGATCAAAAACATTCTTAATAGACCTAAGATAATCTATCTCAACTTCAGACAAAGAATAATGCAAAAAATCCCTTTTAATAAGCCCCACTCCATGCTCGGCAGAAATACTCCCACCCATATCCTGAATCTTCTGAAAAAGTACAGGAGTCAGCCGCTGACACTCTAAAAGAAAATCCTCATGCTTCATGCTCTCAGGCTTAGTGATATTGACATGAATGTTCCCATCTCCCACATGTCCAAAAAGAAAAACATTAAAACCTGCATATTCAATTTTAATGAAACTTTCCACCCAAGAGAAAAATTCAGGAATTTTAGAAGGTCTCACAGAAATATCACTCTTGTATGGCTTTAACTCAGATAAAGACTCAGTAATCTGCTCTCGCCAAAACCACATTTGCTCATATTGCTCTGCGCTTTCACTTAAAACACCGTCAACGAGCTTTTCGGATTCGAGCAAATCTGAAAAAACGTCAAGAGCCTCAGAGGAGTCACCAAGCACGTCAAAAATAAGGGCGTATTCAGATTGGGCTTGTAGAGGAAACTTTCTTCCTGAATGCTTTGAAAGTAGAGGAATAGTTTGTTGAGAGAATATTTCAAAAGCGGCTAGATCACAGGACTTACGAAAAGCAGATAAAACCTCAATAGCTTGACTCACATCCTGAATCAAAACTAAAAAAGCTGTTTGCTCTTTAGGCTTTTGCGTGACACGCAAACCCACTTCAGTGATTAAACCTAAAGTGCCCTCGCTGGCAATAAACAAATTCATCAAATCAAAGCCCACATTATTTTTTATGAGTTGACGCCCTAAATTGAGGACCTTCCCTTCTCCTGTCACAACCGTAAGATGGGTCACCCAGTTTCTTGTCATTCCATATTTAAGGACATTGATGCCCCCGGCATTTGTGGCGACATTCCCACCAATGTGAGAAGAGCCCACAGCACCAAAATCAACGGGGAATAAATAACCTTTTTTTTGAACTTCTTTTTGAACAGTTTCTGTAATCACTCCAGCTTGAACTTTGAGCGACATATCCGCTTCATTCCAGTCCAGGATTTGATTCATTTTTTCAAAAGAAACAATACATTCGCCACTTTGAGCTAGTGCGCCCGCACTTAAGCCTGTGCGTCCACCTGAAGGAACTAAGCTTACTTTAGATTCTAGTGCCCAGAGTACAATCTTCTGAACCTCTATACTGGTTCTGGGGAATAAAACGAGTTTAGCATCAGGTTTATAATGCCCTGTCCAGTCCTTGGCATAAAAGTCTGTTTCATTTTTTTCTTTTAGAATTTGATCTTTATTTAAAAAGTTTAAACCTGAGATATCCATCACCATCATCAACCTACGATAGCTTTTATAGCTTCATCAAAAAGCTCTTCAATACCAAAGTTTAACTTAGAAGATGTTTTGCCAGTGTGCTTCACTTCACAATCTATCGTTTTAATTTTGGAAATGAAATTTTCAAATTTTGAATCTAGATTTTCAACAAGATCACACTTACTTAAAGCCACTAGTATTTCAGCATCAGGGCTAAACTCCAAGAGTCTCTCACTATGCTCAATGACCGTGTCCAATTGCCCTTGTTGACTAAAGTCTACTACGATGATTCCAAGCTTTGTGCCCCCCAAATACTGTTTAGGAATGGGAGTGTAGCCTCCTTTTCCCTCTACATCCCAAATCACCATGTCGTAGGCTTGGGAGAGATGTTTGATTTGTTTTTTAGAAATTTTCACACCAATAGTACTTTTATATTTATCGCTAAAACTATCATCTAAATATCTACGCACCAAAGAGGTCTTTCCTACCCCTTGGTCGCCTAATAAGCTCAGTTTAAACTTCATGATATTTCACCTTTGAATCCTAGCCTTGATTTGGTTTAGAAGTATTTTTTATTTTCCACTTTTTTTCATAAATAAAAGTACCTGGTAGAGTTTTTAAGTTTTCTATGAAGTGATGCTCTTCTTGCACGCTATTTAGAGTTCCAGAAACTTTATAGATTTGATCACTTAAATTGACTTCCAGGCTTGCACCATAGTGTTTATTAAAAACATCCAGCTTATCCTGAAATTTCTCCAAAACATATTCCGGACTCGTAATATTTTTTATTACTTTCACCTTATCAGCAGGCATCTCTGGGAAAAGTTTAGTTTGTTTATTGATAAATTGAAAGACGTCATTTTTAATATAAGTATTTGGCAAAAGACCTGTAAGCTCATAGCCCCAAAACCATTTAAAGTCTAAATCAAGATTATACATTCTAAATTCGGGATGTTTTTCTATTTTAGACTCAATATTGTGAACTTGAACCCCACCCAATAAGCGTAGAAATACTATAAACAAAACCAGAGCTCCTAAATAAGGAAGACATTTCTTTAGAAATGATTCCTTCTCTACACCAGGTGTTGTTTGAATCGCAAATTCATAAAGTAAGTCTCTGATTGAGCTTTGACTCGATTCACTCACTTCCATCTGATTAAAATCAATGTGGGACAAAGACTCTGAGAGTAAAATTTGAGCTTTTTTTCTTAGTCCAGGACTCACGTCCCCCTCAACAATAAGTGCAAGAAAATAAGATCCTGCAGATTCAATCAATATATTTAGACCGCCAAATTTAATGAGATTCAAATTATTGATTTGATTTGGATTTTTTGAACAATCAGAAATAAAATCTTTTATTGCTGTTAAGGCTCCTCCAAAAAGATCACTATCTAAATCTAAAGATTTTTTCTTATGGGCCTCAACAATAACCTTACCCGACTCCTGGCTCACAAGATAGGAACCTATCACGTTGGTTTGGTCGGTTTCTAAAAGTAGTAGCTCAGCTTCAGAAACTCCACTCAAATTGGATTTGACTTTACGAACGGCCGTTCCAAAGGAGAAGGTTTGATCCATTTTTTGATTCATTTGAGAAACCGTATTCTGCAAGGCTTCTTTTACATACTTAGCAATCATTGAACCAATAACAGGATATAGAGCATCAATAATTTTACCCCGCTCGTTTTTGACTTGATTTGAGATCGCCTGCCCAATTACTGGCGATAAGGCTTTTGACATTTTTTTTGGAGAATTTTCAGAACTGTATTTGAGGTTTTCGATGAATTGCTCTTTAGTTTTCTCTTGATTATTTTGTATTTGCTCTTGGATTTTTTCGAATTCATGATCCACATGCTCTAACCTTGAACCCAAAATAAGCTGAATAAGCTCTTCTTTTTTATCACCCTCAGCCAGCGGGCTAGTACTGTCTCTATCTATATTCTTCATTTAGTCTTCAACCTTATCTTCGATAGTCTTACCAAATTTCAAAAAAAGCTCAGAAAGCTGTTTTTTTAATATGGATTGAGATTTTAAACTTTCTATATTTCCAGTAATATGGGATTTTAATTCTCCGGCCTGATTTTTGAAGTCCATTAATAGATCTTTTTTCTCTTTATCAAGTCTGGCAGAAATTTCATTAAATTTTTGATTTAAACCTTCTGTCGACTTTTGTGAAAATTTTTGCTGATTTGCATTTAAATCCTCCAACCTAAGTTGTAAAGCTTGGGCTTTTTGCTCCATAGTATTTAAGCTATTTTCAAGCTTAAAAACCAAATCTTGGGATTTTTGTGTGAAATTCTGCTCTAGGATTTCTAGCTTTTTCTCAAAATGTGAAGTGATACTCTCAATAACTGAATTGAACTTTTCAAATTTATGATCATACTCTTGCATCTGATGGCCAAAAACAATTTCTCTAATTCTATCAATATCTGTTTTTTTGTTCTTATTATCTGGTTCCATCTCGCCTCACAGGTCCATAAAGTAAATTTTAGCCCCAGTATGTTGAGCTAATGAAAGTTTTGTCTTCTCGCCAGAGTGTATATTTAAACTGACACGATCCAAAACATAAAAGAGCTCTTTTTTAGAAACAGGCTTTGTAATGTATCCAGTGAAGCCTGAGACTTTTGCGAGCCTTGCTTGATCTTCAAAAGCATTAGCAGTTAAAGCAACTACAGGTAGTTTAAATTTTCCAGTATTCTCTCGCTCTTGCCTTCGAATTCTAGAAATTGTCTCAAACCCATCCATTATTGGCATCTGCAGATCTAAGAGGACAAGATCAAACTTTGATTTTTTCAAGCACTCCAAGGCCTCTTCACCATTAGAGCAATACACAAAATTATCTTTCAAGTTCTTCAAATAAGCTTTGATTAAAAATTGATTATCTAAATCATCTTCTACAACTAGGACATTCAGCTTTTCTCTAGACTTTAGAGGTTCATAACTTAAAGTTTTCCCTTTAGCCTCAGGACTCACAGGATTTTGAACTCTTTGGTAAGGCCAAGTCACTGTAAAAACAGACCCCTTAGGTACATTTGAGGACACATCAATTTGCCCCCCCACACTTTCAACAAGTCTTTTGACTATGGGCAACCCAAGACCAGTTCCTTTTTTAAATTGGTGTCTTTGCTCATCCAACTGATAAAACTCATTAAAAATTTCTGAGCGAAATTGCTCTGGAATCCCAGATCCAGAATCTTTAACCTTAATTTTAAGATTTTTCTTTTCAGAGTTCAGCTCAACAATAAAATGTACTTTTCCAGAATCTGTAAACTTAATGGCGTTAGTGAGTAAATTTAGGCAGACTTGTTTTAACCTTTTAGCATCAGATAATACGACGTCTTCAGAGTTAAAACCAAAATATGTATCTAAAGTTACCCCCTTTTGAAAACCTTGTACTTCAACTATTTTTTTGATCTCAGAAAATAGAGCCTGGAGATTTAAAGCTTCAAAATTAACAAAACCAGTCTCTTTATCTATTTTAGCTATATCTAAAACATCATCCATCAAATTCAAAAGATGCTCCCCAGCATTTTCAAATCTGTTCACTAAATCCAACTGATCTTCTGTTAGTTTTGTCTCTCTTAAAAGTTCAGACATCCCTAAAATCAAATTTAAGGGTGTTCGTATTTCATGTGAAAAATTAGCAATAAACTGAATTCTGTTAAACTCATTTTGAGCTTTAATAATTTCTTCTTCCTCTAAATTTGAATTCAACAAAGAGGGGTCTAACATCAAAAGATCCAACTCTTTATTTTGAGCAGACTCTTTAACTTCGCTTAATGTATTGTGCTGAACAGAGTTGAGGTTGAGCTTCTTTAAAAATTTATCCGTTTTTTCTAAAAAGATTTTTTTTCCATAAAGTGCAATTTTCATAAATTCTCACAGCAAATAAGTTTTGATATTGAAGTCAAATTTATTCAGCTCGTTTTCAATATCAGTGATGTCATCAAAATCAGCGTCCAAGATAAGACATCCTATCTCTCTATCGGTCATTAACACCTGAGATTCAATGTTTACGCCTTTGCTAGACATAAGATCATTGATTTGAGATAAGACCCCTTTTTTATTTTTATGCACATTAAAAATTCTGTTTTTAGTAACTTTAGGGCTCGCCATTAGCCTAGGGAAATTCACACTGCCATTTGTATGTCCATGCTTAAGATATTTCATCAATGCTATAGAGACTTCTAAGCCAATATTTTTTTGAGCCTCCAGGGTGCTGCCACCAATGTGAGGTGTTAAAATCACGTTTTTCATTCCGATCAGTGGACACTTAAAGCCTGTAGAGTTACTCTTAGGCTCCTCAGGATAAACATCTATTGCTGCTCCCAGAAGTTGACCTGATTCTAAGCTTTTCTTTAAGGCTAAAAGATCCACCACTAGACCTCGACTATAGTTTATAAGGTGGGCTCCTTTTTTCATTAATGACAACTCCCCCTCTCCCAGCATCCACTTTGTGGCTTCAGTTAGAGGTACGTGAAGAGTCACAATATCTGACGTCTTTAAGAGCTGTTCCAGACTAGGAACTGAGAGTGCATTTCCTAAAGGAAGTTTGCGTTCAATATCGTAGTACTGAGTTTTCATCCCTAGGTTTTCGGCCAAAATTCCAACCTGAGTTCCTATGTGGCCATAACCCACAATACCCAAAACCTTGCCTCTCACCTCATGGCAATGTTCTGAGGATTTAAACCACTGGTGTGAATGCAAAAGAGATGAAAGGTAATAAGACTGACGAGACAATGCAATAATATGAGAAATAACCAATTCAGCTACACTACGCGTATTACTATAAGGAGAGTTAAAAACCGGAACGCCGATGGTTTTTGAAAAGGCTAAATCCACTTGGTTCGTCCCTATACAAAAAGTTCCGATGGCTTTGAGTCTTTTGGCATTCTTAAGAACTTCAGCGGTCAACTGGGTTTTAGAACGAATTCCTAGAATATCAACGTCTTTAATTTTGTTTGAAAGCTCTCCAAAAGATAAAGAAGAAGGTACCTCCTCAACTTCTATGTTGTTTTTTTCAAAAGCTTCGCGGGCACTATGATGAATCTTCTCCAATAGTAATGCTTTCATTTTGATTTCCTGATTTTTATATTTTCTAAATAATATTTTATTTTTTTGATAGAAATGTCTACAGAGTCTTTATTTGAGTTTTTAGAAGCTGTGTCCAGTTCTTTGGCTAAGCTTGAAAGAGATGTAAATCCATAACCGGCAGCACTTCCTTTAACTTTATGAGCAATTTTTGCTATCTCAATATATCTGCCATCTGTAAATAATTTTTGTAGAACCTCTAAATCCTCATTTCGTCTTTTAAGGTATCCTGGTATG
>CALGWV010000097.1 GCA_937936325.1 uncultured Bdellovibrionales bacterium | reverse complement strand
TTTACTTTTTGTTTTCCTTCTTTCTTCTTGCGAATCTAAAGAGGTGGCCTCTCCTGCACAAAATATGTCCTCGACATATTCAAAGCAAAGCACCCATATAGAAAATACCTCCATCGAAAAACCTACTTTTGTACGGCTGATGACTTATAATGTGGAGAATCTTTTTGACACTCAAGATGACCCTGGCAAGGAAGACGAAACATATCTTCCCGTTAAAGTTAAAAAATCCAATTCTAAAATCATTAAGAAGTGCCGCTCTCTTCACAAAAAGTGGTGGCGTGAAGAATGTATGAAGATGAATTGGGACAAGAAGGCGCTCACGCAAAAAATGAAGCGCCTGGCTCATGTTATTGAAATGAGCCATTCTAAAAATGGTCCTGACTTATTATTTTTACAAGAAGTAGAAAACAAAAGTGTTCTTGAGCGACTCAACAACAACTATTTACGTAAGATGAACTACAACAGTTATCTCGTAGAAGGGCCAGACAAAAGAGGCATTGATACCGCGATTTTGAGTCGCCTTAAGCCTTATGGGAGCCCTAAGATCCACTTACAACGCTCCCACCTGGGGAAGCGTACGAAAGCCACAAGAGGAATTCTACAAGTCAACTTTGAGCTCGCTCCTGGAGAGGTTCTTTCCGCATTCTCTATTCATTTTCCATCCCAAGGCTCCCCCACTAAAGCACGTCAGCAGGCTATTCAAAGACTTTTAGAAATAATAAAAAAATTACCCAAGAGTCACATGGTTGTAGTAGGTGGAGATTTTAATATTACAGCTATAGAAGAGAAAAAGGAGAAGCTCTTTTTTGGACTTTCTCAACAAATGCTTGTTTCACATATAGTGGGGTGTCAAAGTTGTCGAG
This sequence comes from uncultured Bdellovibrionales bacterium, assembly GCA_937936325.1. Lineage (GTDB taxonomy): Bacteria > Bdellovibrionota > Bdellovibrionia > Bdellovibrionales > UBA1609 > CALGWV01. The sequence goes on along the minus strand of CALGWV010000097.1, from coordinate 15,366 downwards.
GTACGCATTATTATCATCGTAAAAGATCCTGGTCATTTTTAGATGCCTTGCTTTTTTCCAATCATTTTCAAAAATCAACAACTTCAAATAATTGGATTTTAGATAGAGATTCCATTAACGTCTTTAATAAGAGCTCCTATCAAAAAAACAAATACGGCTCTCCTGCAAAGTTTGACTTAGGTAGACACAAATCTGGGGTCTCTGATCACTGGCCGCTAACTGCTGTTATTAAAAAGAAATAATCTAGGGAGTGTCGACTTGAGTTCAAACTTAGTCAAACTTTATTTTATTAGCGTCTATTTCAATTTCGACTTGAGATTGTATTTGCAATGAATCAAGAAAAACTCAACACCACTTAAACCCAGATCCGTGGATAAGCGGCAAGAGAAAACCCATCAAACCTGCTTCACCAATGTCTAGCTCAAAAATGTTCTCTTGAAGCCTACTCAACTGTAAGCTGAAAGAGAACATTTTGAGCACGACACTGAGGGAGTGTGTTTCATGGATTTTAACCGCTGTATACCCACTGATCTGGGTTAGAGTCCTAAGGTTTTTCTTTTGATCTTGAATTCTTTTTCAATGAGTTTTTGTTTTAACTTATAGGCCTTTGTTTCGGCTTTAGCCCCTTGATTTTCTTCTTTTAATTTTGCTGTTTTTTGCTCGTAGTCTGTTATGAGAGCTCGACTTTCTCTCTCTAGATTTTCAGACTCTTCCTTTTCTTTTGCTAATGTGGCCTTAATTTTTTTATATTGATCTTCTAAAGCCTCTTTTTTTGTTCGGAGTTTCTCTTTTTTTTGAAGTAGCTGGTCAAGCTCTTTAGCATATTTAATTTTTTCTTTTTGAATTGCATTAAATTTTTCTTTTTCTTCTTTTAAGCTTTTCTCCTCAATCTTAAGGTCTTGAACTAAAATTTGAACTTTAGACTTAAGTTCAGAGTTTTCAATTTTCATTTTTTCTTGCATATCTTTTAAGGACTCCACTTCATTTTGATGAGATGTGATTTTAGATTGAGTCACTCTTATTAATTCTTCATATTTAGATTTTAAATTATTTGCCTTTTCTTGCTCTCCAGCCACTCGCGCTTTGAGAACTTCTAAGCGTTTAGCCTCTCTTGCACTTTGATCTGTGAGATTTTTAGATTGATCGGATAAACTCTGAGCTTCGGTTTGGCTTTTTTTCAGGCTGGATTTTAAAACATCAACTTCAAGCTCTGCGTAAGCTGATCCACATAAAAGAAATAAGACCCAAACTAAATTTTTCATATAGGACTCCCTTAAAATACTAAATTCATGATCTCATGAGTTTAGCCTTTAGGGATCTCTATACTGAATACAAATGGGTTTTCACGACTTCTGACGAGCGCTTTTTTAACCAATTTGACTTGCTCCCCTTCTAATAAGCTCGGCCATCTTTGAGTCTGAGGATCTGGGTATATGGATTTTAGTCTGGAAAAGAGATCACTTTATAAATCATATAACAACAGATCAGGGCAGCACCGACTCCCATAAACTGGGAAAGACTCTCTTCACTAAAGCCAAGACCGACAAAACCCACCCCTAAAATCAAGAGAGCAGAAGGAAAAAATTCAAGAAACTTCTGTGAAAGTCCTGGCTGGGCCTTTTTTTCAGTATGAAAATCAGATTTTAAACGTGCTTCTAACAGCGCTAAATGTTTCCCCGCAATCTCATCATGAGGATTAATTTCTAAAAGACGTTGGTATTTCTCAACACCAAAATCAAAATTTTTATTTTTACGGCAGAGCTCTACAAACAACATATGTTGATTCACACTCTTATAGTCATTGATGACATGCTTCCATTTATTTTCAAGAAGTGGGTTTTGTTTTTTTTCTGTAGTACAAGCTGGCGGGGCCGTGATGCGTTCTTGCTCGGGCTGGGTCTCCGCTTTTATATTAGGACTCTGAGACTGTGGAGAAACAGCTGCTGAGGCTTTTGGCTCAGCCAAAGGATCCTGAATCACTGGATTTAAAAAATCAGAACTTACTGCTTTGGGTTCACACTGAATCCCAATGGCTACAGGTATATCTAAAACTTCTGGGAACGAGATCCAAAAATGAGTGGCACAGCTCTGACATTTAAACTCTGGTTGAGGCACAGTAATATGAGCCGGATCTATTTGATAAAGCTTCATACAGTCTGGACAGCGTACTCTAATTTCAGCTTGCTTATGGGGTGGATCAGTGGGGTTGGCTTGCTCATTCATGGAAAAAAAAACTCCTCAATATTACAGTCTTTAGTCTTGGCCAATAGCTACCCAGTTTCGTGGATAAGCGGCTAAGAAAAACTCATCAAACGTGCTTCAGCAGTGTCTAGCGCAGAAATTTTCTCTTGAATCGCACTCACTTGTACGGTGAAAAGAGAACATTTTAAGCACGACGGCTTAGGGAGGGCGTTTCATGGGTTTTTACCGCCGCTTATCCGCGGATCTGGGTAAATATAGACCCTATAAATTAATCACTATCTCTATGTTAAGCTAAATCATGTTTAAGTCATTATATTATAAGTGTTTAACTCTTTTGAAAAGACATCGAGAGGCCTTATTGTCTGGGGTCCTGCTTGGGCTCTCTGCTCCACCTCTTCCTCCAGTTTTTCTTGCGTTTTGTTTTGTCCCTCTATGGGCAAAGCATCTTGGCAGGTCCACTAGCATGGAGTTTTTCAAAGCCACTCTCATAACAATCTCAACTGGATGCCTAATTGGGTTCTACTGGGTTTTTTACACCTTAAAAGACTTTGGGGGCTTACCGAGCATTGCGGCTTTCATAGGACTCTTACTTTATGTCAGCTTTTTGCAACTCGCTTTACCTTTTGCTGCAGCACTGAGCGCTAGATTTCGACAGGCCTCAAGCCTCCATCCTCCCACCTTATCACTGATTTTACTTCATGTGTTTTTAAGCACTCTGATATTTCATAGTTTGCCTCAGCTTTTCCCATGGAACCTAGGTCTTTTTTGGATGACATGGAATTTAAGCATAATGCAATACTTAGAGTATTTTGGCCTTGAAGCTTTATCCGTACTCACCTTCATATTAAATGGACTTATTCTATATCTCTGGCAGTCCCGTAAGAATCACTCATTCGATGTTAAAAAATGGAGCTTGGGATTAGTGGCCGTCGTTATTCTTGTTAATTTTTCAGGTGGATTCCTTAAACCTAACTTGGAAGAAATAACAGATAGTCTCAACGTACGAATTGTACAAGATAATTTGTCCCAAAGACAAAGATACCAACTCTCTAAAAAAGGAGACCCTAGGATCCTAGCTCTCAAAAAAAACCTTAGTGCCACTCAAGCTACCAATTTAGACTCCATAGATTTAATCGTCTGGCCTGAAGTGGCCACCCCTGAACTATTTCGCAATCCATTGAGATTCAATTATAGAACTCAAAATCTTAAAGACTTTTTAATGCAATACCGAGTGCCTTTGATCACAGGGAGTTATGGAACTCTTGATAATAAAAGAAGAACTAATGCCGCAAGCTTATTTAAACCACATGCTGAAACACTCAAATTAGAGCAAGCTCACAAAAGCCGACTCTTAGCATTTGGTGAATACTTTCCCTTTTCACAACAGTTTCCAGTTTTAAAAAAATGGTTTCCAATGGTGGCTGATTTCGATAATGCCCCTGAGCCACAAGTTTTAAAACTAGATCAACTCAAGTTAGGGATACAAATTTGTTACGAATCTACCTTTTCAGGTTTTGCAAGATCTTTAGCTATCCAAGGAGCTCATGTTTTTGTAAACCTCAGCAATGACTCTTGGTACGGCACTCTTATGGAGCCCTATCAACACCTCTATTATTCTAAAGCACGAAGTCTAGAGTTTAGAACACCAGTGATACGCTCCACAAACACTGGGTTTTCAACAGTAGTTAATATTGATGGTAGCTTTGAAGCTATATCCCCACTAAACCAAGAGTGGGTTCAAGATTTAAAAGTCAGGTTCAACACAAATAGAACCCCCACTTTTTATGCCCATAGCGGATGGTGGTTGATCATTATGTTTCAGATTCTTGGACTTTTACTCAGCTTTTATTTTTCAGTTGTTAGAAAGAAGTCTAAGAAGAAGCCCTAAACGGAGCCTACTCCTGAAAGTCTAGCTTATCTTTAAGCTCAAAATAACCCGTGGTCTGATAATCTTTATAAGAGTTTTTTAAAGAATGGCAAAAGCTCTTTAGATTTCGGGTTTCGGCCTCTTTTGCCTCTGATGTATTTAAGAACTCAGAACCAAGAACCTTTAAAACATCTATACGTGTCATGCCTTCATCATAGCCATCATACCTAAGGTATCCCAAACTTACTTTTTTAAATAAATTTTTAGCAAAGACAATCATTTTTCTGATCTTAGATGCATTAGGGTCCACCCCATCGCTTCGGCTCACATTTGGAAGGCTTTTGTTTTTAAGAAGGTGAATATACGCAATTTCAAGATACAGACCTCTTTTAGGATCGTTGGGATCTAAAATCTCTTTTGAAAGCTCTTCTAACATAGGCTTAAAGCGCTCTTGATAAAGCCTCCACACACCAAACTTAGATTGAGAGTGGTTTCTTAAAAGTCTTTTATACTTAGCAAAATTTGCTCCGCTAGAAAACTCATCTTCAAGCACACCTGGTTCATCACGCACCCCCCAAAATGAGTATGGCGCTCTATCATAAATGGAAAAAATCTGCTCAATATAAGAGGTCAGCCCCATAATATAGACAAGGTTATAATAGACTAAAGGGGTCTTCTTGAAAGCATCTCCTGTACAGATCTGACTTTGTTTCACAACAAGGTCCACATACTCTAGTTTTTCAGGAGCAGAAAGTTCATTCACCATATGTGGAAAATGACCAAAGACCAAATCAAAATTAGATTTAAAAAAATCAATTACTTTTGCCCGATCTAAAAACTTTCTTTTATAAAAAAGATCTCCCTCTAAGGTGGCTTTAATATTTTGAGTTCCTGCAGAAAATATAGTGTCGCGCTCAGCACAATCATCTGAATCCAGCTTTAAATGTTCAAGTTTTAAAATCTCAACTGATTTCTGAGAGTCTAAAATATCATATATAGTTTGGGCGATCATACCCGATGAAGATCCCTTCAACATCCAACCCATGAACTCTGCCGAAGACACTCTTCGATCTCCGTTTCCAGGTTGAGTGAAAAGATCTGACTCCATAAACGTCGTTCTTTCACCAGTCAGAGCATAAGGAGACATAAAACCTAAATCTACAGATGTATGTTTAAAAATATGGTAGACAATTCCAAACTCATCCTTGTCCATGGTTTTATCATGATTCAGTTGTGTGATATTTTCTTGTTTCATGGCCTCCCACAAAAGCTGAATGACAGTGAAATAAACATTTTTAATGGAGGCATCTTCTAATAAATCTTCTGGGGTCCAAACGTAGCACGAAGAGTTTTTATAAGTATAAGACCTTAAACCTAGTCGGTCCTTAGATTTGAAATTGGGTTTAAAGTTTTTTCGAATAGAGCGAAGCTCTGATCGAGCACGTTTAAACTCACCTGGTTGAATATCAAATTTGCGAACTCCAAATTTATACTTACTGGTTTCTCCATAAATCTTGAGGCTGTAGATATACCTCACAGTAGCCTGTCTCACGAAATTTTTGAGCTTGTTCAGATTCAATTGATCTAACACCCAATTTTTATCTTGGAAGAATCTCTCAGCAATAAGGCCCAATGTTGTCCTTGCATTGTTTAAATCTCTAAAATGATGAAACAAAACCTTGCTATCAGAAAGGGCTTTAAAGACAGAAAATATTTCTTTATCAGTCACAAAGCTCTGCAAATCTCCTTGGTTTAAAATTTCAACAAGATTAAACAGCTCTGCCCATGCAGACCAAAAAAATATTTGAGACTCAGAACCAATAATATTATTATTCCCAGATGAAAACCTAAAGTAAGCATTCACCTTTAAAGCTTTGAAAATAATCTCTAAGAAAGTAGACCAGTTTTTTTCTTTATGATCAAAATGTTTAAAATAGATTTCTGTAAAAATTTTTGAAATCGGATAAAACTGTGAAAGGCTTTCCATTCCAAAAATATCTTCGGCTAAAAATAAAAGCTCATTTTTGCTCAGACTGGAATTCTTATTCTTGAATATAAAGCTGTTAAAAATTTCCTCAATTCTATCTAGCTCTTCAGATACAATTGAAAACTTAACCCCATCAGGTATGGGGCCTAACGCCAGATATTTCATATGAGGTGCCGTTTCTACTACAATCTCTTTAAGCCGATTCCATTGGTTTTTAAGCTCTTCAATTTTAGACCTTTCAAGATGTGACTCATCTCCTGCAACCAAAGCTCTTTTAAAAGCTAAAAATCGTTTAGCCATACTGAGGTCTGTATCTTGGCCGTAAATAAAGCTCTTTAAAAGTTGAAAAAGCTCAGACCTATTAAAACCCTCTTTGACTGACTCTTCTTTTGCTACAGCCATAAAATCATTAACAGAAGAGTCCATGCATGAAAATAAACTGAGAACTCTTTTCTTCGATATAGTAGAAGTGAAGAAGTCAGAAAGATCTTTAGGTAAGGTCTTGAGACAACTCTCTTTATATGAATCAAGTTCCAGGGGATGATCATAAACAGATCTATCGCCTAAAGGGCTCAGACCACAGGACGTAATAAAAAAAGATAGGGCCGTAAGCACTATGGATCTAAAAATCATAACGTGCTCCGAGAGCAAAGCGGTCATGTCCTAAATAGTTTGAGAAAAAATCTTCTGTCGCGTTTTCACTGACAGCCCCAATGATATTTCCACTCACATAAAATCCCAACTTTGAATTCAAAGAATAATTTACTTTCAATTGAGATAGATAGGATTCGTCTTTAAATGAATAACCTATATCGAATTTCAAAGATGTATTGCGTATCGCCACCTCCATTCCAACTTGCAGTAAATCCTTAAAAAGTACGGAACTCGTACTCACTACGGATGTGCTTTTAGATTTGAAAGTGGGCTGGGTGAATAAATACGAGGCTTTCCATTTAGCATCAAAGTGCTTCAACTTAAAGTTTGAAGTTTTAAATTCACCCCATAAGTACAAGCGATCATCAGGGCTTAAATATTTTGAAAATTTATTTTTTAAACCTAAATTTCTTTCATTTAAGCCACTGTAAGTAGCAAGAGCTTCTAGTGTGATCTCGTTAGATCTATTTTTAAACACCTGGGAAACTTTTAAAATATGCTGATAAGTAAACTCAGGTTGTATATTAGAACGCACCTCTCCACCTTGAGTGGATCCTAAAACTTCATTATCTAAACTTAAAGAGGCTTCGTTTTTAGTTTTAAAACTATATCCAACAGAAAATGTATTACTTTTTTTGAAATTTAAAATTAAACCAGGCTTGATGAGATTTTCAAATATATTAATATCACTCAACTTATAAGATAAAGGAATCAGTCTCCCTGAATAAACTAAGTAATTAGAGTAGCTCCCCCCCCACGGACCTAAAGCCTGGGGTGTAGCTGTATCAAAACTGACTCTTTGTTTAAAATTTGGCAATGACAAAAGCTCTAAGCTTGCATTTAGATTCCAGCTTGAGTTCAACTTTATATTTTGATGCCAACCTAAAATTCCTAACTGCAATCTGTTTAATGGATCGTGAGCCAGCTGAGGATCCACAACACCTAAAGCCAACTCTTTATCTAAATAACTGAAGTTTGTTTTTCCTATTCCGAAATGAGATTTCCATGGTTTGTAATGCAAGGCGAGCTCAAAAACTCCTGGCCACTGAATAATCTCATTGTACATCTCAATTTGAGACTGTACCTTGAGCCTAGTCGTAGTGGATAAATTATAACTTCCACGGAAATCAAATTGAGTCCAAGTCCATAGGTTTGAACCACCAGTATTTTGATAGAACTGCTCCTCGAGACTGAGCCCAATTTGAGTCTCAGAATGAGCAGAATGAACTGAGATCCATAAAAGTAATAATGTAGTTGTTTTTATAAGATCACAGACAAATTTAAAAGAAAAATTGGCATTAAAATGAAACACATCTTACATTTGACGGAGATCTGCACTCACTTGCAAGTTTTTCACACTGTAAGATTTACAGGAATTTGTGCTCCTCCACTTCCAAGTGTCTATACTTTTGACAGTGTGCTTATCTCCATACACTTTTCCCCCTTTAAAAATCTAATAAACATATATATATCAAACACTTAAGTCGCAACAGTTTAGGCACTGTATTTGCTTTATATAGAGTATCTAAGGGGTTAAATATGAAGCATTTTTATCTATTTATTTTTGTTGCACTCTTTTCTCAATGCGCATCACCAAAAAGCGCTATTGAGAAAAAGAAGATTCAAAGAGCTGAAGCTCTACTGAATATTAAAATCACACCAAGCCTGACTCCGAAAAAAGAAGTTTCTATATTGATGAATGACCCTAGTGTAAGCCAACAGTGGGGAATTGCAAAAACTGGTCTGACTCAAGCCTGGAAAATCTCACAAGGAAGCCGCAATATAAAAGTGGCTGTTATTGATACAGGGATCGACACCTCTCACGAAGATTTAAAAGATAATCTTTGGGTGAACAAAGGAGAAACCGGTCGTGATCGTATGGGTAGAGATAAACAAACGAATGGAATTGATGATGATAAAAATGGTTTCGTTGACGACGTTCATGGTTGGAATTTTGTAGGCAACAATAATGATCTTACAGATAACCATAAACACGGAACCCACGTTGCTGGGATCATCGGCGCTAAAGGTGGAAACAGCAAAGGTATTGTTGGAGCCAGCCCTAATGTGAGCCTCATGGTTTTAAAATATTACGATCCTAAAGTTCCTGGGACAGATCATCTTTCTAACACTGTAAAAGCCATTCACTATGCTGTGGATCAAGGCGCTCAGATCATTAACTACTCAGGTGGCGGATTAGAGTACAGTCAGGCTGAAAAAGACGCCATTATTAAAGCTCAGAAAAAAGGTATTTTATTTGTAGCAGCTGCTGGTAACGAAAGATCCAACAGCGATACAGCTAAGTATTATCCTGCCAGTTACGACTTAGATAACATCATCTCTGTTACGGCTATTGATCCTTCACTTAAAATTTTGGCTTCAAGCAATTATGGAGCAGAGACTGTAGATATTGCCGCTCCTGGGCACCAGATTATTTCTACAGTTCCGGGTAGCAAATACGGAAAAATGACAGGAACGTCCCAAGCCACTCCATGGGTTTCCGGAGTTGCAGCACTTTTAATGTCTATAAAAACAGACTTTAACTATAAGACTATCGCCAAGCATATTATGATGACAGGCGACCTCCTTCCTACTTTAGGTGGAAAAACCGCTTTTAGGCGCAAGCTCAACTCTTACAAAGCTCTAAGCATTATTGATTCAGGAGTAGGTGTGACGGGTGTAGTGACAACGAATACACAAGACCTTAAATTATTCGGACCTCAAAACACAAACACCTCTTTTGGATTAAGCTCGCTCAGTCAAAGTCTTAAGAAGTTGTAAGTTGGATTGCGCAGTTCAAGCCTTATAGATATACAAGACCCTAAGAATAGGGCTCTAATGAAAAAAATACTTTTATCTTTTGCCACCATCTTATTTGTATCACCTGCCTACTAGTATTTAGAAGAAATGGATGGGTGCTGGTTTACACCGCAGACTGGAAACCAAATCGATTTTAACTCTAACGACGCAGGAGTAGAAAGCACTTTCAAGGCTAAAGTTTTTAAGCAAAACAGCACAATGGTGTTTACTCTGTAATTAAAGCAGCGGGAAAGATTAAAACTATGAACCTAGCTTCCAATTTTCAATATGTACAAGACACTTCAACAGAAAAAGTAGATTATTACAGTAATATATATTTAGAAAATTTTGTTATAAATATTCATGAAAGTCAAAATGCTGAAAATTTAACAACAGATTTTAAAAAATATGAATATCTCAAGCAACCCCCTTCGCCTAATATTCCAGAAAAAAAATCTAAACCTAAAACTCCAAAATTCTCAGACCCAAATGAGTACAGCTTTTTGATTACCCAGAATGGACAATTACAACTTACAATCAATCCCCCAAGGGAGCTCAAAAATAACTATGATGCCAGCTTCCAAATAATTCTTGACCAACTCTTAGGAGGTTAACAAGACACTCTTCAGAGTAAAAGAAATTCTATATTTGAAAGATGTTCTTATAGTTAATTTCTAAAGGCCAATTTAAAAGAAACACTTCAAAAATCAGTTCACCTTACGGTATTTGATTTTTTTAGGCATAAGAGTGTCGACACCCAAACGCTTTTTGAGGTTCTCTTCATACTCGGAGTAAGGCCCCTCAAAAAATTCAACGTGGGAGTCTCCCTCAAAACCAATGGTGTGTGTACAGACGCGATCTAAGAACCAACGATCATGGCTAATGATGAGGACGCTGCCACCGAATTGCTCTAAGGCTTCTTCTAAGGCTCTTAAAGTGTTCACATCTAAATCATTTGTGGGCTCATCGAGTAATATCACATTGGCCCCTTCGCAAAGAAGTTTAGCCAGTTGCACTCGGTTACGCTCCCCACCAGAAAGGTCTTTCACTTTCTTTTGCTGGTCGGCCCCATTGAAATTAAATTTGGAAACATAGGCTCTGGAGTTCATCTCTTTGCCGGCCACAATCATGAGGTCGTTGCCACCTGAGATCTCTTCCCAGACGGATTTACTCCCATTTAAATTATCTTGACTTTGGTCCACATAGCCTAGTTTAACAGTCTCACCAACGACAACTTCGCCAGCGTCAGCTTGAATTTCACCTGTGATAATTTTAAAAAGTGTGGATTTACCGGCACCATTAGGTCCTACGATCCCAACAATGGCGCCTCGTGGTAGATTAAAGCTTAAGTCTTCATAAAGCAGTTTGTCGCCGTAGGCTTTTTTGATATTTTTGACTTCAATGACTTTGTTCCCTAAACGAGGTCCTGGTGGGATATAGAGCTGGAGGTCTTTAAGCTTTTCAGCAGAAGGCTCTTTTAACAGATCCTCATATTGAGAGATCCTCGCCTTAGATTTTGAATGTCTTCCCTTAGGAGACATTCGAATCCACTCAAGCTCTTTTTCTAAAGATTTATTTTTCTTAGACTCTGCGTGTTTTTCCTGGGAAAGCCGGGTGTTTTTTTGATCTAACCAAGAAGAGTAGTTCCCTTTAAAAGGTATTCCTTCCCCTCTATCTAACTCTAATATCCACCCTGCGACGTTATCTAAAAAGTAGCGATCATGGGTGACGGCAATCACTGTCCCTGGAAACTGAGCCAAGTAAAATTCTAACCACGCCACAGACTCTGCATCGAGATGGTTTGTAGGCTCATCTAAAAGTAGAATGTCTCGATTTGAAAGAAGCAGCCGAGCTAAGGCCACACGACGTTTTTCCCCACCAGATAATCCTTCAATGGCGCGGTCGCCATCAGGACACCTTAATGCCTCCATAGCTTGGTCAATTTTTTGATCTAGCTCCCAACCATCTACGGATTCAATTTTTTCTTGGATATCCCCTTGTTTTTCAATGAGTTTCATCATTTTATCAGGGTCTAGGTTTTCATCACAAAGCTCAGTGGAGATATCATTAAAATCTTTGAGCCAAGTTGAGATGTCTCCTAAGCCCTCTAAGATATTTTCACGAACAGTTTTATTAAGATCAAGTTGAGGCTCTTGCTTGAGATAACCTAGCTTGTAGTTTTTGGCCGGGAAAGATTCCCCTAAAAAGTCCTCATCTTCACCAGACAAGATTTTAAGCAGTGTGCTCTTACCAGAACCGTTAAGCCCCAAAACTCCAATTTTAGCACCATAAAAATAAGAAAGATAAATATCCTTGAGAACATATTTGTTCGGGGGATAAACCTTGCTCACACCTTTCATTGTATAGATAATTTCTTCTGACATGGGGCCTCCAAAAAAGCAGTATGTCGAGATCTTACACTAGGGCGTGTCCCGAATTCGACATGGTGCTACAAAACTCCTACCGAATTCAAGCCAGCCCCTAAAATCAAGACACAAGATAAATCGACCCATCAAAGTCTATAGTTAGAGTCAAGAAAACTTTTCCTAAAAACTAGCCTTGTGCCCACCGTAAAGCCCAGCCCATAATGGAATCTATGCCTCAGCCTCAAGAACAAAAAAAGAACCTCGAGCAACCTGCCTCAGCCAAGCCAGTGGTCAAAAGCACTGAAAGCTTGAAACCTGCTGATCCAGCTCAAAAAGACACATCTGCTCTTTTAAAAAAGTTAAAATTACAAGTTTCTTTACTTAGTTAAAAAATAGTCTAATTTGTAAGTTATGAAATATTGGCTTATGAAATCAGAACCCGACGCTTACTCCATTGAGGACTTTAAAAAAGAAAAAGCATGTCTTTGGGATGGAATTCGAAACTACCAGGCTCGAAACTTTATGATAAAAGAAATGAGCCCTGGGGATTCATTTTTGTTTTATCACTCGAATTGCAAACCCCCTGCTATTGTTGGACTCGGCGAAATTTCCAAACAAGCGGCACCAGACCCCACAGCTCAAGACCCCAAAAGCAAGTACTATGATCCTAAATCCACAGCTGAACGCCCCATTTGGGAGTGCGTCCAAGTGAAGTACAAAAAAACTTTTAAAAATCCCCTGAGTCTTACAGAGATAAAAGAGAACCTTTTTTTTAAAGATATGCTTCTAGTTCAAAGAGGACAAAAACTCTCGATACAACCTGTGAGCGCTAAGCACTTTAATAAAATACTTAAACTCACAGAGTGATATGACAGCTTGTCAGTTTGAACTTAAAAAACAAAGTTTATTTATGGCTCCTATGGAAGGAGTCTTAGATCCTGAAATGAGGCAGATATTTTCGTCTTATGATCTTTGTGATTACTTCACAACAGAGTTTATCAGAGTCACCTCTCGCCTGAACCCGTCACATGTCTTTTATAAATACGCCCCAGAGCTTCACAATAAATCTCACACCCAAAATGGCCATCCCGTTTTTATTCAAATACTTGGGGGCGATCCCGTCTGTATGTCTGAAAATGGAGCCCTTGCCGCGGAATTAGGAGCCTATGGTGTAGACATTAATTTTGGTTGCCCAGCTCCTACGGTGAACCGACATGATGGGGGATCTGTAATTCTAAAAAATCCTGATCGTATTTTTAAAATCACAGAAAAAATTAGAAAAGCTGTTCCTCTTGGCACTCCCGTGAGCACTAAGATCAGGCTAGGCTTTGAAGACAGCTCTCAGTTTTTAGAAAATGCCCAGGCCTGTGAACAAGGAGGTGCTTCATTTTTAGCTGTGCACGGACGCACGAAAAGACAGGGTTACAAGCCTCCTGCGGACTGGAATGCCATTGCTAAAATCAAAGAAAATTTAAAAATTCCTGTGATAGCTAACGGGGATATTTTCACTGAGTCCGATATTGTGAACTGCAAAGCGATAACAAAGTGCGATCATATCATGCTAGGTCGCGGTCTGTTAATGAATCCCTATATAAATTATAAACAAAAAAAAATGAAATCCAGCCCTAAAGACCAAACCCATTTTAACTTTAAAATGCTCAAAGACTACTCTGAGCTTTGGACTCAAGAGAAGGATTTAATTTTATGTGGCCGACTCAAACAGTGGCTCAGATATTTATCTAAAAATAGTGAATTCTTTAAAACTTCTTTTGTAAAAATTAGAAAGGAAACTGACTCTAGTACACTACTAAATTCTATTTCAGAAGATTTAAATTCTCTCGTCTGATGGAGGTATAAGGGCTTGGCTCTCAGCACTTGATTTGAAAGCGATATTCTCGCAGATCACTTGCCCCCACTTCCCAGAAAGATCACGACTTATATATTCTTTTGGAATTAGTACATGGGGCAACTCTAGGCTCGACTCAAAACTTAATATTTTATTTGAATTGAACCTATTAATGTACTCTAAATCGATCTTCTTTTTAGTCCCCTTATACCCCATCATCATCAAGATGGATTCAAGGTTCTCATTAAATCCCACTTTGTATCGGCAAAGATCAGCGGGGCCTTTTTGATCTTCTATCTCAACACCCTGGAATAAGCTCACCGCTGGATCAGAACTTTGACAAGACAGAGCACACCCTAGAAATAGAACTAAAATTGATTTAACAATGTATGAATACTTCATCGGCTCAAATCCCTTTCCTACTGTAAATAAATTTTATAGCTCAAAACACAGATCCTTTTTTTGTGAGATAGAGCCACTTAGGCCAGTAGGTTTTTTTTCTGGCATGAAAATAAAAAATAAAAAAAGACATTATTAGGACACTTATCAAAAAGACAAAAAATTGCACACCCAATTCAGGATACAAAGACAGCTCAAGCCTTAACGCTAAACCAAGAGCTAAACGTACAAAGAGATACACAATGGAAACTATGAACAAATACTTCAAAAGAAAAAGAACATATATGAACCACATATCTAAAGCTGTGCGAAAATTTGATTTCTTGATAGACCTTCTTCTAATAAAAAGAGACTCATTTCTTTTTATGGAATTAGACATTTGAAAATACAAAAACAAAAGCCCTGTCATCATGAGAATCCACAGGAACATACCTATGGGTTGAATTCGGTTTTTCCACCTTTGTTGGTTTTGTACAGATTCAGAAAGTGTAATAGGCTGCACCCTTTGTATAGAGCTCGCCGTTTTTCTGTTTAAAGAATGGAGCCCCAAAAGAGATGCTCTTAGTTTGCTAATATTATCTTGAATATTTCCACGCACCAAAAAGTTCAGCTCGCTTGGAGAATAGTCTTTGTTTAAAAGCCTCAAGCCAGCTAGTGGAAAAAAGACAGCTTTGTCTTCTTTGATGTTTTTGATATTAAAGAAGTCCCAGGTTCCTAAAATTTCAAAGTCTTTGCCTTTAAAAAATACTTTTTTATATTTATCTAATCCATCTTTGCCCATAACAGCATCCACAAAGCCTTGGGTCACAACGGCATAGGATTTTTCACCATAAGCTTCCCATTGAGAAAAGTTTCTACCGTTTACGAAGTGCCCTCTAGTGAATTCAAAAAACTCGGGAGCCACAAAAAAGATCTGAGTGAAATTTGAAACTAAGTTTTTTGAATTTAAAGACGCATATTTGGAGCTGAGCTCCACGCGCTGTCTATCGGTGACAAATAAACTGGCGTCAGGGTTATTTCTCAAGACTCTGTAAAGATCGTCCACTTGAATACGTCCCATACTCTGAGAGATCAACTGATCAAACTTCACCACTCTTGTGTCAGCCAGCAATTCCCGCCAAAAATAAGAATCAAGCCAGTTGAGGATTTTAGAGGGAGCGAATCATACTTTTTCGTAGACTTTTGCTGAGCTTCTCAAATTTGAGATAAGAGTAGCTGACTCCAGCCCGCTCCAAGGCCGCATGTC
>CALGWV010000096.1 GCA_937936325.1 uncultured Bdellovibrionales bacterium | reverse complement strand
GCTGCATCCTCAAAAGGGGACTGGCACCAAAAGCAGATCTCACAAGGACATCACATATGAGTGAAATAAAAGAAGAAATTCACAAAAAAATTATAGAAAACTTGGGCGAACTCACTACGTGGTATAAAAACAAATCTCAAGATCTTTATTTTCCTTTTTATTCTAGCTATGACATCAGAGATTCCTGTGAAAAAATAACGCCAGTAGATGCCAATATTTATCCGGCTGGCTTTAATAATATTTGCCAAATAGATAAAGAAAGCTCTTTTCAACTCGCCACCTCTTACCTTGAATCTCGGTACAAAGACCTAAAGCATATTGGTCTGTTCACCGAAAATCATACCCAAAATCCTTTTTATTGGGACAATGTTTATTGGATAAAGCATCTTTTAGAAGAAGCCGGATTTAAAGTTTATATTTTGCTTCCCAAAGATTCTGAGTCAGTTCAAACATTTGAATCTGCCTCTGGCCACCAACTCACTTCTACTGCACTCAGAATAGTAAATAAAAAAGTGGTGATAGATTCTTGCGGCACTGAACTAGATCTTATTATCAGCAATAATGATTTCACAACGGCGTCCACAAGTTGGATCAAAGATATCGATCAAGAAGTAAACCCTCCCATTAGCTTGGGGTGGGCTCAAAGAAAAAAAGTTCATTTTTTTGATCATTTTAATAAACTCATAGAAGAGTTTGCTCATATTATTAAGGTCAATAGTTTTAATTTACAAATCCAAACCCAAGCGTCTAAGTTTGATGTCACAAGTGAAGAGTCCCTCTTTCAACTCAAGAACCAAGCAGAAGTTTTTGTTAAAAACTTAAATAAAAAATATACTTCGCTGGGCATGAAAAACACACCTTATTATTTTCTGAAAAGTAATTCTGGAACCTATGGTCTTGGAGTTATCGAGTTTGAGCGCCCTGATGATATTTTGACAATGAACTACAAGACACGTAAAAAACTCAAAGCCTCAAAAGGTGGCGGTGGAATTGATGAAGTGATCCTACAAGAAGGTATTCCTACATCCATCACATTCGAAGACCAATCTGCAGAGCCCACAGTCTACATGATTGGAGATCGCCTTGCGGGTGGTTTCCTGAGAGTGAATAAGCGTAAATCGAATAAGCAGAGCTTAAATTCTCCAGGAGCTGTTTTCGAGCGCCTCTGTGTCTCAGACCTCGAGATAGACATTTCAGGCAAACCACTTGAAAACGTCTATGGCTGGATCTCTAAAGTGTCTCTATTAGCCATAGGGAAAGAATTTGAGAGCTTAAACTAAAATCCAGTTCTATACCATCCAGATGTGAGAAAGCCTTGGCTATTTAAACCCTAAGAGACGTTTACTTACGTGTTTGCAAGAATTAATTTTTAACAGCAACATACTTTTAAATATAAGCTCTCACAGAGTCTCATAGGTATTGTTTTACCTGACTTTGGGCTATATTTTAATAATTAATTTTGGTTTTAGATTTAGAATTAAGACATGAAAAAATTTCTTCTCAGTTTTTGTTTTTTTGCCTTCGCCTCATTTTTGGTCTTTGCTTTTAGTCCAGTAAAGTCACGACTTTGGATTAAAAACCAACTCACACGTTCACCGTCTAGTGAACAAGAGCAAACTTATAACTATAATAAATTTTTTGATTCCATGATAACAAGCCGTCTTCAATCTGAAGTGGGCACTTCTTTTAGTAACTTCACACTAGCTAACGAACGAAAGTCTATTTGCGAGATCTATCCTTTTATTGAAGTCCAACTCATTGCTGAGGGAATCGCCATTAATGGAAAAAAACCAAAACTTCGTGTTCGAGGACTTTGCCCAGATGTAATAAGAGAGAATCCAAAACAATTGGATTTTTTCACACTACTTTCAGATGAGCTCTGTGACCTCAAGCCCACATCCTATGATGAATTCCAAATCGGTGTAAATAGAGCTGAAATCTTGTTCGAGCTAGATGAATTTCCAAGGGATTGGAATATAGATAGTGTTGAGTTTTTCAAAACAGATGAGATAAGCGAAGAGGCTTCTCAATTCAAGCTTTATACACAAGACGCCCCAGTTGTCTCTTGTGATATGTAGATCAAGTTTTTTAGAAAAATTAGCCTTGTAGCATAAATAAGTGAGATATGTTTTAGTGGATGTCACTTTTCTGATTCTTTTTTTTGGCTTTCAAGTTCAAGTTCTTTTTTCCAAAATTTAAAAATGTTTTCAGCGTTATGATCACCATCGTTGTATTTATCCCAAAAAGAATCTTCAGACCACGCAAGAGGGTAGATCTGACAATTCCCAATATCATCATGGCTCACTTGCCAATGCCGACTTAATTCAGAGCACTCATCTTTAAAATCTTTAGATTGATAGAGCCCTATTGATAGTTGAGCTTCGGACCACAAAAGATACTCAGATCTCCCTAAACTCATACTAAAAGTAATACCAAGAACAACATGAGCTTTTCCGTCATCCTTAAGCCAAAGTGTATTCTGTTTTGATTTGTTTATCAGTCTTACTGTCATATTTTAGCCTTAATAAATTAGAACTTAAAATCAAATTTACGACTAAGGCCACTGCCTTTGGCTGGCACCGGTCCACTCTCCTCTTGGGCGGTAGATTCTATTTTTAGAATACTGCTCCATGATGTGGGCCAACCAACCGCTCACGCGACTCATAGCAAAGATGGGAGTGAAAAGATCTGTTTCAATTCCAAGACTATTATAAACTGTGGCCGAATAAAAATCGACATTAGGGAGAATTCCTTTTTTAGATGTCATTAGGTCATCTAATTTCATAGACATATCATATAAATGAGAGGTGCCTCTTTCAGCGGTGAGGTCTTTACTGAGTGTTCTTAAAATTTTAGCTCTAGGGTCACCCTCTTTGTAAACTCTATGTCCAAAGCCCATGATTTTTGTCTTTTTATCAAGAGCCTCGTCCAACCAAGCTTCCACTTTGTCCACGCCTCCAATCTCATCCAACATCAACATAACTCTTTCGTTGGCGCCACCATGAAGTGGGCCTTTTAGAGTTCCGATAGCACTCACTACAGACGAGTAAATATCACTGAGTGCAGAAGCCGTCACACGTGATGCAAATGCAGAACAGTTAAGCTCGTGATCTGCATGAAGAACCAAACATGTATCTAAAATATCAATCATTTTAGCCGAAGGCTCTACTCCGTTAAGAAGATACAAAAAATTCCAAGCGATTCCTTTTTCAGGCTGAGTCTCTGGAACTTCTTTTGATTTTCTAATGTTGGCATAAAATGCAATCAACAGTGGAATTTGAGCTACGAGTCTAAAAGCCACACTTTTTCGAGCAGACTCTGAGTCGACTTCGGCTTCTTTGTCAAAAAGGCCCAACACAGAAACAGCACTTCTTAACCAAGCCATGGGATGCACATTTGTAGGAAGTTGAGCCAAGGCTTTTTTTAACTCTGGGCTAAGATGCAAACTCTGAGAAATATTTTTTTGAGTTTCTTTTTTTTGATCAGCCGTTGGAGCGTTCCCATTCCAAAGCAAGTGAATCACATCTTCAAAAGAAGCTTTCTCTGCAAGATCCTCAATGGTGTAGCCTCGGTAGGTCAGTGTCGCGCCCATAATTGAGGAAATACCTGTTGTGCACGCCACAACTCCTTCTAGTCCTCGGTCCACAGCACCTTCATATCTTTGCACAGCATTAGCCATTCTCTTTTCTCCTTCAAAATAATAGATCTTTTTTGGCAAACCAATGCCAACCACTTAAAACTGATAATAAGCATTTGCAGCTCATATGGCTAGGGGCTATTAAAGATTCATAGATGTTTAGCCAATTGGGAAGGCTAAAATGAGCACAAATCGGCATCCTTATCTAAGCTAATCTGAGTTTAGGCTCATGGACTTCAAGTATTAAAATAGAATGATCATGGGTGGGACTCTCTTTTCCATATTTTTTTTCAAAATTGTATAAAATTTCATTTCTGAGATCATGCACCGAATTAATGTCATTGTTATTATTATGTACGCAGTCTAGAACCACATCATCACTGAAACCCATGGCTTCTGCCATTTCAAAAAAGCCTTCGGTCAAAAATACCCAGCGGTCTCCTCCATAAAGTTGAAATTCTAGGCTTTCTGTAAGTGGGCTTTTGAGCTGATTCATACGAATCATTTTCCCCTGTGAACTTTGCGAGTACGCCCGCACCTTACCCCTTGAGTGAAGGTGCATTTTGTAAGTTCTCTTGTTTACATAGCCCATCAAAAAATCAGGAAGCGGCCCTTCACCCTCAACTGACAAAATATCTTGGAAGATCTGATCCACGAGCTCGTGGGGAAGGGAGTCTACAAACTTGTTCATTTTCTTTGAAATTTTAAGCATAATCCCAAGGATCAAAGCTGAAAGCCCTGGGTTGTGACTAGAGCAAAGAAGAAAACCAAATTTAAGCTTATCTTGATGCTCAAACACATCTAGATAGTCTCCGTTTTTCTCACTCCCTATTCTGTAAATACTGCTAAATGAAAATCCAGTGACATGGGGAATTTGTTCAGGAACTAAATATTTAAAGATAGAGTTCACAAGTTTGAAATCCTGGTGAATTTGACCCCTAACTTCTGAGAGGTTGGTGTGGACAGACTCGAGCTTCTCAAAAAGCACTCGATTTCTAAGCTTTTCAAGCTTAAGATCTTCTTCCATTTTTTTAATTTTATTTTTTAAAATGAGGTCCATCATAGAGGCCCATGATGTCACTTTAGATGTAATTTGCCAATATAACCCAGGTCTGCAGATAAGGAGCGAGAGGAAACCCCTCAAACCTCCTTCAGCAGTGTCTACCGCAGAATTTTCTCTTGAAGCCGAATAACCTGTAAGCTGAAAGTGAACATTTTGAAGTCGATGCTGGGAGTGTGCATTTCATTCTGCGGATCTGGGTATAATCAGTTTGTGAGCTTATTTTAAAAATACATCATATCTAAAGCTCTTCGCTTTATAAATATGACTGGGTTTTTTTAAACTCAGTCCACCCTCTTTTGATTTTAACACCACGGATTTTAAACATTTCTCTAGGGCCATCTGAATCAGCTCTTCTTGTTGCAGTCTTGGTGAAAGGGGCAGAAGAGCTTTCAAAAACTCCATGTTTTTTTTACTTTTAGCAGAGTTTGTGGATTCAAACATAAAATCAAAATAAATCACCTCAGGTTGAAACTCTCTGGGTTCTCCCAAATTAGGAGCTTCAAAAACTTTTGTTGATGTTAAAATATCTTTTGCTTCTCCAAACTCTAGACTGATATGTAGAGAGACCTTTGTGAGATAAGCCTCCAAAGCCTCATACAAAATCATATAGACTAGAATATTTACCTCGGAAATTTTTATACTCAAACCAGAATGAGCTAAGCTCATAGCATCAATACCAAACCCTCCGGTCATATCCCAAATCAGTTTTGATTTTCCTACCGCCTGCATGAGTGGGTCTTTTTTACTGAAGCCTTGAAATCGCCTTTGGTTGGCCTCTGAAAAGTAATCCAGAGACAGGTTCATATTCTGATACTTCACTTGAATCTGATTTTGATAAAATATGAAAAATGATTTTGAAGTCGGCTTATCAGTATATTTAAGTTCGATATTGGAACCTAAAAACAAACTCCAAACAGGGCAGTCTTTTAAACTGACATGAAAATCACAGCTTAGACTTAACTTTTGAATATGAGATTCGAGTGGTAAAAAAATTTATTTTCTCCAGTATAATTTTTCGACTAGCGTCTCAAGTTGAGTGATAAAAGCCAAATCGTGAGAGTCTGATTTTAAAATGGCCACATTTGCTTTTGTTTCTTCTATCAAGACCCTGTTCACGTCATCAAATTCTAAAAGAGCTTCGCTCCAGCCAGGGAGACCATCAAACTCTGCCAAAGTGTTGAGAGTCAAAAAATTTTGCTTATCGACATCGGTTCTCTTTTTAAGATAAAACGTAGCAAAAGAATTAAAGTAACCTGATTTTAAATCAGATAAATAAGATTTGTTTTCATAATTTCTAATATTAAAATCAATAAGATCATCACTTCGTTGCAGCAACAGGCCACAAGACTGACCTATTTTTTTTAATATCTCTTGAGGCACTCTTGTTTCTTGAAACAAATAAGGTGCCTGGAAACACCACCTAAATAAGGAAGATGTTTTTAATAGATGGATTTGATTTAAAGTTTCAAAATTCACTTGTATGTCATTTTTAATAGAGTCTTGAATCCACTCGCCTTCAAGAAGTTCAGTGATGCAGGAGCTTGTTAATTGAACAAGCTCAATGTTTCCATGATGGGAGAGATTGTACATCACGCGAGCCAAGAGATAATCTCCTGCGAGCACTGCTTTTTCAGGAGAGTATTTTTTCCAGATGCTTGTTTTGCCTCGGCGCAAAAGGGTTCGATCAATAAGGTCATCATGAAGAAGTGATGAATTATGGATGAACTCCACAGTTTGAGCTAAAAGCTTTTGTTGGTCTGTAGAACACCCAATATTAGAGGCTATTTTTTGCACCAGACCACCTCGAAAAGCTTTACCTCCACCAAAAAGGTCGTCATAGAGATGATTTAGCTCTTCGAGTTCATGGGGAAAATCTCGAGTATCAAAAATTTTAAGGGACTTTAGACTCACTTTTTACGAACTTCCTTAAGGTGCATGGGAGACAAAAATTATTAGAACCCGAATATAAACAATTTGATCATTGGAATCAATGCCTCTTTCGGTGATCTTGATAGCTTCGCCTCTGTAGCCTATGATTAAAAACTTGAAGACTTTAACTCGACAAATATTTATCCCGTTTGATATGTGTGACCCTGCTGGAATTTTGTTTTACGGCAGTATACATGCTTTAGTTCATAGATCCTTAGAGCAGTTCTTGTTGGAAATGGATATTAGTTGGAACGACTGGTTCCACAAAGATCGAGGGGCTCCCATGAGACACGTCATAGCAGACTATCAAAAACCCCTTGTTGCCGGCCGATTTTACGATATTCATTTGAGCCTGATCCAACTCGGTAAGAGCTCAATACATTTTAATTATAAAGTGACCTCTAAACTAGGCCTTCATTGCGATGTGAATAATATTCATGCCTACGTCCAAAGAAAGCCTTTTCAAAAAATCAATATTCCGGATGCTATTCGATTAAAACTAGAAAAGGCTTTCCAGCTTTAGATCGAAGCTCAAAACTCTTAGTCTGCCTTTACGACTTTTTGATCTATATCCCCAAATAAGTTTCTGGATTCAGCATCAAACATATTTATTTTAATACGATCCCCCACTTTCATAAATTCTGTTTTAAATTCGCCATTGTTTATTTTCTCAAGCATGCGTTTTTCAGCTAAACAGCTTGAACCCACCTCGGGATTTTCATTGGATACAGTCCCAGAGCCCACAATGGTTCCCGCACAAAGGTTTCGAGTTTTTGCAGCATGGGCAATAAGCTCGCCAAAACCAAAAAACATCTCTTTAGCATTAGCTTTTCCAAAAAACTCACCATTATAAGCCACATTAAGAGGCAGATGCACACGCCCATCTTTCCAAGCATCACCCAACTCATCAGGTGTTATAGCCATGGGTGAAAAAGCTGAAGAGGGCTTGCTTTGCAAAAATCCAAAGCCATTTTTTAACTCTGCTGGGATTAAACCTCTTAAGGAAACATCATTCACAAGCATAACCAAAGCCACATGCTTTAAGGCCTCAGTGGGTGTGACCCCCATAGGAACATCTGTTGTGATAACAGCCACCTCACCTTCAAAATCTGTTCCGTGGGCAAAATCTCTTTGGGGGATGTCTCCAGTAGGAGTTAGAAAATCATCGCTGCCCCCTTGATACATGAGCGGCACAGTCTCTAGGGTTTCTGGCAAAGCCGCATTTCTAGACATACGTACAAGCTTAATATGATGAATGAAGGCGGATCCATCGACCCATTGATAGGCTCTAGGTAGAGGGGATAAGACTAATTCAGGTGAAAACTCTAGGGATTGAGCTTCACCCTTATCTAGTTTCAACTGAAGTTCGCCCAGTTGTCCAAGTGCTTCAGACCAATTTTCTAGAGCCTGCTGCAGAGTCGGATAAAGATGCTGAGCTGAAACATAGCGTTTTGAATCTTTTGAAACGACAACCAGTTCACCGTCGCGGGTTTTATTATTTAATGTGGCTAATCTCATCTATGACTCCTTAAAAGAATGGGGCTAAAACTGAATCCTATAATATTTACAGGAAGGAACTTCGTTTTCCCAGATCCGCGGATCAGCGGCGAGGTAAAGTCCATCAAACCTGCTTCAGCAGTGTCTAGCGCAGAAATTTTCTCTTAAAGCCTACTCAACTTTAAGCTGAAAGAGAACATTTTGAGCACGACACTGGGGAGTACTTTTCATGGGGTTTCACCGCTGCTTATCCGCGGATCTGGATTTATTATACTGGGAGCATATTAATCCTTGTCCAGCACTCTAACCTGGATCAATATAGGACCTAAAATATTAAGATTCAAGAGATCCTAAATTTAACCTGTCACTGTTAAGATTTAAGAAGCTTTTTTCTGAGGATAAATCATGACACTTTATCATTACTATCGGAGTTCTAGCTCATACAGAGTTCGAATTGCACTCAATTTGAAGAAAATAAAGGCTCAGCTAAAGCCTGTACACCTTCTTAATGAAGGGGGTGAGCAGTTTTTCAGTAACTACTTAAATTTAAACCCCAAAGCAGAAGTGCCCTGTCTTGAAGAGGGGGCTTTTACACTCTCCCAGTCTGTAGCCATTATTGAATACCTAGATGAATCCAAACCTGAACCAGAGCTTTATCCCAAGGATTTGAAACAAAAAGCTTTTGTCCGACAATGTATTGAGGTTATTAATAGTGGGATTCAGCCCATACAAAACTTGGCAGTTTTAAAAAAATTAAAAGCTGATTTTGGACTGGATGAATCACAAAAAATAAAATGGATACAAAATTTTATTCAAAATGGATTTATGGCTTTAGAGCTCATGCTTGAAAAACATAGTTTAGATCCTTTTTTGTTTTCTAAAAGTCCTGGAGCTTTTGAGTGTTTTTTAATTCCTCAGATTTATAATGCTGAACGTTTCGAAGTAAACATGGACCTCTATCCTTTGCTCAAAAAAATAAATAAAGAATGTTTAACGCTAGATGCTTTTAAAGAAGCTCACCCTTCTCAATTTGAATCCCAAGCCTAAAGGACACTTCAAATGGATTATCTCAAAATAAAAGGTGGCGCCCCTTTAAACGGCACAATTAAAATAGGAGGAGCTAAAAACGCAGCTCTTCCTCTTTTATTCTCAACACTCTTATGTGAGGGTGAGCATACCCTCACTAATGTGCCTCAGCTTGAAGATATTCGATCGACACAAAAACTTCTTGAAGAACTGGGGCTTAGCTGGGAGAAGTCTGGTGATAAGGTCACTATCACTCGACCCCAAAAAATAAACACATTGGCCCCCTATAATTTAGTTCGAAAAATGCGAGCCAGTATTTTATGCTTAGGTCCTATTTTAGCTCGTGAGGGTTATGCCAAAGTCAGCCTTCCCGGAGGCTGCGCCATTGGAAGCCGCCCCATCGATTTACATTTAGAAGCTTTAAAAAAAATGGGTGCTGAAATTGAAATTACAGCAGGTTATGTGATCGCTAAATGCGCCAAACTGAAAGGGACTGATATCTATTTTGATTTCCCTACTGTAGGGGGCACTGAAAATATTTTAATGGCAGCTACTTTAGCCGAGGGCACAACACACATCCAAAATGCAGCAAGAGAGCCTGAGATCGTAAACCTAGCCGATCAGCTCATTGCCATGGGAGCTCAAATTTCTGGGGCTGGAAGCTCTACTATTACAATTGAGGGTGTCACCTCTTTAAAGCCCTGTTCTCATAAGGTTCGCCCAGATAGAATTGTTGCTGGGACCTATATTTGTGCCGGCGCCATGACTCAAGGCACTCTCCGCGTGGAAGGCTTTAACCCCGAAGATTTAAAAGCCTTCCTAGAAAAACTAAAAAAAGTAGAAGTCCAGTTCGACCTTGAAGATCATGCCATCACAGTGACTTCAAGTACTATACAATCCACAGATATGCAGACCCAACCCCATCCGGGTTTTCCCACAGATCTCCAAGCCCAATATATGGCGATGATGTGCTTAGCCCCTGGGCGCACACAAATTTCAGAAAATATTTTTGAAAATCGATTTATGCATGTTCAAGAGCTAGAACGCCTCGGAGCAAATATAAAAATTGAAGCTAACAAAGCCTTAGTTACAGGAGGAACCCAACTGACAGGTGCCCCAGTAATGGCCACTGACCTTCGAGCTAGCGCCTGCTTAGTTCTTGCCGGGCTTGTGGCCCATGGCACAACAGAAATCCGCAGAATTTATCATCTGGATCGTGGCTATGCTGGGTTGGTGGAAAAACTTCAAAGTGTCGGCGCACAGATTGAGCGCCTTTCGGAATAGTTTTATATCTCAACTGCTCAGTTAAAAATTTAGGCTCTAAAAATTGAGTCTGAACTTCTCTTTGACTTTGTCTACACCTTCGGAAGAATTGTACTTTTTGATGGGTGTGACAAAGACAACGAATTGTCGATGGTTTCTGTTTGTAGATTTGGCTGCAAAGAAATTAAAAATGGGGTTAGGAGCTGAGTCTGGGTTCCTGTTGTAAGCCACACTATTAGACTGCTTCATGATCCCACCAATGGCGGCACTCTTTCCTGATGGAATTGTGAGTGTTGTGCTGATTTCATTTTCTGCTATGGGTGTTTGACCGTTGCCATTTGTCTCTAAAGGCTCCCCTGATTTAAAAGTTAAATCTAGCCTTATGGACTCATCACGATTTTCTAATAAGGTCGCTTTTTTAATATTAGCCGTAATCCCTGCAGAATTAAATTGTGTACTTGAAACTCCATCTGCACCCACACTGGTATAAGGGATTTGTTGTGATGAGGTTATCTGAGATCCACCATTATTTTCAACTAAAAGAGAAACTGTATCTAGCACTCGAGCATAACCATGATCTCTTGCCCAATTTAGCCTAGGTACTAAGTTACTGATCACGGCAGCAATTGTGCCCACTGTACTGCCTGTAGAGGTAAACGAGGAGTTCAATCTTAACTCTGCTGCATTTGGATTTAAAGTCGGTGTCCACTGAAATCTAAAACCTTTGTTATAAGTTTTTTGTAAGTCTACATAATGAAAAACCACTTGGATAATCTTAGGCGCCTCTGGTGCTCTTTGTCTGGGAACTCTCACTTTAATGTAGTCTAACAAACGTGCTCCATTACTGGCGGCTCGGTTTTTTTGTATGCGCGTCCCACTAAAACTATCAGAACTCACAGTAAGAATAGAATCTGGGATATAAGTTTGAGCTATTTCATTGGCTTTAATTTTCTCTTCTGCAGTATCCACAATACCATCTAGAATAAACCAACCATTGATATACCTGACTTTAACGGCACTGTTGTTAATCTCTTGACGTATCAACTCCACAATTTTGGAATAGGCTAAAGGAGAAAGGGTGACCAAGTTGATGAACTTCCCTTTATGGGTATCATTATACTGTTTGAGAACATTAAAGATCCGCTCCATATCTGAAGGCAGTATGACCTGACCATCTAAGACCACTTTTCCACTGAGAATTTTAATGTCTATGCCTTCAACACCTGTAAGTAAATTTTTGACTTCATTGGCAACCTGATTTAATTCATTTTTTACAATGACCACATTATAGACTTTAAGGTCTTTTTCTCTTTTTTTATCTTGGAGAACAAAAGTGGTGCTTCCAGCCCGTATGGGATCAAGCTTCAAGCTCATATTTTTTTCATCAAAAAAAACTTTAAGATATTTTTTGTAATTGCTTCCTTTTTTAATGACAAAGTTTTTTGGAAAATCAAAATCTAATTCATTCTTATCGTTTAAAGAAACTTGTTCACTTTGCCCAACAATGAGGTCCACTCTTTTACGTGGAGTGAGGACTGAAGTTAAGTTTGGAACAGCAAAACTGGACTGTGTAAACACTATTAAAAAAATGAAGACACTAAATTTTTTCATTAAAGCGCCCTAAATCGTCCTGAATTTGTAGTCTTTCGAACTCGAGGTGCAGGTTTAGACGGCGTGGTTAGAGTTTGAGCTCTCACGGGAGTAGGCACAACGCTTGAAGTTCTACGATTAACTGTGGCGCGATTTTGAACACTTTTACCCGTAAAACTTATTCCTGAAATGGTGTTTTGGTTCGTTGGTGTTGTCGCACCTAGCCCTGAATCTGAGGGATGCCTTAATGTTATAAATAACTTTGAAGGATCTGTGGCTAAAATGTATATTAACTTTTGAGAATCTGATGGAGAGGCTTCCACAGTAATGGAGCTAAACTTTGTATCTCTTGTTAAGTTATTCACAATGATTTGATCCCCTCTAGCATCTTTTTCATAAAGAACAGGAAGCTCATTCATAATTTTTACACCTGTTGCCAGAACAACCACATTTTCCATTATGGTTTTGACTTCTTTAGTTTGATTTTGACCTTGGCCTTTTGAGACCATAGCGATCATATCTACTCTGTCTCCAGGCTTAAGAAGTTTAGCCACTCCTCGCATTTCATCTACAGGAATAGTCATGGCTCGTTTCCCCGGAGCCACTTGTAAAGATAAACCTGTTAGCGGACTAGGTTTTGTAATCTTTGTAGATAAAATTTGTTCACCCTTTCGTATAGTATTGAGTGCCACCATTCCCAAGGCTTCTGATGGCTGGCTTAAAACCCCAGGCTCAATATACTCTTGAGGGCGCTCCACAACTTCAACAGACTCTTCGCCAATCGGGGACATCTCATTGATATCTTGTTTAGCAATAAGAACCGTAGTTTTAGCCCCAAACTTTTTAGTGAGTTCAGAGTTTTTTTCTTGGGTGTAGCTATACAGTAAAAAAATGGCAAATAAAGCCACACCGACGGCGATCCATAAAGTTTTAGTATCTGTTTGATTCATAGGTCAGTTGTCTCCACATGAGGCGGTCAAACATATCCCATAGCCGACCTGCACCCACACTCGGTTGAAGTTCAAACTTATGTTTTGTTGCCCTGGCTTGATTTGATTATAAATATTTTCGTTATGCTGAACTTCAGAACTGGTGATGATACTTGTACTGGAGTTAGGAAATCTCACCTGCAATGATTTTGAATAAAATCCATCATCATTAGTTTCAGGCTGTTTATCAGACACACTCGTAAACCATCGGGACTGGGTGAGGTGATACTGGTTTCCACTCGCACCTGCAACATCTCGAAAATATGTAATATTAGAGCGATGTCGAATCAGCTCAAACCCATAAGCTCTAGCGGCTATGTGATTCAAGCTATGTCTTTGAATAATTCCGTAAAAACCAAATGTAAAACCCACTAGTGTTGTGAATATTAAGATTAAGGGCAAAGTTTCAATGATAGACATACCTCTTTGAGAGTCTTTCTTGTCTCTATTTTTCTCGGAGACTTTAGTATTTTTTTTTATCATATTAAAGCCTCCCTTCAACATCCATTATCGGCTTTTATAGCGGGTTGTTTTACATTGGGATGCATAAACCCCGACTTTAGATTTTTTATAGCTTGAAATCGCAGCTTCATAAATTCATAGCATTCCTCAGACGAGGGTTCTCTGAACATGAAGGCATACATATTGGCCTGGAACCCCGCTTCAGGATTATCTAGACTTTCAGAGGTGCTCCCCAAAAACGGAAGCCTGAACTCTAATCCCTTCACACGAAAGCTCGTCCTAAATCCAGTATAAGCCTGCCTGGCTTCACTTTGTGGCTTCTTGTTGGTGTAAGAGATTTCACCGTCGTCAATAGCTCCTGTTCGGTCCTCATTGATCACAAACCACTTTGGACCATAGAACTTACCAAACAGACCCTGGAGTTTCTTAAAGTTTTTAAGTGAATTTTGTTTTTGTTCCAACTGAGAAGTGGCCCCTAAGAAATAAGCTCTTGAAGCAGAGTAAGTCACATACTGTGTTGTATGAGCAATTGTGAGTGTCATACAGATCAGAAAATACAATTGGAAAAATCCAAAAATAATTAAAAATGAAAATATAAAATCAATAGTGATAAAACCTCGAGTTTGGTTACTCATTATTTGTCCCCAACCCGAGTTCTATTATTAACGTGAGGGTGAAGTGTTTGCTTCATGGCTAATTCTTCAGACTCCCAGTTCCCAGTGGCCATCATTCCAGAAAGCCTCACCCAGGGGCCACCAACGAATGAGCCGATAAGCTCGCCTTCACGAAACTGTTTAGAAACATAAAATGTCAGGGTCAAAAAAATGGACATGATGAGGATGGCTTCAATAAGAAATTGGCCTTTTTGATCTTTTTTTTTAAATTTAACTTTTATCACGTGAGAGTGATCTTTAAATATAACGTCTCTTAAAAAAAAAAATTTAGGATTTAACATAACACTTATAAATCGGCTAAAACCCCTGAAAAATAAAGCCAATGCGTACTTAACCAAGCCAAAAGTATGGGCAAAGTCATGGGTAAAGATTTTTCAGCTTTAGTCATTTTAAGACTCACTAAAAAGATATTGCTCAAAAGGCGTTTTAAGTCTTTTTGGACTACAGCCATAACTAAACCCATGAGTCCTGCGTACAAAAAACTCAAAGCCATCATGAAGAGGCTCAGCTTAATACTTAACCCTATGGCCAGCACCATCCAGACTTTAACATCCGCTGCTCCTAAAATATTAAAATGAAAAGCTACAAAACCAAGAGCAAAACAGATCAGTGCTGCTTTAAATCCCTCAATCGGAAAGGCCCCAAGGCTTAGAAGTGAAGTCGAGATGAGTAAAACCATTCCAAATAAAATCCATTCATTTTTAACTTTGGCAGTCTTAATGTCGCTATAGCAGGCATAGAGCAAAAATATGAGACTAGATAAGAGCACCCAAATCTGCGGAGAGATATATTGTAAGATAGACATAAATAAAGTTTATTTGATTAAGATAAGACACGTCTATAATGAATTATAAAAATAGACGTTGGAAAGGGCTTTGAAGCCTACTTCTCATGAACCAAATCATGGACTTTAGTAGTCTTTAGTCCATTTCAAAGTATTCGTGCAAGGCTTTGACTTTTGGCTCACCTGAAAGCATCGCCCCGAGGAAAGGTCATGCTCAATTCTAGCGCCCAGAAATCCAGCAGAGTTTTCAAAAGCACCGATAGGGCCAGAGTCCCCAGCCATCACTTTTAATATGACTACGGTGACTAAGGCTAAGAGTAATGTAAGCTCTAAAGTCATTTAAATATTTTATCTAAATTGTAAAACCGCCAATATCACCCTTTAAAGATTCCATCTTGCCGTCTACGATTTCATATATTTTATCTTTAAAAAGAATCAGAACTGCTATTAAAGCCACTACTAATAAAATATACTCTGTCATTCCCTGTGCAGATTCATCTGACATAAATTTCTTAAAAGATTTTAACATAAAGCACTCCTTGTTTAAGTCTCTTATACTCTATATCGGATAAATTCATTTTTTTAATGAGACTCTTTTAAAAATTCAGAATTATTTTTTAAAGACGCCCTCAAAACAAAACTACTTTCTCACTTTGAGACATAGTATTCCTAATATGAATGAACTGTGACCTGAGTGTGACAAAACTATTCTTTGGTGCCAGTCCCCTTTTTGAGTTGGGGCGCATCCTCAAAAGGGGACTACAAACAGGCTGCTGGAATTTGTATGATTTTTTCTGTAATTAATGATGGACGTTCACAATTATTAATCACCACACCATAAGGGACTTTTAGTTTGTCTATAAAGTGAATCATGGCCGAAAGTTTCTTTTTAGGTGTATTTGAATGATGTTTAACTTCAATAGGGAGGAGTCCAAAAGAGCCTTCAACGATGAGATCAATCTCTCCCCCTGCCTTAGTCCTAAAGTGTGAATAACTCAAATTTTTTGCTTTTGAGGATTCAAGACCTCGAATAACTTCTTCAACTACAAACGACTCAAAAACATTTCCTAATCTGGGGTAAAATTGCATATCTTCTTGAGTAAAAATATTTTGTAAAAAAAATAAGAGTCCACTATCTCTATAGTGTCCTTTAGGTGAGGATATTGAAGTCTTAATTAAACTTGTTTTAAAAGCCGGCAGCTCTCTCCAAAAGAAAGTACCTTCAATGATCTGCAGATAGTCTCTAATTAGCTTTTCCGAACATTCAACTGATCTCGCAATTTCTGATTTATTAAGGATTTTTCCTGACAAAGAGGAGAGCATACGAATCACTCTTTGATATTTTAGTAAATCCATCCTAGGAAACAATGCCCTCATATCTCGGTTGATATAGGTTCTAAAATAGTTTTCCATCCAATCAGCATGAAAACTGGGGTTCTCTCTAATTACAGGTTCTGGATAACCTCCTAAAAATAAAAATTTTAAGACTTTATTATAGTCTCTTAAGCTCGAGAGCTTTTTCAAATCTTTTAAATTTTCAACACTAAGTTTCTGATCAAATATATTAAAAAATGAACTTAAACTGGTCTGTTCAAATTCGTTCATCTTAAAAGGAGAAAGCTCTGCAATCGCGATTCTTCCAGCTAAAGATTCACTTAGGTTTTTCATGAGTTCAAAACTGGATGAGCCAGTTAATATAAAACGTCCTCGAAGATCTCTTTGATCATCTATCACCCCTCTCAGAGTGGAAAATATCTCTGGATGTAATTGAACTTCATCTAGTATTATTTTATTTGCATTTTCCTTAAAAAATAAAATGGGATCACTTTGTATAAGGCTAACAACATCTGGCCTTTGCAGATCAAAATACTTCCATTCAGGGCCTAACATTTTAGAAAGTGTGCTTTTTCCGCACTGCCTGACTCCAAGTAGAGCCACAGCAGGAAAAGACTCAAGCAAAGACTCGACTTTATTTTCAATGTTTCGCTTAAAACCATCCATATTCGTAGGCTACCAACGAAATTGGATGGTTACAACAAATTTCAGCCCTAAATCTAGAGAAGCTTCGGCGCCAGTCCCCTTTTGAGTTACAGCCCATCCTCAAAAGAGGGCTGGCACCAAAGTCGGGAAGTTTATTTCTTCTTACAGAACCTTAAGATTTTTTTAAGGCTGTTGGCTTCAGCCGGCATTCGGCTGATAAGGGCTTTATTAGAAGCAGTCTCAATACTTTCAAAAATTTCTTTTGGCTTTATGTTTACGGTGCATGATTTTTTGAAATATTGACTGGCTTTTTCTATTTCATTTATTCCAATATGAGCTTGAGCCAGGGGAAAATACACATCACCTTGAAGTCGTGTATTTTCAAGATTTTTTAAGAAACCAATGGCCTGATTATATTTTTTTTCCTTCAGGTAAGACTGACCTATGAGCTTGTCTAACTTTAAGAAATCAGGATATTTTTTCTTGATTTTTTTTAAATTTTTTCTAAAATCCTCTTCATCATTTGAGTAGTCGTAATCTTGAAGACTTAAAAGCACTAAAGGTTCTGGATTTTTTGGATTAATCTCAATGGCCTGACGGCAGTACTTAGTCGTGAGAGCAACCTCTCTTCTTTCTCCGTATAAAACGCAGAGTTTACCCGTAATGTACTCATCTTTATTTCCATAAACATCTTTCATTTGATTGAGCAAAGCTACAGCATCATGGGTATTTTTGTGTTTATCATAAAACTTTAAAAGCTCATGATAGGTCACACGATACTTTGGACCCAGCTTAATGGCTTTTTCGAATTGACCCAGGGCCTTTTCATATTCTTCAGGCATGGCTTTTTTAAACTTTGATAAATCCACATTCTGTATTGAGCTGGGCTGTCTCGACGTTTTTGAATTTGTTTTTTGCGAGTTTTCTTTAAACACATTAGGGTTTATATATTCTGAATTTAGCTTCTGATCTAAAATAATGGAGTAAGATATAGCTTTTTGCAAAGGATACCGAAAGTCTTCTTTTTGCCGACTTTCTAGTTCATTTAAAACCTTAAGTCTATCAGCCGGACTGTTTGTGCGCTTATAGGCCTCAGATAGATAAACTAAATCTATTGTCTCAACACTAGACCAATCTTTAGGGAAAGTATCAATAAAATTATTGTATTTTTTATTGGAAAACAAAGCTGGAGTTTTTTGTACTAAAGCTTTCTTTTCTGCCCAGCCTAAATTGCTCATTAGAATTATAGTATTACACAAAACTCCTAAACCTATTCCTCCTCCAATGCGCGAAACAAACCGATAAAGTACTGATATGATGTTACTCTGGACCATACTCTCTTTTCGGTACATCCGAGTTGGCCTTAAACAAGGGTTTAATTTTTTATTGAATCCGTCGAGGCAGTTTCAGACTTTATGTCTCAAATTGAGACGCAAGTTTTTTATAATAAATTTTCAATATTTTAAAGTGCAAAATAAGGGGCAGGCCTTAGTAGAATATATTTTGCTTCTTGTGATCACGTTGATTTTGGTTTTTAGCCTCAGCGCTCAGTTTATCCAGCCGCTTGCCAAGTTCTATAAAAATTATATCGGAGATTATATATCTTGCTTACTCGAAACTGGTGAGCTCCCCTCTCCCTTAAATCCAAACCCTATCCCCAAATGCGATTTCGATGCTTTTAAATTAGACAACTCTAGACAGTTTGGAAGCTCTGGCCCTTCTGGTAACTCTTCAAACTCTAGTTCTTCTGGCTCTGGCAACAATGGCTCTAATTCAACATCATCACCTTCTTCAAACTCTTCCGAAAATTCCTCTTCTAGAAGAGATTCAAACACTAGAGGTCGCTCTGATGGCGACTCAAGCTCTTCAAGCAATAACAATAACAATAACAATAACAATGACAATGAAGTTCAATCTGAAAGGTCTGATTCATCTCGTGGTTCGTCCAGCAGAGCAGCAATACGCCCTAGCTCAAGCAGTGGTGGGTTTAACGATACGGACTCATCAAGTGTACGACGTATTGATGATCCGAACAAAGAAACATCAAATACTGGCAGAAACTCTAGATTCAATCGAAGAGGTGGTTCTCAGTCCAACCAAGATATTAGCTTTGAACAAGAAACAATCATAGGTTCTGAAAAGTCTGGTTTTGCTGGCCGTAGAGTTTTTACATTAGACTCAAAAAATAATAAATCGGATCCCTCCAACATAATAAGCTCAGGCACCACAAGAATATCAAGCGGCGTTCAAGGAGAGAGTCCTAGGCGTGGACAATTTAAGGTGGCAGCCTCTACAACTTCAAAACAACCTCAATTTGAAGATGAAGGTGCACTTAACTTTGGGCTTATGACCTATTTAAAATACGGTATTATTTTGCTTATCCTGATTGGATTAGGTTTTATGATGTTCACTCAGTTGAGAACCATAAATAAAGAACTCTAGTTGAGTTCTCATTCTCTTAGCTATATTCTGATCTTTTAAACCCGGATGATCAAATGAAAATAGCACTGGCTCAAATGAATAGCCTTCTTGGGGATTCAAGTTTCAACACTGAAAAAATGATTGAGTTTATCACTAAAGCACATGAACAAAGTTCGAAATTAGTTGTTTTCCCTGAGTTGAATCTCTTTGGTTATAGCCCTGTGGATCTGTTGGAACGGACGCATATTATTTCTGATCAGCATCGCTGTATTAATAAAGTCCTCGCCCACATTCCAGGATCAATGACTGTGGCTTTTGGTGCTTTAACTAAAAATACCAACACCAATGGAAAACGATTTTTTAATACTTTTATTCTAGCTCAGAAAAATAAAATTTTAGCTAAGAGTCACAAAATTTTATTGCCCAGCTATGATGTTTTTGATGAGACGCGCCACTTTGAAAGTGGAGTCTCTCCAAGAATTATTTCACTTGGTGAAAAAAACATTCTTCTCACAATCTGTGAAGACATATGGGCTTTTGATAACAACTACTATGCTCAAAACCCGTTACTCAATTTAAAAAAGCCAGTGGATTTAATTCTTAATTTAAGCGCTTCCCCCTTCACCCTTAACAAATTAGACCGACGTAAAGATTTATTCAAGAAAGTGTGTCGCGGTGTCGGCGCACCCATGGTTTATGTGAATACTGTGGGGGCACATGATGAAATCATTTTTGATGGGAACTCTGTTTTCTTAAATTCAGATGGTGAAATTTTAGACCAAGCCTCAGGCTTCCAAGAAGATCTTTTATGTTTAGAAGTGAATGATAGTTTGACTGAAGTTATTAAGAGTACATCTGTTTTATTTTCAGATAAAAAAAAGAAAGCTTCTGCAGAGTCTCCTGAAGAAAAGCTTTTTGAATCCTTAAGCCTTGGCATAAAAGATTATTTTTTAAAACTAGGATTTGAAAAAGCACATTTGGGCCTGAGTGGTGGAGTAGATTCTGCCTTAGTTTATGCCCTATCCGCTCAAGCTTTGGGATATAAAAATGTTCAACCTCTTTATCTCCCCAGCCCCTTTAGTAGTGACTTGAGTCATGATCTTGCTCAAGAGATGTCTGAGTTCTATAAAGCTGAGCTTATTGAGTTTCAGATTTCATCTCTTTTTTCTGAGCTCAATAAAAATTGGAAAAATGCTTTTAATTCTGAAGCCCAATCCCTAACACAAGAAAACTTCCAAGCTCGGTTACGAGGACTCCTGCTTATGGGTTATGCAAATGAAAACTCATCTTTACTTATGAACACCAGCAACAAGTCTGAGCTTGCTGTTGGCTATAGCACTCTTTATGGGGATCAATGTGGGGCCTTGGCTCCCATTGGAGATCTTCTTAAGCATCAGGTCTATGATTTGTGTCGTTGGATCAATAAGTCCAAAAAAGGTTTTATTCCAGAAGCCATTTTAACTCGCGCACCTACTGCTGAGCTTAAAGAAAACCAAACTGATCAGGATAGTCTTCCTGAGTACGATCTTTTAGACGCCTCTGTTTACAAAATCGTTGACCAAAGACAGGCTGCCGAAAGTGAGACTGACAAGTGGGTCCTAAATCGGCTCTATAAAAGTGAGTTTAAAAGGTGGCAATCGCCCCCTATACTGAAAATTTCTGACCACTCCTTTGGAAGAGGAAGAAGGTTTCCTATCGTTCATCGTCTTAAGCTTTAAGATATGAGGGCGTATCCTGAATTCAAGATAACCCCAAGCGTAATGAGCTTACTTAAATAGAAAATTGGAAAGTCAGCCCAACCTATGTTATAAATTCCATAAATCTAATTTAAATGAGGTGATCAATATGTCAGCATCTAAAAACCCAGTAGCAGAGCTTCACACAAACCAGGGCGTAATCAGTATTGAGCTTCACGCCGACAAAGCCCCTAAAACTGTGGCCAATTTTATTGGACTGGCCACAGGTCAAAAAGAATTTACTTGTCCTACTTCTGGAGAACCTACAAAAAAGGCCTACTATGATGGCTTAGTGTTTCATAGAGTGATTTCAAACTTCATGATTCAAGGGGGCTGTCCCCAGGGAACAGGTTATGGGAACCCTGGCTATAAGTTTGATGATGAATTTCATCCAGAACTTTGGCATGACAAGAAAGGCGTGATGTCTATGGCAAACTCTGGGCCGAACACAAATGGAAGCCAGTTTTTCATAACGACTGGAGCTCATGCTCACCTAGATGCTGGACGACAATCGCCGACTCCTACGGGCTATAGCATTTTTGGACAAGTGATTGACGGAATGGACGCCCTAGATAAAATCGCTCAAACACCTACAGCTGCTGGAGATCGACCTCACACGGATATGGTGATTGAAAAAGTCGTTATTAAATAGCACTTATGCAAAAGCAAAAAATATTAATCACAGGTGCCAGTGGCTTTATCGGCTCTGCACTTGTGAGAGAGCTCTGCTCTTTAGGACACGATGTCCATATCTTTGCCAGACCCAGCTCTCAATTTGAGCTTATGAGTAACCTGAAATTTACAAAACATTTTGGGTCTCTTACTGATTCAACTGATATTATCCAAGCATTAAAAGGCTGTGATTATTTTTATCACCTTGCTGGAGCTATTGGCTATAAAAAATCACAAAGACAAAACATGTTTCAAGTCAACCTAGAAGGTACCCGCGCTTGTGTTGAAGCGGCACTCAAAACTTCTACTCTCAAACGCATGATCTATATGTCTTCAGTAGTGACTGTTGGAGCCTCTTGGTCTGCTAATAAAGTTTTAGATGAGACGGCCACCTACAATATGAAAGCTTATAACCTTGGATACTTTGAAAGCAAAAAAGAAGCTGAAGATTTAGTTCTAAAATCTCACCAGAAACAAAACCTGCCAGTCATTATTTTAAACCCTTCGACCGTTTATGGTCCTGGCGATATGCTTAAGGGCAGCCGTAAAACCCAACTCAAGGTCGCACAAGGACGCTTTCTTTTTTATCCTCCTGGAGGAGTAAGTGTAGCTAGACTTCAATCTGTAGTTGAAGCGCTCGTTGCGGCACAAGTTAAAGGCAGATTTGGAGAACGATATATTCTTGCAGGAGAAAATATTTCAGTTAAAAAACTCTTTCAGCTTATTGCTCAAAAAAATAATGTCTCTCCACCACGCTTTCCCTTAAGTAAAGCGGTCATGAATTTTATTGGTCGTATTTGTGAAATTTTCAAACTTAAAGCCTTTGATAGAAGTTCTGTCCTACCAGCACAAATGTTTCATTACTATAGTTCTAAAAAAGCTGAGCTTGAGCTCGGCTATCAACCTGAGCTCGCTGAAAAATCTATAGAAGAAAGCTTAAATTGGTCCAGAGACCATAAACTGATTTAACTTAATTATACACGTTATTAATATTATTTGGCTAAGTGTTTTTTATGAGTTCAAATAAGAGTTGTGGTAAAAAAACTTTTAATATGTTTAATCTTTATTTTTATTTTGTGCTGTATTGGATTCTGGCTCTTTCTTGAGTCTCAGTATAGACGCGAGCCCCTACTTTCAGATTGTTTTCAATCTTCCCGCCATAAAGTTTGGACCTGTCAGAGGAAAAATCCTAATTATGTTTCTTTGGCTGAGGTCTCCTCATACTTTAAAGATAGTATTTTACTTTTTGAAGACGATAAATTTTATAAGCACAGTGGCTTTGATTGGCTTGAGCTTAAAAAAAGTTTTTGGATAAATTTAGATGCAGGTAAATATGAGCGTGGTGGCTCAACCATAACCCAACAGCTGATAAAAAACTTATATCTAAGTTCAAAGAAAAAAATCTATAGAAAAATTGTTGAGGCCTACTTTACTTATAAAATCGAAAAGCAGTTTTCAAAAGATCTCATTTTGGAAAAATATATTAATATTGTACATTTCGCTCCCAGAACCTATGGTATTAAAAAAGCCTCACAGAAATTTTTTAGTAAACTCCCTAAGGACTTAAGCTTATTAGAATCTCTTTTCACCGCTTCAGTTCTCTCTCGCCCCTCTGTTTACTCTAAGCAAGCCTCTAACCTCTATACACTTACAGACAATTATAAAACACGATTGCGAGTCAGGCTAAAACGTCTTTTTGAAAGAGAACAAATCACTCAAGAAGATTATGACGCCACAATCCCTTTCCTATGCTTGGCCTCAAGCGAAGATCCAGACTGTCTACAAAAAAAATCAAAAACAGCAACAGATGTGAAAATTGAAGAGGAATCTAAGCTGCAGCTTTGATTTTTATCTGCTTCACTTTATCGTTAGCCTTTAGGTCAGAAATTATAGCCTTAAGCTTTACCCCTAAAGATTCTGCCACTAAGAGTCTAAATAACATTTCGTAAGACATGGGCAGTCGCGCCTCAAGAGCTTTACCCCACTTTAAAACAGTATTCCTACTCAAGCCTAACTCGTTGGCAATACCTTCATTAGACAGACCCATTGCGCTTTTCATTAGTCTGAACTCAGCACCATGTATAGGTGTTTTATTTATAATAAGCGCAATAGAAACTATTCTTTCAAGTTCATTTGGATGCATACTTATAGCTTCTCCAAATTCAGTTTTTTTAACTGGTACATTTGTTAGGGTCACATAACTCAAACCCGAAAAACCTTTTATATTTATACTTCTCATATTATATCCTCAAAAAAAACAGTGACTATTATAGTTTTTTCACGAACTGCAGTGGAAACAAAAAGGCTATCTCCCCACTCAGTCACTCCGTTCAACAAATAAGTATCATTTGCACTTTGGTATTGAAGACCACGAGCCTTCTTTGCAACAAAAAACAATGTCAGCCTCAGTAATATATCTTTCATTCATTCTTAGCTGTGCATGCACAGTCAAGATGAATTTCCCCAAAGATAAATCCTTGATTAAACGCTTTTTCGTGATGCTCATTTTTATACTATTGCACACATATATGCAAGTATCAACCGTGGCCGCCCATGAGGAAGGCTTCGTCTGAGGTGTCTTTTTGAGGAAGAGCAGCTATCTGTTCAAAATAGTCTTCTATTATTTTTAGTAAATCCTTGGGGTCTTTTTGAGTAAAAAGCTGCTTTCTAAATTGAGCGGAATGAGGATAGCCAGTAGAAAACCAAGAGGCAAATTTTTTAATCTGTAGGTTTAATATCTTAGGCTCACAGTATAATACTAGAGATTTATAAAGCTCTAAAAAAAGGTCGTATAAATTTTTTTTAGTTATTTTTGTATGAGCTTGCATTAAATTTAAAGACTCTTTAAAAATTTGTGGATTTTTCAAACATCCTCGCCCAATCATGACCCCATCACATCCAGAGGTTTTGAGTCTGGCTAAGGCCTTTGATGCCGATGTGATATCACCATTACCAATAATAGGCAGGGGGGCTGCCTCTTTCACTGCTTTTATAAAATCCCAATCTGCTAAACCTTCATAGCCCTGGGCACGGGTTCTTCCATGAATGGCCACCCAGGTGACCCCTTCATTAAAAGCCACATGGGCGACCTCTAAAGCATTGCGTGAATTTTGGTCCCAACCTGTTCTTATTTTTATTGTCACAGGCAATGAAGTAGCTTTTTTCATCAACGACAAAGTATGCCCCAGCTTCGGGAGGTCTTTCAGCATGGCTGAACCGGCTCCCTTTTTGACTACTTTATTGACGGGACAACCTAAATTAAGGTCTACAAAGTCTGCCCCTTTTTCTTCACAAAAGGCTGTGGCTTTTGCTAGATTTTCAGGACATTCTCCAAAAATTTGTATTCCCACCGGAACTTGGCTTGGTTCAATTTGCATGATTTTTCGTGTTCTGAGACTGCCATGCTCAATCCCATTTGCAGACACAAGTTCTGTTGTCAGAATGCCAGCACCTTGTTTTTTCATAAAGTGCCGAAAAGCGCAGTCGGTGATACCCGCCATAGGGGCCAATAAAAATGGATTTTTATGAAGCTCTTGCAGCAAGTCTAAAGGCATTCAAAGTTTCTATCACGAGAATCTTGTTTTTGGAATCACAATATAACCTAAGAGACTTAATTTATACGCGAGAGACGAAATCCGCATCCGGTGTTATCACGTTAGGCGGTATTCTCAATTTAGCTGTGTTCTTGATTTCTCTAGATAAATCTGGAACACATTCTATAAGGAAAATTTTGAGTTACTGTGTACCTTTTCCGTCTTTTGAACTAGGTTTTGATGTTGTAGGTTCACCAGGAATAAAATCACCAACTTTAAACTTTGCAACTCTTGGTCTGGACTCAGGGAAGGGGCCAGTATGATGACAACAGTTCGATCTTATAACCGATACACCGGACGAGGATTCGCCTTCTGAAGGTATCGATTCAAGAGAACCCATATTATTTTCAGCTTCTGCAACAAATAAAAAAGTAAGTGAGAAAATTATAATTAAAACTTTCATACTTGTACCCCTTCGGTAGCTGGTGTTATGAGATCTACAATATTAGAAAAAATTTTAGTAATTTGCGCCTGAACAGAAATACCCTGTGGGCTTTGTACTTTTTGCAATACACCTAAGCTATTATAAATAAGTTTAAGCAATCCCACTCCCGGCCTTTTCACAGTCACCGGGCGTGTCGTAACCCCATCATAGCTAATCTTTATAAGTTTTTTTGTATGATCTATCACCATAGCAACTCGCCCTCTTTCATCGTACTTTACTTTAAATTTTTGCCCTAAATTATTTACAGCTAAGTTCATAAGGCATTTTTTATTATCATACGAATAGCCTGTGACTTTTTGCGAGCTCAGAGATCTTTTTTTAGGCACATCTATGAGCTGTTCTCTCACTTCACTCACTTTGTGGCAAGTGGGATGATACTGATACGTCCATACTTTATTAGCCTGACTCTTGCGGCTCACTAGTCCTTTTTTATTATAAGCATAATTTTTCACAACTCCATTTGAATTGACCTCAATAGGCCTTCCCGTCAAATCATCAAATTTACGGCTTTCAGCTACTCCATTGATATTAGTGCTTACCATAAAAAGATACTTCCCACGGCGATCTTTTTTTTGTCGGTGTACAAAGCGATATGAGGCTTGGTAAGTCACTTTTCCTCTACAATTTTTTTTCACCCCAGAAGAGTAGTCATTTATAGGGTCTTTTTTTGAGGCTTCATAGCCATAAGTCTCAATGCATCCAGCACGGTCTTTAAAACTTGTGACCCAATCTTTTGCAGAATTATAATTAATGACTTCGTTAGTTCCATCTGGAAACTGAGCTGTTTTCATATTATGAAGATCATCATAGGTATAAGAAAATCTGTTTTTATTTTGAAATCTTACAAAGGCCAGGTCTTCTTGGTTATAAATATAATTTAAAAGTGTTTGATTCAGCCTTGCTGAAACAATCCTGTTTTCTGCTGGATCCACTTTGAGGTCTATTCTGCGGTTAGCACTGTCAACTATATGTGAAATCACAGGTCCTTGATATATAATTTTAATGTAATTACCCATACGGTCATAGCGCGCTATCAAACGGCCCTTTTTATCGTATCTCTCAATCGATTGATCACTCAAGATTCTCTTATAATTTCCACCTTCAAATACAATTTTTTCTATGGGCCGATTTTCGGCTCTATAAACTCGTCCTGGAATGAGCTGTCCTTTCATTCCCAGACGTGTCGCCAGCTCATTTCTAAAAAATTGGTTCCCTTCTACCTGAAGCCTCAATTGTCTGAGCTGAGATGTAGTTAAATTTGGATTTGCTTTTTTTGACATAGCCATAATGTTTTTAACGTTCTTAAAGAAGAATGATTTTTCTGTTGAAGGAGTAAAGCTCACTTTCTCCCCTGATCCACAATGAACATAATTGATTTTAGATTCGGCCGTAATCACTAGTTTTGATTCCAAATTAGAGCACCAACCATAACCAAATAAACCACGATGAAGAGACCTGCTATGATAGGTTCTTTGAAGCTGCAAATGATAACCTGTGCCCTCAGCTTTTAGATCTACTACAGAATGACTAAAATCTGCATCTTTAACATCTACAAATGAGGCTTCCACGAACGAGGGCAGGCTCATTAACAGTAAATTAACTAAAAATGTTTTAAATTTATTTTTTTTCATATTAAACCTTTATTGTGATCACTTTTTTAATTACGACTCCACCAATGGCCACTAATACCATAACAATAAACAAAGCTATAAGTCCCATTGTTGTTGTAAATAATGGGCGCACAAAATCTGGATCCATAATCCAAAACATAGCTAAAAGGGCAAATGGTACACAAGAAATAATAATCCCCTGCATACTCCCCTGAGCAGTGAGGGCTTGGATTTTCTTTTCAACTTTTTGCCTTTCTCTCACTGTTATATTTATGGTTTCAAAAGTTTCACCCATATTACCACCGGTCTCTTTTAGAATATTTACTGCTGTCACGAACATTTGAAGATCCGCCATAGGCACTCGGTCGGCCATTTCATTTAAAGCTTCTTCAACGGTCATACCTAGTCGCACTTTATTTAAAACCATACTGAACTCTTGAGACAGAGGCCCTTTGATATTATCTACCACTCGCTCCATGGCTTGGGTCACACTCAACCCCACCTTCACGCCATTAGCCATGATCGTCATTCCGTCCACCATTTGATCAACGACTCTTTGACATCTTTTATGGTATCTAGACTCGATATATTTAAGGGGTATAAAGCTTCCTATAAAAACAACAACAGAGCCAAAAATAAGTCCGCCAATCACGTTAGGAAAAAACAAAAGAAAAAACACAAAACCTACACCATAACTTACTAAGATCAGTAACAACGTGAGTTTTTTGTCTTCTACTTCTGAAAACATTAAATCAAGGTATCTTTTGATTTCCGTTTTGCTCGCAACAAATCTTTTTTCTAACTTTTTATAAACTATGGGAAAACCCAAAAAGGTTGCAAAAAAAACACAAAGCGCAAATACCGGTATAAAAATCCATGGATGCCAGAATATTGAAGGTAGAATTTGATATAAAAAATCCATCTAACTGGCCTTCTTTTTTTCTACATCTTCTACCGCAGGTCTTGGCCTTGGACGAGATCGCTGAATACCCGAAACTTTTTTAACCTGTTTAAGCTCTTCTTCATTAGAAAATAAATTTTTAGGAATGCTAATACCACGTCTTTCAAATTTTTCCACAAACGATGGGATTAATCCTGTTGCTTGAAAAGATCCAATAATTTTTCTGTTTTTATCAAAACCCTCTTCTTTAAATTTATAAACTTCAGTAAGTGTAATAACATCACCCTGCATGCCTACAACCTCAGTGATGGATTTGATTTTTCTTGATCCATCACTCAAACGTCCAATCTGAACAAATAAATGTACCGCTCCAGCTATTTGTTCTCGTATAGCTTTTACTGGCAGCTCCATCCCCGCCATAAGACATAAGGTTTCTAATCGTGCTACAGCTTCACGCGGAGAGTTAGCATGAACTGTTGTCATAGAACCGTCATGTCCTGTATTCATGGCTTGAAGCATATCCAGGGCTGCCCCATCTCTACACTCACCAACAACAATTCTATCTGGACGCATGCGCAAAGAGTTTCTCACTAAATCTCGAATGCTCACTTCGCCTGTGCCTTCCATATTTGCGGGACGAGTTTCAAGCCTTACGACATGCTCTTGTTTGAGTTGAAGTTCCGCGGCATCTTCCACAGTCACAATACGCTCGTTCATTGGAATAAAACTAGACATGGTGTTAAGTAGGGTTGTTTTACCAGAACCAGTACCTCCGGAAATCACAATATTTAAACCTTGATCTACACAGAGTTTTAGAAAATCA
This sequence comes from uncultured Bdellovibrionales bacterium, assembly GCA_937936325.1. Classification (GTDB taxonomy): domain Bacteria; phylum Bdellovibrionota; class Bdellovibrionia; order Bdellovibrionales; family UBA1609; genus CALGWV01. Next base: position 1,565 of record CALGWV010000096.1, on the reverse strand, counting down.
ATCATCTTTCGATTCATGGAGCCCCAGTTCAAATAATTTTCAGCTGTAATCACATCTTTAGAAAACTTTCTAATTGTCACTGCAGGACCATCAATAGAAAGAGGCTCAATCACAGCATTCACACGACTGCCGTCTTGAAGCCTTGCATCCACATAGGGAGTTTTTTCATCAATACGCCTCCCTAGCGGAGTGACTATGCGCTCAATCACATTGCGAAGCTGTTGGTTAGAAGTGAACGTGGTTTTAGACAAAGTCAGTTTTCCATTTTTTTCTACAAATATTTTGTCCGCTCCATTTACCATAATCTCTGTGACATTTGGATCAGCCAATAAGTCTTCCAGTGGGCCAAGCTTAAGGGCCTCATCTACGATCTCTTTAATAAGTTGTGATCGGTCTTCTCGGCTCACACCTGAAACATATTTGTCCACTAAGCCCGTAACACTTTTTTGTGTTTTAAGCTCAAGCTCTTTTTCTTTTGCAGGGTCCCCTTTCGTTTTATGGAGATTGCTTTTTAAATCCATCTCGCGTATCAACTCGTTATGAATATGTATTTTAATTTTTTTGTAAGATGATAAATCTTGTGATGGGTTTATAGATCCAGAGCTCGTTGATCCAGGTTTTTCTTGGGTCTTAATTTTTTTGGCACCCAAATTTTTTAGCTTAGAAAGTACTCCTCCAGAAAGCTTTCTAGACATTTCGACAAAAGCCCTTGCTACGGGGCCTGATGGTGCCAACTGAACCAATGGGGCTCCACGGCTCAAGGCTTGATAAAAACTGGCATCATCTTGAGGTATAGCTCCAAGAACTGGTCGACCTAAAACCTGTTGGATCTGTTTAGGAGTCATTGCAGAACGATGAACCTTATTCACACAGATCTGAAACAAATCTATAGGAAAGGTTTGCTCCACCATATTGTTTAAGAATTTTTTAGTTTGGTTGATGGTTAAAATGTCCGGAGTGGTCACGACAATCACACCACTGCTTTCATTCATGAGCTTATATTGCAGATCTTCATGCTTAGATCCTAAATCTACCAATATAAATTTGTAATATTGAGAGATGACACTCAAACTTTTAAGAAACTCTTCCCCATTCACATGAAAACTTTCACTTGAGTCTTTGACTGCGGCTAAGACATCCACACCAGATCCGTGAGATTGTACAAAGTTAGAAATAGTTTTTGGGTTTAAGGCCGTCTTAGCATTTACGAGATCTTGAATTGTTTTTTCAGGCTTTAAACCAAAAATCAGATTTAAGTCTCCGCCTGTCAAAGGGTCTAGGTCACAAAGTAAAACCCTAGTTTTGAACTCTTTAGCTAAGCTAGCTGCCAGGTTAGAGACCAGTACGGATTTACCCGCTCCGCCTTTAGCCCCGGCTACGGCAATAAGATGACAATTTGAATGTAAGGCCACACTCAACTATCGGCATTAATTCACTAAATATTCAGTTGATTTGGTTATATTGAAGGGTTTATTTATCGCCTATTTTCAAAGATTTTAGATTTACCTTTTGATGGAAGAAGACCGCTGTTGGCCGCAGAGCGTCTCCTGGAATGTGCTATGGGT